>NZ_JBEZDS010000054.1:0-73013 GCF_040648435.1 Dactylosporangium sp. NPDC049140 | reverse complement strand
AGCCGGCGGATCCGGTTGCGGGCCAGGTTGACGAGTACCCCACGCGCGTACCCGACCGGGTTGTCCGCCGCGACCACCCGGTCCCAGTACCGCCATACCTCCAGCAGCGCATCCGCGGCCAAGTCGTCGGCCGCCTCCGCCTCGCCCGTCACCAGGTATGCCAGGCGCGCCAGCTCCGCGTGATGCGCCTCGAAGAACGAGTGGAAGGCGTGCTCGCGCCCGGCGTCCGCGGCCGCCTCCGTCATCCGTTGGCCTCCATGTGCGAACCGGCTGCGGCACCACCTGTCTGCAAGGCCCTCGTCCAGTCCTCGCCGCGCATCCTCACCCTGATGGCCAGATCGCCGGGCATCATGGCTTGAACGGTGGTGTCGGGCCACCCCGACGCCGGAACATTACAGCGTGTGCTGTGGGCGTCAAGGCGTCGCGTGGCCGTCACCGCGGTCCCGAGCTGAACCGTCGTCGGCCCCGACAGGCCGCGCGGCAACCGCCGCAAGGCTGGGCAGGGACGCCGTACGGTACCGGCGGCGCCCCTGCCCGGGCCGACCACGCTGGGTAGCCGGAGGGCGGCGTTGCTCACGCGCATCCGCTCTGGCTGCTCAGGATGGTGTACCGGTCACCCGGTCCCCGGACTTCGTGACGATGTACGTCACGGTCGCGCCGCTCCAGAAGTGGAAGGTGAGCGTCACCCGCGCCCCATCCTTGACCTCCCCGAACAAGGCCGGCTTCAGTGTGATCGCATTGCCGGCGTAGTTGGGCACGAACGACGAATCGAACATTTTGTACGGAGTCCAGTTGTCCGGGCCGGCGTTGCTGCCGTCGGCGTACTTGGCCTCCATCGTGGCGAGTTGGTCACCGCGGAACTGTGTGGGAATGGCGAAGGAGCCGGTCGCTCCGGTGGCGTTCGACAGGATCGGCGTGTCGTAGGTGATCACGCTGATTCGCCACGGGGTGCCCTCGGAGAAGCGAACCTGGAGGGTTGCATTGACGCCGTACCCCCGGGAGCCGAGCAGCCGGGTGAGCGCCGAAGCCGTCAGGGTCAGCTGGTTGCCGGAGACGGTGTAGTCGGCCCCGCTCGCCAGGTCGCTGTCGCCCAGGCGCAGCCCCTGGAAGGTCGTGCCGTTCAAATTCAGGGTAAGCGTCCTGCTGGTAATCGCGGCGGACCGCGCGACGAAGAGCAGGTCCGAGGAGGCTGTCCCGGAGCGGGTCGAGCAGCCGGACTTGACGAGGGCGATCAGCTGCGGATCGTGCCACTGGAACGTCTTCCGGTCATAGTGCTGGCCGTTGTCCCACAGCATGGTGGTGATCTTCTTCGTGCGTGCGTAGTAGCCCAGGTACTCGAGGTACTTCCAGGTCTCGCCCTGCTCGTTGGCGTACATGTTGGAGTCCATGCCGAGCAGGCCGTACTCGCCGGTGATCACCGGTATGCCGTTGGCTACGAACGCGTCGTAAACATGGTCGAACGCGTCTTGGATGTTCTTCTCGGCTTGGGTGTCGAACCGGGTAAACCCGCCGATGTTCACGCTGAACGGCCAGTAGCCGTAGAAGTGCACCGTCGCGATGAGGTTGCGGTCGTTCAACTGCTTGAATGTGCTGGCCAGGTCATTGACCGGACCCTGGTCGGCCGACGTGTTCAGCGTCGGCAGTACCAGCAGCCGGGTCGCGTTGTTGCCACCGGATTGGCGCACGATCCGGTGGAACGAGGTGTTGACCTCGTTGAGCAGTTGCGCGCTCTGGGCGTCGGAGGCGCCGGCGAACCGTGGCTCGTTGACGCTTTCGAAGGTGAGCTTCGGCGACTCGGTCCGCAGTGTGGCGGCGATCTGCGTCCACAGCGCGTTGTAGCGGTTGAGCACATTCGTGTGATCGCTGGACATCTTCTCGATCCACTGCCAGGAGTCATGGTGAACGTTGATCATCACGTAGAAGCCGTCGGCGAGCGCCCAGTCGACCACCTCCTTGACCCGGGCCAGGTAAGCGGCGTCGACGGTGTAGGGCGACGCTGCCGACTGGTGCGCGCTCCACGTGACCGGGATCCGGATACTGTTGAATCCCTGAGCTCGTACGTTGTCCAGCAACGTCTTCGTGATTCGCGGGTTGCCCCACGCGGTCTCGTCCGGGCCGACGGCGTCCAGAGCGTTGCCCAGGTTCCAGCCGGGCTGCATCGCGGCGACCGCCGCCATTGCGTCATCGGCCGCAGGAGACGACGCCGGCGACGGGCGCGTGCCGCTCGTAGCCTGCGTGGTACCGTCGGCGCCCGCGGTGGCCGTCACGCTGGCGCGTCCGACGGGGACGAGTTGCCATTGCTGGTTGGCGCCGCCCCAGTCCGGGTACTGCACGACCTTGCCGCCGTCGGCCTTGGAGACGTCCTGGACCTCGACGGCCATGCCGCTGAAGCGATTGATCAAACGTACGTAGCCGTCCGACGACTCCGCCATCTGGAACTGCTGGTTGGCGCCGTTCAGATCGCTCCACTGCACGAGGTCGGTGCTGGCGGTCTTCGACCAGTTGTAGTCGTCCAGGATCTTGCCGGAGTGCCGGTTCTGCAACCGGTAGTACCCGCCACCCGCGTCGATGAACCGCCACTGCTGGTTGTCCCCGCCGTGCCGCGCCCACTGCACCACCGCCGCGCCGTCGTCCGTGGCGAAGCTGCGGTCGTCCAGCACCTTGCCGCTGTTGCGGTTGACGAGCACGTACCACGCATTCAGATCCAGGGTTCCCGCCGACGCCCGCATCGTGCCGAGCACGACAACGGAGCCGGCGATGACAGCCATGACGACGGCAACCGCCCAAGCACCCCGACGCGAGAGCAGCCGACGGCCGCGGAGCATCACTTTTCGTCTCCTCGTGACATTTGCGCCTGACCGGACGCCATTGAGTGGTCCGGGGGGCCGGAAAGGTTGCCCGCCGCCGCGAAGATTCGAAGATTTGACTTCGGGTATGCAGTTCGGTGACCAGTGCGCTACGCGACGCCGGAGGAGCCGGCGTCCGCGGCGAACTGATCGGCCCCGACCACGCGATTGCGGCCCGCCCGTTTCGCCTCGTACAGCGCCGCGTCCGCCAGTTTGATCAAATGTTCGTGGCTGTCCATCCGGTTCGGCAGGGCGGTGGCGTGGCCCACGCTGACGGACACGATCCCGAGATCGGTCTGGCAATGAGCCTCGGCGAGCGCCAGCACCGTGGTCCGGATTCGCTCGGCGACCCCGGCCGCGGTCGCCGAATCGGTGCGCGGCAGCACCACCGCGAATTCCTCCCCGCCGAACCGCGCGACGATGTCGGTGCCCCGCACCGACCGGCTGATCGCGTCGGCAACCCGCCGCAGGCATTCGTCGCCGTGCAGGTGGCCGTAGTGGTCGTTGTACTTCTTGAAATGGTCGATGTCGAGCAGGACGACAGAGATCGGAACCCCCAGGCGGCGGCTGCCGCGCCACTCGGCGTCCAGCGTCTCGTTCAACCGGCGGCGGTTGGCCAGCCCGGTCAGCGGATCGGTGACCGCGAGCGTCTTGAGCTCGTCGTTGGCGGCCTGCAGCGCCACCGTGCGCTCGGCGACTTTGCGCTCCAGCGCCGCATAGAGCATGGCGTTGTCCAGCGACACGGACAGTTGCCCGGCGATCAGCTCGACGGCGTCCAGCCGGCTCGAGCCGAACGCGCCCCGGATGCTCCGGCTCTCCAGCAGCAGCATGGCGCGGAGCTCCCCGCGGCTGACGATGGGCACGACCAGCAGCGAACAGGCCGGCAGGTCGCGCAGGTACGGATCCCGGCTGAACCGGTCGTCCCTTGTCGCATCCTCGACGAGGAGCGCCTCGCGGGTGCGCTCCGCGTAGTGCAGCGCGGACATCGGCAACAGGCCCGCTTCGGCCGCCTCCTCGGCGGCCAGCATGTCGTCGCCGGCGGGTCCGGGTATCACCCATCGGCCGACGTCGACGTCGCGGAACACCATCCGCACACCGGTGGCGCCCGTCAAGGCGGCGAGGATCTCACTGACCTGACTCTGCAGGCCGGCCAGCGTGGTCTCGGAGCTGAGCGCCTGCGAGGCGCGTACCACTGCGAGCATGTCGATGGCGTCGGCCGACAAGTGGCTGCTGTCCAGGCTCACCGGTACGGTCGCGGCAGGTATCTCCTGTCTTTCCAGCAGGAACGGGTAGTCGCGTTCGAGCTGAGCCGTCTTTCCCGCCGCCCCCCACTCGCCGTAGTGGTGCAGTGCTTCCCGCAGCGTCGCCCGGCCCGCGTGCTCCATGTCCTCGGCGAACTGGAACATCGCCAGCCGCTCGGCGATGTAGGCGCGGTGCCACGGCCGCTGCAACGCGGAGACCTCGTGCCGGGCGGCGTCGAACGCCCGTAGCGCGTTCACGGTTTCGCCCAGCGCCCAGGCCCGTTCCGCTTCCAGCAGGTGACGGAGGTGCAGGAATGTCGGCGGGCAGTCCGCCGCCCGCGCGGCCAGCCAAGCGCGGCAGTCGTCGAACTCGGCCAGCAGCGCCGGCCGCTGTGACGCCTCCGCCGAGCGGATCCGCCCGGCCAGAGCCAGCCCCCGGGTCAGGAACACGAGGGTGGTTGTCTGGGTGGTGGTGACGAACGGGAGCAGCGGGATCGCGACCGCGGACCGCTCGAACAGGGTGTCCTGGTCGCCGAAGACGGCCGCGACCATGGCGTGCGCGGCGCACAGGTTGACGGCGGCGATCGGGTTGCCGGCGAACGCGGCATACCGTTCCTCGGTGTCGAAGCCGGCGTCGTCGAGGCTGCCCCAGGCGGCCGTCGCGCCGCGCAGCGCGCGGGCGGCCTGCGCCCAGCCGATCATGGTGGTGGCGCCCCAATGGTTGCCGATCCGCGCCGCGAACGCCAGCCCGGTCTCCGCCTCGGCGACGACGTCCTCCAGCCGCGGGCCGCAGTCCAGCATCTGGGGAATCGAGGCGTAGTAGGTGAAGCACGCATGGTAGAGGTCGCCGCCGCGCAGCAGGGCCTCCCGGGCGTGCAGGGCGTGCCGTATCCCTTCCTCGAGAGTCTCGAACCACGGCGCGGTGCTGATCGAAAAGAGGAACTCGGCCTGACCCGACGCCGGATCGTACCCGCGCGCCTGACTGACCTTCAGCACCCGGCGCACGGCGGCGTACGCCGTCGGGTAGTCGTCGCGCAGCCCGATGCTCACGTACGCCGCGTGCGCCAGCGCACCGACGAGGTCGGCGCACGGGCCGCCTTCGGCCCACAACCGGCGAGCCTCGGTCACGAACCACGGCATCAGCGGCGACGCGCAGAAGAACGACGGCGGGATGAGGCGGTAGATGACGCCGGCGACGGCGGCCACTCGCGGGTCCTCGTTGTCCGGCCGCCGCAGGTCGTCATCCGCACTGCCGGTCTCGGCCCAGACCCGCAGTTCCTCGATCCCGCGATCGATCTCGGCCGGCAGGTCGTGCGGCGCCGGCGGCGGATGCCCGAGGTCCGCCAGCAGGCCCACGCCGAGGTCCACCGCCTCCTGCGCGCGGGCCCGGTGGGCGAGGCTGCTGATCTGGATCACGGTGAGCTGGGAGCGCTGGACGGGATCGACGGTGGGCGCGACACGGGCGTACAACTCGTCCGCCTCCTCGAGCCGGCCGAGACCGAACAGGGCGGTGTGCCGCTCAATCTCCAGCCGCTGGCGCAGGTCGTCGTCCGCCGCCGGATCGGCGGCCAGGAGGCTGTCCGCCGCGCTCAGATACCGTTCCGTCAGGTCGAAGTTGGCCAGCAGCCGCGCCCGCCCGGCGGTGACCGTGAGGAGTTCGACCACGAGCCGCCGTTCGTGCTCGTCGGTCACCTCGCCGGCCGCGGGCAGGTACTGCTCGGCGGCCACCGCCGCATACTCCGGATGTCGGACCAGGTTGCGGGCAAGCGCGAGGTGGCGGGCCCGGCGGCCCGCCGGCGTCATTCCCGCGTACGCCGCCTGCCGGACCCGGTCGTGCCGGAACCGCACCGACGTGGCCGCGCCGTGCTCGGCGACCAGGAGCCCGCCCTCCAGCGCCGGAGCCAGCGGGCCGGCCACCCCGCGCAGGTCGTCGAGCTCCGCGTCCGCCGTGTCACTCGCGGCGGCGCGCAGCACGTCGAACTCCACCTCATCGCCGAGGCAGGCCATCGCCGACATCAGCTCGCGGGTGCGCCCGGGCAGCGCGGCTATGCGGGCGCCAATGAGCTCGAGCACGTCGCTGCGCCCCACGTGCCTGCGCAGCGCCGCCGGATCCCAGGTCCAGCCGTCCTCGCCGGGGATCAGCGTGCCTTCCCGGCGCAGGGCGTTCACCAGCTCCACCGTGTCGAACGGGTTGCCGTCGGTGCGTTCCCGGACCACCTCGGCGAGCGAGCCCGCGTCCGCGTCGCGCGCCGGCAGCCGCAACAGCTCGCCGAGCAGTTCGCAGACGTCGGCCGAGCCGAGGTTCGCGAGCCGGACGGCCACCGGCGGACGGCCCTGGTCGCGCCACCGGGGCAGGGCCGCGGACAGCGGGTGCGCGTCGTTCACCTCGGCTTCCCGATACGCGCACACCAACAGCACGCCGGGCAGGCCACCCGAGCTCAGGACCGCGTCGACGAAACCGACTGAGGCGGGGCCGGCCCACTGCAGATCGTCGATGACCACGACGATGGGCCGTGCCGTGCTGGCCAGAGCCTTGAGCGCCGCGAGACAGGCCTGATTGAGCCGGGCCTGAGCGGTTCGCGGATCCGCGACCGCGACCTCCGGGGGCCGGCCCAGCAGAGCCTCGAACTCCGGATCGGTCGTCACAAGCCCGATGTCGGCGCCGAGCGCCTCGCGCAACCGCTCCCGGATCACGGCGAGCCGGTCCTCCGGCTCGGCGAGCAGCATGCGGGCCAGAGCCCGCATCGCTTGCCGGACCGCGTCGGCCGTCCCACCCTGCCGGAACTGGTCGAACTTGCCGCTGACGAACCAGCCGCCGGCGGCGGTCACCATCGGGCGCAGCTGATCAACGAGGCTCGTCTTGCCGACACCCGGTTGCCCACAGACAAGCGCCCCGGGGCAACGGCCCGCCACCGACTCGCGGAAGCACTGCCGCAGCAGCTCGATTTCCGGTGTACGCCCGACAAGCCGCGTGGGTGGCGGCAGCCGCAACGGGAAGTCTCGACGCCCCGGTGTGAAGGTCCCGTCCGCCGCGGCCGGGTAGGCGTCCCGGAGCCGGCGGAGGTCGTGCAGGACTCCCTCGGCGCTCTGGTAACGGCGGTCGGGCTCCTTCTCGAGCAGGTGCCCGACGATTGCGGAGAACGCGGCGGGCACCTTCGGGTTGATCTGTGAGGGCGGCACCGGGACACGGGTCAGCTGATCATGCGTGAGCTCCAGCGGATCGTCGTTGTGGCCGAACGGCGGCGATCCGGTGGCCAGCTCGTAGAGGGTCGAGCCCAGGGCGTACAGGTCCGCCCGCTGGTCGACGGGCCACCCGGTGCGCCCGGTCTGTTCGGGTGCGATGTATGCCAGCGTGCCCATGACGTCGCGGAGGTGCGAGAAACCCGGCCGCTCCTCGGCGGACGTGCTGGCCAGGTCGAAGTCGACGAGGACGGGGTGGCGGCGCTGCCCGCTGCCCGACCGGACCACGATGATGTTGGCGGGGTTGATGTCCTTGTGCACGACGCCGCGCCGGTGCACGCCGGCCACCACGCTGATGAGCTCGATGGTGAAGTCGAGGAGCTCGGGCACGTCCATGGGCGCCTCGGCGAGGCTCGCGACAAGCGACGTGCCGCCGCTGTCGGCCAGCAGGGTCGCCTCCCGGCCGTCGGGCTCGGGAAGCAGCTGCGGTACGCCCGACACGCCGGCCAGCCGGCGTACGATGGTCAGCTCGTGCCGGCGCCGCTCGGCCGCGCCCGGCCCGCGATACTCCTTACGGATGGCGGTCGCGCCGGCGGCGCCCGCGGAAATCCGAAGTACCCGCGTGCGCGCGCTTTGATACAGCAGTCCTTCGCCCAACTGGCTGCCGCCTCCATCAAGCAGTTCTCTACGCACTGATCGGCGGGTCGGCGGTGATGCTGAGCCTCGGCTCGTTGCGGGGCTGTCCATGGCCTGCGCCGGGAACGCAGAAACGCCGTCCGATCAGGGCACAGGCTTGCCGAAGATCCTGCCGACCCGTCATGAAGGGCACCTGCTTGATTGAAGGCTACCAACATGCCCCAAGATCATGCGCGCCCCCGGCCGCCGGGCGCCGTTGGTTTCCTCGACCATTCGGTGCGGCTCCTCCGGCTCGATCGGAACCGGCCGACATTCGATGCGCGGACGTTATCTCGGCTCAGCTCGTTCGCGTTCGCCGTTCGCGAGTGGGTCGCCAACCAGTGACCGCCGGGTCAGCAGGCGATCGCCATCCGGCATACCACGGCTGTGACGGAACCGCGGACAAGCTACACGAGCACTTCGAGTCGGCGGCATCGAGCTGACCCTCGGCGGCCCGCAACCCGTCTAGGCCGGCTCGGCGACGATGACGCCGGAGGGCGGCGGGAGCGGCTGGAGGCCCACGAACCGCCAGCCGGCTTCGCCGAGCCACTGGGCGACATCGTCCACCTGGTAGAGGTCGCCGCCGCTGATCATGAGGAATTCGCCGGCGCCGAACCGGGCCGACGGGTGCGGAGCCGCGTCCGTGCGCCACCAGTCCACGAGCAACAGGCGCCCGTCCGGGGTCACCACGTCCCGCAGCCGGCGCAGCAGCTGGACGATGTGCTCCGGGTCGAACAGGTGCACCACGTTCGCAACAAGAATGGCGTCGTGGCCGGTGGGCAGTGAGTCGGCGAAGAAGTCGGCGCCGACAGCCTCCAGGCGCGCGGCGAGCGGACCGGCCGCGGTCTGCTGCGCGACGACGCCCGCGACGTCGGGCAACTCCACAAGCGTCGCGGTCAGGTGGGCGTAGCGCTCCAGGATCGGCTTGAGGAAGGTGGCCAGCCCGCCGCCCACGTCGAGGACCCGGCGGTGCGGGCCGAAGTCGTACTCCCGGGCGAGGTCGGCGGCGGTCTCCGCGGTCACCAGCGCGACGGCGGACTCGTACGCCTCGGCCTGCTCCTCATCGAGGTCGCCGCGCACGCCCCGCCGGGTGCGGAAGGCCGTCGCGGCGTTGACCCACGTCGGATAGCTCACCGTGTCCCAGTATCGTGCCAGGGGCCGCAGGTCGAAGGGTCCGCGGCCGGCGAGGAACGCCTCGGCGTCGGGCGCGTTGCGCAATCGCTCGCCGTCTCGCACCAGCAGCCCGGCGTCGACCATCAGGTCGGCGATCGCTCGGGCGCTGCGCTCCGGGATGGAGCAGCGTTCCCCGATCTCCGCTGGGGTCGCTCCGGCCGGCCCGACAGCGGCGAAGAAGCCGAACTCGATCGCCGCGAACAACGTCTTCGACACCATGAAACCTGCGAATAACTCGATGATCCGGACGGGTGTCGGCGGCCCGGCATCGACAGTCTTTTCCCCGGCAGGTTGCACCGGTGGTGCGAACATGCGCTGTGCCGACTCGTCTGCCACGAGACCCCCGCAGATCGCTAGCAATCGATATTGTGCGCCCGCAGCATACCGGCCGGGCCGCTCCCCTACCACCCGGTAGTCCGGCGGGCACCGCCGGGACCGGCGATGATCGGATCTGCACCGCCACCACGCTCTCGGCCTGCGGTGGGCGGCAGCGGCGCTTCAACCGGGTGCCGGCAATCCACGGCGATCGCTTTGAATGGCATCGGAATCTCGGTACGCTTCGCTGTCGGATGATTGCCCTCACCAGAGGCCGGGATGGTCGACCGCGCCGAAGACAGCCCCGCCGAGTCGCTGGAGCGGGAAGCAACCCAAGTACAGACGCTGCAGCAACTGGCCACACTGTTGCGCGGCTTGCGTCGTCGGTACGCCCGCAGCCGCCAGGACGGCGAGCTGACCTACCGGGACCTGGCGGTCCGCACCGGCTGGTCACAGACCTCGATCGCGGAGTACTTCACCGCCAAGACGCTCGCCCCCACCGACCGGCTCGACGAGTTGCTGGTCCTGCTCGGCGCCGATCCGGCCGAACAGCGGGCGCTGGCCACGGCGCGGGACCGGATCGATGAGCACCGCCGCAACGACCGGCGGCCGGCATCCGCACCGTCGGCCGCACCGGCGCCGCCGGCCGAGCCGGACGGATACCGCGGGGACGCGAAGTCCAGGAGCGGCGGTGTGCCGCCGCGTCAGTTGCCGCCCGCGGCCCGGCACTTCGGCAGCCGGCGGCGGGAACTCGCCGCGCTGGACGGGCTGGCCGACGGAGCGCCGACGGCCGGCACGGCCCTGATCACCGCGATTGCGGGTACGGCCGGGATCGGCAAGACCGCCCTGGCGGTGCACTGGGCGCACCAGGTGGCCGGCCGGTTCGTCGACGGGCAGTTGTACGTGAACCTGCGCGGCTTCGACCCCTGTGGCGCGCCGATCGATCCGGCCGAGGCGATCCGCCGCTTCCTCAGCGCCCTGGAGGTTCCGGCGGCCCGCATCCCGGCCGATCCCGAGGCGCAGGTGGCGTTGTACCGCACCGTGCTCGCGGACCAGCGGATGCTGATCGTGCTGGACAACGCGCGCGACGCCGCCCAGGTGCGCCCGCTGCTGCCGGCCGCACCCGGCTGCCTGGTGGTGATCACCAGCCGCAACCGGCTGTCGAGCCTGGTCGCGGTCGAGGGCGCGTACCCGGTCGCGCTCGACCTGCTGACCACCGAAGAGGCCTGGGACCTGCTGGCCCGCCGGCTCGGGGCCGACCGGGTCGCCGCCGAGCCGGCGGTGGTCGGCGAGATCATCGAGCGGTGCGCCCGGCTGCCGCTGGCGCTGGCCGTGGTTGCCGCCCGCGCCGCCGCCCACCCCCGCCTGCCGCTGGGTGCCGTGGCCCGCGAGCTGGCCGACGTCGACGAACGGTGGGACGTCCTGTCCGACGGCGACCCGCACACCGACGTCCTGGCGGCGTTCTCCTGGTCCTACCGGGCCGTGTCCCCGCCGGCGGCCCGGCTGTTCCGGCTGCTGAGCCTGCACCCGGGCCCGGACGTGACCGCTCCCGCCGCGGCCAGCCTCGCCGCCGTCGCGCGGCCCGAGGCGCGGCGGCTGCTGAACGAGCTGACCGGGGCGGGCCTGGCCGTCGGGCAGCGCGGCCGGTACGCGTGCCACGACCTGCTCCGCGCGTACGCCGCCCACCTGGCGCTTTCGACCGAGTCCGAGCAGGACCGCCGCGCCGCGACCGACCGGGTGGTCGACCACTATCTGCACACGGCCGGCGCCGCCAACCGGCTGCTGGACCCGGCGACGGAGCAGGCCGTCCCCGATCCGCTCGCGGCCGGGGTCACCGCGGAGCGGTTCAGCGGTTACCGGCAGGCGCTCGATTGGTTCACGGCCGAACACGCCGTCCTGCTCGGCGTCATGGGCCACACCGCCGCCGCGGGCCGGCACACCGGCGTCGGGCAGCTCGCCCGGGCCATGGCCGTCTTTCTCGACCGGCAGGGGCACTGGCACGACGGGATCGTGATCTGGCAGGCGGCAATCGCGGCGGCGGACCGGCTCAGTGACCACGCCGCGCAGGCCCGTGGCTACCGGGAGCTCGCTCGGGCGTACACCCGGTTGTCCCGGTTCGACGACGCCTGGGTCTCCCTCGGCCGCGCCCTCCAGCTGGCCACGCAGGCCGGCGACCGCCTGGAGCAGGCCCACACGCACTACATGCTCGCCATCCTGTGCGAGCGGCGGGGCGAGCTCAGCGAGGCCCTGCGCCACTCCCGGGAGGCGCTCGCCCGCTACCGCGCCGCCGGCGACCGGCACGGACAGGCCAAGGCCCACAACGCGGTCGGATGGCACCTCACCCAGCTCGGCGATCACGAGCAGGCGTTGGACTACTGCGAGCAGGCCCTCACGCTGTTGCGGCAGCTCGGCGATCGGGCCGGTCAGTCCTACACCTGGGACAGCCTCGGCCACGCCCACCTCCACCTGGGCAATCACGTCCAGGCCGCCGACTGCTTCGGGCGGGCGCTCGAGCTGCACCGCGACCTCGGCGACCGGCACAGCGAGGCGGAGGCGCTCGACCATCTCGGCGACACCCAGCACGCCGCCGGTGACCTCGCCGCCGCACGAGGGTCCTGGCAGCAGGCCGTCGACGTCCTGACCGAGCTCGCTCATCCGGACGCCGCCGAGGTCCGGGCCAAGCTCGGCGCCCCGATGGCCGGATCGCCTCGCCGCTCGCGCTGACGCACTCGCCGGCCGATCCGGGTCGTCGTGTTCGGCGTTGATCGCCGATTTTCGCCGACATCCGGAAAATGCCACCGCCACTCCGCGCCGGCGGCTACATTCCTAGCCGCAACGACGGCAACCGATGCGAACTGCGGATCGTCGCACCCCGTGTGATCGGCAGGCAACGCCACAGTCCGGACCGGACTGCGGATCGTCGCACCCCGTGTGATCGGCAGGCAACGCCACAGTCCGGACCGGACTGCGGATCGTCAACGCAGGTGCGGTCCCCGGACAGTCATGGCCGTCCCGGCCTCGAATGGTGGCCGCCTCGTGGCGGTCATCGCCCGGCTCGTCCGGGGGGGGCGAGGCCGGCGGGCAGCAGGCCATGCACCGGTTCAACGAGATGCGCCTGGCCTGCCAGGATCGCAGCCTGACAGGAGCACGGTCATGGCAGTTACGATGAGCGAGATTTCCGTCGATTTCCGTGGTGAGGGCGCCGGCACCGCCGAGCTGACGTGGGGGCAGATGCGGGTCTGGCGGACATCCCGCCAGGCCGGGCTCACGATGAACCTCGTCATGACGGGGCCCCTTCCCGAGGGCACGTCGCTCGCGGAGATGGTGGCGTTCCTGCGGTTCATGGTCAGCCGCCATCCCGTGTTGCGCAGCAAGCTGCGCTTCACCGACGGGCCGTCGGGGTCCCGGCATCCGTGCCAGGTCATCGCCGAGTCCGGTACGGTGCCGCTGCAGATCGCCGACATCGACGACGAAGACCCGGCGGCGACCGGGGAGGCGCTGCGCGAACGATACGAACTCACCTGGTTCGACCACGAAAACGAGTTTCCGGTACGGATGGGCATCGTGCGGCAGTCCGACGCCCTCCGCGCCATCACCCTCGGGTTCAGCCACGTCATGGTCGACGGCGCCGCGCTCGCCGTCCTGACCCGCGACACGGAGCTTCTGGACCGGGCCACCGGCACGGGCGCGCCACCGTTCCCCGGGCTGGACCTGCTGGAACTGGCCCGGGTGCAGCGCGGCCCGGCGGGGCGCCGGCAGACCGACAGGTGCATGCGGTACTGGGAGGCCCAGCTCGGGAAACTTACCTCCTGGCACAACGACAAGCCCGCCGACCCGAGCGAGCCGCGCTTCCGGGAGCTCGTGCTGTACTCCCCCGCGATGGAGATCGGCCTGCGGGCCATCGCGGCGCGCACCAAGGCCCACAACACCCACGCCCTGCTCGCCGCCTACGCGCTGGCCGTGGCGCGGGTCATGGGCCGCAATCCCAGTGTCGCCCAGATCGTCGTCGGCAACCGTTTCCGCCCTGGTTTCGCGGACGCGGTCCTGCAGCTGTCCCAATCGGGAGTCTGCGTCGTCGACGCCGCGGCGGCCACGTTCGACGAGGTCGTGGCCCGGGCCGCGACCGCGGTGACGGCGGCGTCCTTCCATGCGTACTACGACCCGGTACGACACGACGAACTGCTGGACGACATCGCGGCACGGGCGAGCCGGCCGCTCGACATCTCCTGGCACTTCAACGACCGCCGCACGCCGCTCGCGGAGCAGGACGGCGGCGCGGCATCCACCGGCCCGGACGCCGAGGCCGCGCTGCGGGATGCGCTGCCACGCACCAAGCTGTACTGGGACCGCGCGCAGCCCGCGTTCAACGGCAGCCTGTTCATCCAGGTCGATGCCCGCCCGGACGTGACCCTCGTCGACCGGCTGGCGCTGGTCGACGACCGGCCCGCGGTCTGGCTGGAGCTCTGGACGGACACGCACCGCTTCGCGCTGGACCAGATCGAAGCGCTCGCACGGGAGATGGAAGCGGTCGTGGTCGAGGCGGCCTTCGACGCGCAGGCCCCCACCCGCCTCGGCTGACATGCCCGGGCTACCCAGCCACCGTACGTCACTGCAGCCGAGGGCGGGCCGGCCGGGCCTGGGCGGGCCGCAGCATCTCTTGGAGGTTAGCGAAGTGGACAGCCATGACCGGGACAACGCTTCGTCCAGCGACGCGTCCCCGCTGGAGGTATTGGCGTTCTTTCTGCCGCAGTTCCATCCGATTCCCGAGAACGACCGCTGGTGGGGACCCGGCTTCACGGAATGGACGCACGTCGCGGCCGCGCGTCCGCTCTTCGACGGTCATCTCCAGCCTCGCCTGCCCGCCGACCTCGGATTCTACGACCTGCGCGTGCCGGAGACCCGCCGCGCGCAGTGGGAGCTCGCAACGCAGTACGGGGTGACCGCCCTGTGCTACTGGCACTACTGGTTCGGCGGCGGGGCGCAGCTGCTGACGCGGCCGGCCATGGATCTGCTGGACGACCCGAAGCTGCCGCATCGCTACTGCCTCGGCTGGGCGAACCAGACCTGGACCGGGGTCTGGCACGGTCGCGGCGACGAGGTGCTGCAGCAGCAGCGCTACCTGGGCGAGGCCGACAACACCGAACACTTCAAGTACCTGCTCCCCCATTTCACCGACGAGCGGTACCTGACCGTCGACGGTAAACCGGTGTTCCACTTCTTCCGCCCCAACGACATTCCCGATCTCCGCCAACTCGTGGAACTCTGGCGGCAGATGGCGGTGGACGCAGGTCTGCCGGGGCTGTACCTCATCGGTGACGCCGACGGCACCTGGCTGCACGACGTGGACCAACCGCTGGACGCCGCGGTATGGAATCCTCCGCCGCCGCCTCGGGGACACGAGCTGGAGCCGGAGTTCGCCGGTGTTCCGCTACGCGAGAGCCCTCGAGTCTTCCCGTACGACGGGACGTACGCCGACTGGCTGCTGGCCGGGCGTAAGGCGAACATCCGCCAGTACCCGTGCGTCTCGCCGGGATTCGACAACACGCCGCGCTCGGGCCAGCGCGGGATCCTGCTGCACAAGCCCGACCCCGGCGTCTTCGAGACCGCGGTCGAGGAGGCGGTACGCCGCGAACGGACGATGCCCGGCCCGCGCATGATGTTCATCAAGTCCTGGAACGAGTGGGCGGAGGGAGCGATCATGGAGCCCGATCAGCTCTTCGGCCGGGCCTTCCTCAACGCGCTCGAGCGTGGCCTGCGACCGGAGTCCTGAGGCCCGGCCCGGTGCTGGCGGTCGGCGCGCACGCCCACGGCCGAGACCGGACGGGCATCAGGGGTCTCGCCATCGCGCACCCTCCGGAGCCACCATCACACCCTGCCTGGCGCACGAGCAGCCAGCTTGGTTCCGTGCGCCTCGCACGGGGGGCGCGCAGCCTCTGGAGCGGATGAGCCCGTAAGAGCTCACCTGGCCGGTGACCAGCGGTGGCAAGCGTTGTGCTGAACGCAGACGCGTTGCCCTGGAAGCCCGCCGGGCAACGCGTCGACCTACCGGCCGGACGCGACTGCGCGCCTCCCGCCGGCTGCCCCTGTGGCGGCGATGCTCACGCCGGAGGTTGCGGCCCTTCCGGTGGTGTCTGCCGCGACGGCAGCTCCGCCTGGATGCGGCGCCAGTGGTACACGTAGACAGGACCGGCGCCCTCTTCCCCACAGGTGGCCCGGTCACCGCATTCCCGCGGTCGTTGTCCTGCTCGTGTGGCTGGTGGGACACTACCCATTCGCGGCCCGGCCAAGCCCCGTGTCTCGGCTGTGGTCGATCTGGGTTCAGTGCTGGCGGGAGCCGTACACCCGGGCGCGTGCGACGACGTCGGCGGCGCTCGGCCGGAGCTAACCCCCGGCGAGTTTCGCGAGCGATGTGACCGCCGGCGGTAGCCTCGACGGCCTGCCGGTCGGTTCAGCGTCGCTGGCAGCGGCCGGTCTGGGCCGGTTCTTGCTCCACTCCAGCGCCGCGACGGCCGACAGGTTGATCCACGGCCGCCGCGGGCGGGTTCATTGGGGTCAGGACGTCGCGTAGACCTTCTCGACGAACTCGGCGAGCTGGTGTTCGCCCAGGTTGCGGGCCAGGTCAGCCTCGCTGATGATCCCGACCAGGCGGTCGTTCTCGATCACCGGCAGCCGCTTGACCTGACTGTCCTCCATCCGACGGAGCACCTCGTCGACGTCGGCGGCGGCGTCGACCCAGACCACCGTGTCCGCGACGAGGTCACGCACCCGGACCTGCCCGGGGTCCTTCCCTTCGGCGATGCAGTTAATCGTGATGTCGCGGTCGGTGATGATGCCGTGCAGCCGATCGTCCGTACCGCAGATCGGCAGCGAACCGACGCCGAGATCGCGCATCTTCCGCGCGGCGGTCGCGACACTCTCGTCCTCGCCGACGCACTCGCATCCCGGGTGCATGATGTCTCTCGCCTGCCGCTCCGACTCCCGGCGACCCGACGGCCTTTCCCGCAGCGCCTCGTCGTAGTGATCCAAAGCACGCAGCTTGCCGACCACGGCCTCGTGCGTCGCTTGGCCGGCGTGCTCGGCGTAGCAGGCTTCGCCGAGTTCTCGCAGCAGCCTGGTGCGCTGCCGCAATGCTCGCGCCTGGTCCATTCTCGCCCGACCCGACGCCAGGCCGCGCCTGGCGGACTCCTTCACCTTGTCGAAGGCCATCATGACCCTCCCCTCCGACGAAACTTCAGCGCAAGAGCCACAGCGGTACTCACCCTGCCAAGCTACGTCGCCGCCGGCGCGGCGTACGCGCCGATACGATGACCACCGCCCGCGGTCCGATGAGAGGGCCGAGCCAATCACCTGAACAGTCATTCCATCGGTACTGAGCTGGGTAGGTGGCCTTGCCCCTGGCGTCAACAGGTCGTTCGGCGTCATTACGAACGAGGGTTGCCGGCGCTGGGCGGGACGAGTCCGAGTTGCCCGGGGTGGTGGCGCACGAGTGGCTAGCACGGACGTGGGCTAACAAATGGCTCGCCGAACTGTGTACCACCGCCAGCGCTTTGGCGGCCGTGCGCACTTTCGGCACCGTCCACGGCCTGCGCACCGTGAACGTCGCCAGCGAGGCGCCGCGGCTCGGGATGACGCAGCCGACGACACCGCGCGAGCCGGGGCCTGGTCCCGGCTCGCGCGGTGTCGCCGGTCAGGGACTGCTGCAGGCCACCGCCGGCGTGGTGGGACTGCCGGTGCCGAGGAAGCCGAACTGCGCCGAGGCGTTGGCGTTCAGCGCCGCGTTGTAGGACATGTTCCGCGCGGTCGCCGTTGCGCCGCTGACGGTGAGTGTCGCGTTCCAGGTCTGGTTGATGGTCTGGCCCGTGGCGAGCGTCCAGGTCGCCGTCCAGCCGTTGATCGCCGAGCGTCCGGCGGTGATGGTGACCTCACCCTGGAACCCTCCGGACCAGGAGTTGACCGTGCGGTACTGGGCGGTGCACGCGCCGCCCGGCGGCGGGCTCGACGAGGGCGGGCTGGAGACCGGCGGGCTCGACGGCGGCCGGCTCGACGGGGGCGGGCTCGAGGCGGGCGGGCTCGAGACGGGCGGGCTCGACCCGGACGGGGCACCGCCGGAGACGATGTACATCGCCGCGGCGTGTGACCCCACCGCGGCGCTGACGGTGCCCGTGCTGCTCGCGGTGGTGTGTGCCCACAGGTCGCGTACCGAGTAGGACGAGCCGGCGCCGAGCCCGAGCGCCGCGGCGGTCACGCTGATCGTGGTCATGCCGCCGCCCCGGTTGAGCAGTACCACGGCCTTCGATCCGTTCGCCATCGGCTTGACCCACACCTCGGCGTCGCCGTCGTCGCGCAGCCGGTACCCCTGCTTGCCGCCCCAGTTCTGGTCGACCGCGATCACCTCGGTGTTGGTGAGCGTCTCCTTGGTCGCGGCCGACATGGTGCGCAGGTCGTTGCCGGCCAGCAGCGGCGCGTTGAGCAGCGCCCACAGGCTGAAGTGGGCGCGGCCCTCGGTGTCGGACAGGGCGCCGCCGGTGTTGCCGACCTCCAGCATGTCCGGATCGTTCCAGCCGCCCGGGCCGGCGTAGTTCTCCAGGCCCACCTGGCTGTCGAGGATGCCCGTGATCGAGCCGAAGTTGGCCTGGATGTCGCCTGTGGTACGCCACGAGTTGCCGACGGGCGCGCCCCAGGTCCACACGCTGTCCTGGCCCCAGCTGCAGAGGCTGAACAGGATCGGCCGGCCGGTCGCCTTCAACGCGTCGCGCATCGCCGTATAGAGGTCCCGGGTGCTCCGGCCGCCCTTGTCCCCGCAGTTGTCGTACTTGAGGTAGTCGATGCCCCACGACGCCCAGAGATTGGCGTCCTGGGTCTCGTGGCCGGCGCTGGCCGGGAACCCGGCGCAGGTCGTGCTCCCCGCCGAGGAGTAGATGCCCAGCTTCAGGCCCTTGCCGTGCAGGTAGTCGGCGAGCGCCTTCATGCCGTTGGGAAACTTGGCCCGATCGGCGACCAGGTTGCCGCCGGCGTCTCGGCTGCGCTCGGACCAGCAGTCGTCGATGTTGACGTACTGGTAGCCGGCGGCCGCCATGCCGCTGCTCACCATCGCGTCGGCGGTCTCGCGGATCAGGCCGTCGCTGACGTTGCAGCCGAACGTGTTCCAGTCGTTCCAGCCCATCTGCGGGGTGCGGGCCAGGCCATTCTCGAGCGCCTGGGCCGGCACGGTCGCACCGGCGAGGAACGCCAGCGGTACCGCGGCGGCGACCAGTATCGGCGGCAGCACCAGACGCAGTGTCTTACGCATGTGTTCCCCTTCCGACGCGTCGCGCTCTCCACTCAGACTTCCTTTTCTCATTTAGCCAAGTCAATGAACGGCGCTCGGTCGTCGCCGATGCCTGCCCGACGCCATGAAAGCTGCACGAGGGCTCACGGCGCGTGGTCTTCCCACCGTCCCGTGTAGTGGTCGCGGACGCCGCGGGTCGGGGGAGGCTGCGGCCAGCAGCTGCGTGTACGGGTGCTGCGGATTGAGGATCACCTCGTCGGCGGGGCCGCGCTCGACCACCCGTCCCCGGTAGAGCACGATGATGTCGTAGAGGACGGCGAGGTTCTCCTCCCGCTGCAACCGCGCCAGGAGCCGGAGGATCCCCAGCCGGACCGACACGTCCAACATGGACACCGGTTCGTCGGCGACGATGGTTCGGGCCCGGCGCGAGGGCCCGGGCGATGGCGACGCGTTGGCGCCGACCGCCCAGGCGCACACGATCAATAGCCGACCGGTGTGGGAGAGGATGGGCTCGAACCACCGACCTCGCTGTTTTCAGCAGCGCGCTCTGTTCCCGCCGGCGACCGCGGGCCGCAGGCGTTTCTGAGCTACTCTCCCCGAGCCTTCGACGCTTCCATTGCTCGGGTGGCTGGTCAAGGCGACACTCGGTCTCAGGTCAAGACTCGACAACGTAGACGCGGTCGCCCGGGCGAACCTTCTCCATGACCCGGATCGCGGCGTGCGTTCCGGCAAAGGCTTGCTGCACGCTTTCGTGCTCGACCTGGATCGACGCCAGACGCTGGCGGAAGTCGGTCGGCGTACCGTTGTTCTGGCGGCTCTCCGGGGAAACGATCCTGAGCTCGGCGCCGACCTCGAAGGTCCGGGCGACGGCGATGACGGCGGCCGCCACGCCGGGCCAGTAGTGCCGGATCTCCCCTGCGTAAATGCCCGGAGCGGGTGTCTCCGCCGGCCGGAGCGGGCCGCTCGGAGTGCGTCGGGTCTCCGAGAGGTGCATGTCCTCACCGACGGCGGTCAGCAGGCGACCCGCAAGCGCACGCACCGTCTCAGAACCATCGCGCCGCGCCTCCCGCAGCGCATCGAGGACGGTCGGCACTTCGGCGTGCCAGGTCGAGTACGGATCGTTCGCGCCCTCCCGTGCCACGCGCAGCCAGTCCTTGAGGAAATGCTTCGCCTTCGAGGCAGACCGGGCGGTCAGGCCGAGCCGGAGGGTCACGTCGAAGCGGCGGCGCAACTGCATGAGCGCGCGGCCGGCGTGTTCCCGCCGCGTCCGGTCCCTCGCCTCGTCGCCAGCGAGGGCCTCGAGCGCGGCGAGCGCCCGCTCCTGGGAGCGACTGATGCCGGCCAGCGCTCGCCGCGCGTTGTCCTGCACCGTGGGGTCCTCGCCAGCCCTCAGTGCTTCCAGGAGCGCCTCGAGCGCCTCCTGGCGTGCGCTGCCGAGCGCGCCGAGCAGCTCGAAAGCCCTGGCGCGAACCACCGGCGGACGCTCCGGCGCCGTGCGGCTCACCAGCCAGAGCACGGCGTCCTCCTCGGACTCGGTTCCGCGCAGGGTTGGCAGGAGAGCGAGGCCCTCGCGGTATACCCGCCGCCAGCTTCCGGAAAGGCGCTGTCGCGACTGGCGTACCGCCCCCACATCCAGCTCGTTCCAGAGTGCGCCGAGTGTCGCCAGCCGGACATCCCTTCCCACCTCGAGACACTCAGCCATGATGCGCACTGCGGTCAGCACGCCGCGACGGCTGAGGTCGTCGTAGCCGGTTCGGGCCGATCCCACGCCTGCCACCAGACGGGTCGCCGGTGTCTTCGGCAACTGGCTGGCCAGGAACAGGATCACCTCCGCCCAGTGCGGATCGTCGGCTCGCGCGACGGCTATCTCCGTCAGCCGCTCGGCCGGCGCGCCGGAGTCCATGAGGTCGTGGAGGAGGGCACACGAGGCGAGGTACTGCTGGACGAGGGGTTGCTGGAAGTGGTAACCCCGCCGGTTGAGGGTGAGGAACCCGGACCGATCCACGCACCAATGCAGGAACGCCTCCGCCTCGCGGTTTGCTTTGTCCGCGTCCATTTCATTGTGTACTACCAGGTATTCGACGAGCCGGTCCTCCATGTCGGGAGCGGTGAGGGTGAACTCGTCCGCGCCAGAGGTGTTCTGCATCCACAAGGCCATCTCCTCCAGCCGGAGCCGGCGGGTCCGGGTCGCGGCGGCGATATCGAGGTGCTGGGCTCCCTTGTGCTGGTCGCGCCTGAGCATGTGGTCGGTCAGCAGGCGGAAGATGTCGTCGCGCTGCTCCACGGCGACGCCATGCCGGCCGTCGTGGAGCAGCGCGACGATCGTGAGATACAGCGGGCGGGTCATGAGCCGGCGGATCCGTGGGTCGCTGACCGAGCCCAGCAGCGTGCGTCGCCGGGTCGGCGCGCCCGGCGCGAGCTGCTCCCAACGGCGCGCGAACTGCTCCACCTCGCGCCAACTGAAGCCGTCGAGCCAGTAGATGTCGAACAGGTCGGCCAGCAGGTCGAGGTAGGTGGGCCGGGTGGACACGACGACCTGGTTACCAGGGTGGCGGGCGTTGATCACGCTCACCAGGCCGCGGATCCGCTTCAGCAGCATGGCGGCCGTGGACGGGCCGGCCTCGTCGATTCCATCGAACAGGAACAGGCAGGCGCCGGTGTTGAGGAGCTCCTGCAGTTCATCGGCGGCAACCGGTACTCCGGTCGCGCTCGCCTCCTGCATGATGTAGCCGAACGGGAAAGTGTCGCGGTCTTCAGCCCAATTCCACCCCACCAGGTCGCCGACCTGGATCAGGAACGGTACCCGTAGCCGATCGCCGGCGGCGCACGCCTCAGCGGTCGCCCAGGCCATATGCTGCAGCAGCGTGCTCTTGCCGGTGCCCGGCTCGCCCACCACCGCGAAGGTCGGCGAGCTGGCGAACGCGGCCGACGCCGGGATCGGGTCCTGGGGTGAGCTGAGGGGCCCGAGATGTGGCTCGACGAACTGGTGTGCCATGGTCCGGCGTGTGCCGCGCTGATCGGCGGACGCGGCCACGTCGGACAGGATCGACAGATCGAGGTACATCCATCGCTGCCGCAGATATTCGAGATACGGCCCAAGCATGGCGGCGGGAGAGGGCTCCGGCCCCGGAGGCGGCACGGGGGGTGCCTTGAGCCGTCCCAGCGCCTCCAGGTACGGCGCGTGCTCCTCGGGAGGGACCTTGGTTCCGATCAGGTACCCCACCAGCGTCGCCCTGACTGGGCGCGTCAGGCCCTTCGCGAGGTTCGCCGCGGTGCTCTTCGAAATGACGCGGCCGGAAAGCCGGGCAATTTCGGCGTACGAGTAGCCCGAGTTGTCCTTGAGACGGGCGAGGCTGGCGGCCAGGTCGGCCCACGTCTCGATCACCGGTCGCCGTCACAATCGCGGCCAACGTCGTCCAACGCCCTCGTGGCTGGACGAATGGACGCGTTCACTCCGAAACGGCCGGCGGATTCGTGAGCCGGAACCGATCGGAGGAACAGCATGCAGTCCAGAATCACGATCCCCATCGTGCTCGGCGTCGCGGCCCTGTGCGGGGCCTGCGGCGGGCTCCTGTCATGGCTCGGGGGTGCAAACATAGCGAACTCCATCATGACGGGTTTCGCTGCCTTCGGGGGGACCATCACCGTCGCCGCGTGTCTGTCTGGCTGGCGCCGGCGCCTGTGATGCACGACGTGAAGGGCCGGCCGCGCGCGCATGCGGTCGGCCGTTCGCGCCCGTCGCGGCGCTGGTGGTGACCGCCACGACCTTCAGAGTCGCTGGGCTCCCGCGAACCTGGTTGGTCCTGGACTGGCGAGGACGTTCAAGTCGAGGTATCCCAGTCGATCCGTACCGCAGGCCGCCGCGGGGCGTTGCGGAGTACGCCTACGGTGGCGCCATGCGGACAGGCCGGATCATCGCGTTCGTGGTCGGCCTCATGGGGGCGGCCGCCACCGGCACCGGCGCCTACGCGCTCGCCGGCGGCACCCCGTGCTCGCCCGTCTGCGTCGCTCCCGGGTGGCTGATCGGGCTCGGGGCGCCTACGGCAGTGGTGGCCGGCATCGTCGCGACGAGCCCGATCATGCTGTTCACGGCCTTCGCCGCGGTCGGGTTCGGACTCCTCGCCGCCGCCGTCGGCAACGGGCACCAGTCGGTCCAGTCGTACTTCCCCGGTGGCCTCTGCCTGCTCATCGGGCTGGGCGGGAACGTGGTGTGGTTCGCCGTACGCAACGTCGACATCACCGACGGGCGCGCCGCGCTGTTCGCGACCGGCCGCCCCGGGCTCGCGACCTTGCTGTCGCTGACCGACGCCGGCGGCTCTGTCAACGACAACCCCGAGGTGATCATGCGGGTGCGGATCGAGCCTGCTGACGGGAGCCCGGCGTTCGACAGCACCCGGACGTTGGTGGTCTCCCGGCTGGCCGTACCGCGGCCGGGCCAGCGGCTCGCGGTGTACTACGACCCAGCCGATCGCGACCGCTTCGTCCTGGTCACCGAAGCCGACGGCGAGGCGCCGGACGAGGCGCGCCGGCTACTCGAGCGGCTGCGGGCCGAGTCCGCACCGGCCGCCACGCCGACGGTGGATCCGGTCGAGCGGCTCGGCAAGCTCAACGCGCTGCGCCTCTCCGGCGCCCTGACCGAGGAGGAGTTCCAGCGGCAGAAGGCGAAGCTG
The DNA here is from genome assembly GCF_040648435.1 of Dactylosporangium sp. NPDC049140. NCBI lineage: Bacteria > Bacillati > Actinomycetota > Actinomycetes > Micromonosporales > Micromonosporaceae > Dactylosporangium > Dactylosporangium sp. NPDC049140. The sequence goes on along the minus strand of NZ_JBEZDS010000054.1, from coordinate 49,645 downwards.
GACCTGTAGCGCGGCGGCCGGGCTGGACATCGGCGCATACGCTGCCGGTTGTGCGCTGGCTTCGATCCATCGGCACCGGCGTCGGGGCCGTCGCTTCGGTCCTGACAGGCATCGGTTCCTTCTACCTCGCCCCCATCGACTCCTGCTCCAGCAGCTGCCCCCCGCAGCTGTGGCTGTTCGGCGTAGGGCTCCCGGTGGCGTTGCTGGCCTGCGTCGTCGGCTCCGCCAACATCGTCTTCCTCACGCTGCTGTGCGCCGTCGGCGTCGGGTTCGTCGCCGGTACCGCAAGCTCCCCCGGCGCGTCGTCCGCCGGATACTTCATCGGCGGCGGCTCCCTGCTCCTGGCCGCCGGCGGCGTCACGATCTGGTGGTTCACCCGCAACCTCGACACCACCGACGGCAGCGCCGCCCTCTACGCGACGGGACGGCCGGCGGTAGCGACGTTGCTGTCGCTGACCGACACCGGCGGCTCAGTCAATGACAACCCGGTGGCGCTGATCCGGGTGCGGATGGAGCCGGTCGACGGCGGCCCGGCCTTCGAGACGGCCCGGACCTTCCCCGTGTCGCGGGTGAGCCTGCCGGTGCCCGGCCACCGGTTCGCGGCGTACTACGACCCGGCCGAGCCCGACCGGTTCACCCTCGTCGTCGCCGGCGAAGAGGTCCCCGACGATGTAGGCCGGCTCCGCGATCGGGTGGACGCGCAGGCCCGTGCCGCCGCCGCGCCGCCGGTGGACCCGCTCGACCGGCTCGCGGAGCTCAACGAACAGCGCCTCGCCGGCACCCTGAGCGAGGCGGAGTTCCAGCGTCACAAGGCGGAGTTCCTGCGGTGACCGACACACCCACCGGGGCGAGGAAATCCGCTACGACCCGGCGAAGTTCAGACGATGCCGGATGCCGAGCGCGACGGCCGACCCGGCGTCATGATGTGAGCGCGGCGACCTCCGCTCCGGCCATGAGGAACGCGCCCACCCCGTAGTCGGCGGTCCGGCCGGGGTCGACCGCGGCCGGCGCGGCCCCGACGTCCTGGCAGTAGCCCAGGAAGCCGTCGGCCCGCACCGCGGTCGCGACCATGCCGTTCCAGGCCCGGGCCAGGACCGGCAGGTACGTCGCCCGGTCGAGCAGGCCCGCGCCGATGCCGTAGGCGATGCCGAACGCGAAGAACGCGGTGCCGCTCGTCTCCGGGCCGCCGAAGTGGTCGGGGTCGGCGAGGTTCACGTTCCAGAAGCCGTCGGTGCGCTGCAGCGGGGCCAGCGCCGCGGCCATGGAGCGCAGGGTGTTCGCGTACTCCGGGCCGCGCTTGTTGCTCAGCGGGATCACCTTCAGGACCTTCGCGTGCGCGGCGATGGCCCAGCCGTTGCCCCGCGACCAGAGGACCGGCTTGCCCGACGGGCTCGACTGGGCCGAGCCGTCGACGGTGTAGGCGCTGTCGCGGTACCACAGCGCCGTCGACTCGGCCGCCAGGCCGGTGACCCGGCCCTGCTGGTCGGGCTGGAGCCGCTTGGTGGAGTGGTACAGCTGGTACATCGTCAGCCAGAAGCTGGTGTCGTTGCGCAGCGCGCCGAGCCGGGCGAACGGCGGCATCGCCATGTGCAGGGCGTCGACCCACCACCAGTCGTCGCGGGCGGTCGAGCTCACCATCCGGCGCAGGCTGTCCTCGATCGCGGCGATCTTGTTCGCGCCGCCCAGCAGCTCGTACAGGTCAAGGTAGGTCTGGCCGGCGCAGTGGTTGTCGGCGATCCGGGTCGCGTTGCCGCCGTTGAGGCCGTACGCGCTCTGCTCGGCCCAGGCCACCGCGTAGTCGAGGTACTTGCGCGTCCCGGAGGCCCGGTAGTGGGCCATGTTCCCGGAGAAGTACGTGGCCCGGGCCCACTGGTTGTTACCGGGGTTGGCGTTGGCGGCGATCCAGTTGTCGTTCACCCGCTGCATGACCGCGAGCACCTGGGCCCGGGTCGGCAGCTGGCTGGACGGGGCGGCGAGCGCCACGCCCGGGACGGCCACGAGCCCGAGCGCGGACCCGGCCGCCAAGAGTGCCCTGCGGTTCATCCCAGCCTCCAGGTGACGGTGTCGGTCTGTGCGGTGCCGTTGACGGTGGCGGTGACGGTGACGGTGTTGTCGCCCGGGCGCAGGGTCACGCCGGTCCACTTGAAGATCCGGTCGGTGCTGGACCGGCTGCCCAGGGAGGCGCCGTTCAGCGTGGCGGTGACCGTCGGCGCATTGGAGTACACCTTGATCTCTGTCGATGCATCGGTTCGCTGCGTCCACCGCCGGCTCGTGATGTAGAGCGTCGGCGTGCTCGCCCAGTTGGCCTTGTACCAGTAGTAGGCGTCCTTGCGGACCAGGCGGTCGCGGGTGACCAGTCCCTTGTCGTTGATCCCGGGCTGGGCACCCTCGGAGCGCCCGTCGGAGGCGAAGTCGAACATGTTCCACACGAACGTGCCCCAGATGTACGGTCGCGCCGCGAGCTGCTTCCAGGAGGCCTCGTGCAGCAGCGACTGGTACTCCTCCGGATGCCACTGGCCGTCGGTCTGCGGCTTCGCCGGGTTGAGCGCGTGCTGGGTGACGTTGGCCCCGGCGCCGTACTCCGACAGCGCGATCTTCTGAGCCGGGTTCGCGGCATGGCGGGCGTCGGCCCAGCCGCCGAGGTCGCTCGTCGTGCCGTCGTACCACCCGTAGTACTTGTTGTAGCCGGTGGTCTCGGCGTGCCCGGCGACCGCGCTGCCGTCGGCGACGCAGCAGCTCGCGTACGTGGAGATCCGGTCGGGGTCCTCGGTGTCGGCCAGGCCGGCGAGCCGGTCGAGCAGCGAGTTGGTCGCGGCGTTGTCGGTGCGCTGCTCGTTGCCGATGCCCCAGAACACGATCGACGGGTGGTTGTAGTTCTGCCGGATCAGCTCGCGCAGCTGCTGCTCGGCGTTGGCGACGAACGCGGCCGAGGCGGTGTTGAGGTCCACGACTGGGATCTCGGCCCAGACCACGAGGCCCATCTGGTCGGCGAGGTCGTAGTCCTTCTGGTCGTGCTGGTAGTGCGCCATGCGTACCGCGTTGGCGCCCATGTCCCGGATCAGGGTCAGGTCCTCGGTGTGGTCGGCGTCGTTGATCGCCCAGCCCTTGCCGGCCCGGTCCTGGTGCAGGTCGACGCCGTGCAGCGCAAGGTGCTGACCGTTGAGCGAGAAGCCGGTCGCGGCGTCGACGGCGTACGTGCGCAGGCCGAGCGGCTCGGTCACCACGTCGGCGACCCGGCCCGTGGCGGCGTCGACAAGCTCGACGTTCACCCGGTACAGATAGGGGTCGGCGGTGCCGTTCCACCGGTGCGGGGCGGGGATCGTGACGCTCTGCACGGTGATGCCGCCCGTGGCCGCCGCGAAGTTCTGGGCCGCGGCGCTCTGGTCGGCGACCACGACACCGCCGGCGTCGGTGACGACGGTGCGGACCCTGATCGAGCGGGATGCGGTGAAGTTGTTCCAGAACTTGGTCGTCACCTCGACGGCGGCGGCGGTACCGCTGATGCTCCGCTGGCGCACGTAGACGCCCGGGCCGGCGTTGTCGAGCATCCGGATGTTGAGCGGATCGACGGCCCACAGGCTCACGTTGCGGTAGATGCCGCCGTCGAAGCTGTAGTCCGCCTGCAGCGGGGGGATGTCGGGGTTCGCGGCATTGCTGACCCGCACGGCGATGACGTTGTCGCGACCGACGCCGAGCGCGGCGGTGGCGTCGAACCGGAAGCGGGAGTAGCCGCCCCGGTGCACACCGAGGTACGTGCCGTTGACCCACACGTCGGCGACCTGGTCGGCCCCGGCGAACTGCAGGAAGAGCATCTTGCCGGCGAGCGCGGCGGGCACCGTGTAGTGGCGGCGGTACCACCCGGTGCCGCGGTAGTAGTCGCCGCCCCCGTCGCCGGCGTCGTCGGCGTTCCAGGTGTGCGGGACGGTGACCGACGACCAGGCGGAGTCGTCGAAGCCGGGCGCCTCGGCCCCGGCGACGTCGCGCTTGACGAACTTCCAGCCCGCGTTGAGGTCGACGCGCTGGCGGGCCGCTGGCGGGGTGTAGGTGGCGGCCGAGGCCGGCGAGGCCGAGGTCAGCACTCCGCCGGCCAGTGCGGTGATGACGAGGGTCGTGGCGGCGACCCACCGTCTGACGGCGATTCGCATGAGGTGCGCTCCAGATGCTCCGTATCGAAGGTTTCCGATGGTGGCCTTCGTGGATGCAAGGGTGGGCGACGGACTGACAGGTTAGCTATCTGTTGCCATAAGTTGCCGCGGCGGTGGAGCCGCGAACCACCAGCCGGCACGGCAGGCTGACCGGGTCGAGGACCGGCGGGCGGGCGCCCCGCACGATCGCCAGCAGGTGCTGCACGGCCGTGGCCCCCATCGCCCGCAGCGGCGCGGCCACGGTGGTCAGGCCGGGGGTGACCAGGTCGGCGGCGAAGATGTTGTCGAAGCCCACGACGCTGAGCTCGGCCGGGAGGCGGGCACCGGCGCCGGCGAGGGCCCGGATGATCCCGATCGCGATGAGGTCGTTGTACGCCACGACGGCACCGGCCGGCCGCCGGCCCATCTCGGCCGCCGCGCCGGCGCCACCGGCGACGGTCGGCGGGAACGGCCCGATCCGCCGGGTGTGCACGCCGAGCTCGGCGGCCGCCTCGCGCAGCGACCGCCAGCGGATGCCGTCGGCCCACGACGCCTCGGGCCCGGCCGCGTACGTGACCCGCCGGTGCCCCAGCCCGGCCAGGTGCTCCACCGCCTGCCGGATCCCGTGCCGGTTGTCGGTGATCACGGACGGCACGTCGGCGACGGCGCGGTTGAGTACGATGACGGGCCGCTGCTTGGCCATCACCCGGATCGCCGAGTCCGGCATCCGGGTCGTGGCCAGCACGATCCCCGCGAGGCTCGGCAGCGCCCGCTCCAGCGCCTGCCGCTCCAGGGTGCCGGACTCCTGGGCGTCGGCGATCAGCACCGTGTAGCCCGCGTCCGCCGCCGCGGCCTGCGCGCCCAGGATGATCTCGTTGTAGAACGGGTTACTGATGTCGGAGACCATCACGGCGATCATCAGCGACGGCCCGATCGGCGCGACGCCGGCCAGCGAACTGCTGCGGTAGCCGAGCGCGGCCGCGGCCCGCCGGACGCGTTCGGCCGTCGCCGCGTTGACCCGGCCCGGGCGGGAGAACGTCCGGGACACGGTCGAGGAGGCGACGCCGGCCGCCTTCGCCACGTCGTAGATCGTCGGCGGCCGCATGGGCCGACTCTATGCCCGGGGCTGCCGAGCTGCGCGTCTGCGTCGGGGCTGCCGTCAGCGGTGCGGCCAGTACAGCGTTTCGGTGCGGGCGCGGCCCAGGCCGGTGGCGACCGCGGTGATCTGGGCGCGGACGTGCTCGGCGTCCGGGTGCGCGAGGTCGTCGAGGATGCTCAGGGCTCGCCCCCAAGTCTCGCGGGCCGCGCCGGTGTCGCCGGTGGCGTATTGGGCGTTGCCCAGGCGGATCAGGGCCTCGACCTCGCCGATGCGGTCGCCCAGGGCGACGTACAGCTCGATGGCCCGCCGGTGGCAGTCGACGGCCAGGTCGTGCTGGCCGAGGTGGTGGCGCGCGAAGCCTGTCCCGTCCCAGGAGGCGGCCTCGCCCTTGCGGTCGGAGAGCTCCCGGAACAGGGTCATGGCCCGCTCGCAGTTGACCAGGGCCCGGTCGTAGTCACCGAGCAGGGCAAGGCAGTTGCCGACGCCGTTGAGGGCCTTGGCGGTGCCTGGGCGGTGGCCGGCGGCCTCGAACAGCTCGTGGGCCCGCTCGGCCTGGGCGAGCGCCTCGCGGTAGCGGCCCTGGCGGGACAAGGCCCAGGTCAGCTCGAAGCGGGCGTGGGCCTCCCCGGTCGGGTCGGCGTGGTCCGCGGCGAGGTGCAGCGCGTGTTCGGCGTGGGTGTGGGCGTCGTCGAAACGGACCAGGAGGGTGAAAGCGCGGCTCAGGCTGCGGTGGGCGTGGGCCTGGCCGCGGCGGTCGGCCAGGCGGCGGCAGGCCTCGAGGGCGGCGCGTTCGACGGTGACCCAGTCGTGCAGGCGGCCGCGCCAGTGCAGGAAGGTGCCCAGGGACCAGGCCAGGTGCCGCACGTCCTCGTCGGGGCCGCTGGTCAGGATCGCCAGCAGGACGGGCTGCTCGGCGGTGAGCCAGGTCAGCGCCTCCGCCGAGCCCGCGAGGGCGGTGACGGTGACGCCTTCCACAAGTCCAGCCGGCGCGATCGGGCGGCGGACCGGGGTCAGCAGCCGGGCGGCGCTGTGGCTCGTGTGCAGGTAGTGCTCCAGCATCCGGCGCGTGGCCAGGCGCCGGGCGGGCTCGGGGTCGTGGGTGCGCGCGAGTTCGGCCGCGTAGGCGCGGAGCAGGTCGTGCAGGGTGTACCGGCCGGGGGCGTGTTCGGTGATGAGCTGGGCCTGGACCAGCTCGGCCAGGAGCGGGACGACGTCCGGCAGCGGGCGGCCGGCGAGGCTGGCCGCGGCCGGGGCGGCGATGTCGGGGCCGGGGTGCAGTCCCACGAGGCGGAACAGCCGGGCCGTGTCGTCGCGCAGTGCGCGGTACGACCAGAAGAACACCGCCCGCAGGTCGGTCGCGGGGTCGTCGCCGGCGAACGCGTCGAGGCGGTCCTGGGCCTCGCGCAGCTCGCGGGCCAGCGCGGCGAGCGGGAAGTCCGGGCGGGCGGCGGCGCGGGCGGCGGCGATCACGACCGCGAGCGGCAGGCCGGCGCAGTACGCGACGATCTCGTCGACCGCCTGCGGCTCGGCCGTGGCCCGGTCCCGGCTGAGGCGGCGGACCAGCAGCTCGCGCGCCTCCGCGGGAGACAGCAGATCGAGCAGGACCGGGTGCGCGCCCTGGGCGGCGACCAGGCCGGGCAGCCGGTTGCGGCTGGTCACCACGACCAGGCAGCCGGGGCCGCCGGGCAGCAGCGGGCGGACCTGCGCGGCATCGCGGGCGTTGTCGAGCACGACCAGCATCCGCCGGTCCCGCATCAGGCTGCGGAAGAGGGCGGCCTGCGTGTCCGTCTCGGCCGGGACGCGACTCGGCTCGACGCCCAGCGCGTCGAGGAATCCGCGCAGTGCCTCCCCGGGGCCGACGCTCGCCTCGCCCGGGTCGAAGCCGCGCAGGTTGACGTACAGCTGGCCGTCGCCGAACCGGTCCCGCACCTGATGGGCCCAGTGCACGGCGGTGGCGGTCTTGCCCACCCCGGCCGTGCCCGCGATCGCCGAGACGACAACCGTCGCGCCGTGGTCCGGCTCGTCCGGCGGCAGGAGCGCGTCGAGCTGCTTGAGGCAGGCGGCACGGCCGGTGAACGCCGGCACGTCCGCCGGAAGCTGGGCCGGAATTGGCCGTGGCACGGCGGGCGGCGCCGCGGCCCGGTCGGCCGTGGGCGGTGCATCCAGGGCCGGGTCGCCGCGCAGGATCGCCAGCTGCAGGCGGGCGAGCTCCGGCCCCGGCTCCAGGCCGGTGCGGTCGGCCAGCCGGGCCCGCGTGGCGGCGAACGCCTCGAGCGCCTCGTGGCGGCGGCCGGCCCGGTGCAGGCAGAGGATCTGCAGCTCGGCCAGCCGTTCCCGGAACGGGTGCGCGGCCACCAGGTTGGCCAGCTCGCCGAGGAGATCCTGGTGCCGGCCGAGCGCGAGCTCCAGCTCGATCCGCCGCTCCACGCACGCCAGCCGCCGCTCCTCGAGCCCCTGCGCCTCCGCGTCGAACATCGGTCCGCCGAGCCCGCCCAGCGCCGGCCCGCGCCACAGCCCCGACGCCGCCCGCAGCGCCTCCGCCGCGGCGCCGAGCCGCCCCTGCTCGGCCAGCGAACGGGCCCGGGTGACGTGGCCGTCGAACACGACCGCGTCGAGCGCGCCGTCGGCGACCTGAATCAGGTAGCCGGTCCCGGACCGGGCGACGGGTGGCTCGCCGCCGCTCGCGGCGGCCAGGTGCCGGCGCAGCGTGGCGATGGTGTTGCGGACCTGGGCCGCCGCGGTCGGCGGGGGCCGCTCGCCCCACAGGACGTCGACAAGCCGTTCGGCGCTGACGGTCCGGTTGGCCTGCAGCAGCAGGGCGGCGAGGCTGCGGTGCTCTCGCGGGCCGCCGATGTTGACCGGCACGCCGCCGGCCCGGACCTCGACCGGCCCCAGAATGCCGTACTCCATTCCGAGCCCCCGCCCCGGATCGCCCGATACGCCGCCGATACGGCATCGATACGGGTCATTCCTAGCATAAGGCAACCGCGCGGGACGCCGATCGACGGGGATCGGGGGAAGGCGTGCCGCGTCCGGGATGGCAAGCACAGAAGGAGGAAGCGTGACTGAGGAGTCGACAGAACGGCGACAGTTGAGCCGGCGCTCGCTGATCACCGGCACCCTAAAGGCCGGCGCGGGTGCGGTGCTGCTCGGCGCGGGCGTGCTCGCCGCGGCCCAGCCGGCCGCAGCCGCCATCGCGCCGTCGCAGCAGGGCTGGCGGTACTGCAAGATCTGCAAGGCCCTGGTCTACGACTCGCCCTACAACAACCCCTGCCCGGGCAGCGCCACCGGCCACGACCGATCGGGCAGCTTCAACTACTGGATCTCCTACGACGACCAGGACAACACGTACAGCCAGACCGGGTGGCGATACTGCAACAAGTGCCAGGCGCTCGCCTGGGGCGGCGGGGACTACCCCTGCAAGGCCGGCGGCACCCACAACAAGACCGGAAGCCTCAACTACGCGCTGGCCCACAACCTCGGCGCCGGCGACGGGTGGCAGCAGGGCTGGGTCTTCTGTAACCGGTGCGGTGAGCTCTACTTCAAGTCGGAGCGCGCGAACAGCCGATGTACCGTCAACGCCTTCTTCGGGCACCAGGACAACGAGTCCTACGCGTACCAGCTGATGTTCGGCTGGGTCGACTGAAGAGCGGTGGGACGCCGGTCCTCGGCATCCCACCGCCCCGACACCGGTGGCCCGGATCGAGGGCCTGGGCGAGTCGCGGAGCAGCGCCGTGCCGTGGTCCATCCGGGCCAGGTCGCCGTCCACCAGGCCGCCGACCAGCGCGGCGACCCCGGCGTTGGTCTGGACCGCCGGATTACGGTCGGCCAGTTCCTGCGCCTGCCCGGCGAGCTCGCCGGCCAGCTTGGCGTCGCCGCCCGCGACCGCGATCGGGGTGATCTCGAGGAACCAGGTCGGCTGCCAGCGCCAGCGGTGCCGGAGAAAACGCTCGGGCTGGAGCATGGCGTGTACGGTGCGCAGCGCCGTGGCCGGATCGTCCTCGGCGGCCGCGAGCAGCGCCTGCGCGTGTCGTTGCAGAAACGGCGTTCCCCGGTCCGCGTGGCCGGCCGGCGGGATCACCCGCCGCAGCTGGTCGCGGGCGGTGTCGTACTCGCCGCGCAGCTGGGCGATCCGGCCGAGCAGCACCCTGGCCTCGTTGTGGTACGTCAGCTGTTTGAGGTCGTCGCCGAGGCGTAGCAGGGTGTTCGCGGCGGTCTCGGCGTCATCGAGGTGGCCGACGCAGAAATCCTGCCACATCTGCGCGAAATGGTAGGCGTAGACGCGGGCGGACGAGCTGGGCAGCTCCAGTTCGGCACGGATCTGGTGGAGCAGCCCGGCGCTCTCGTCGTAGCGGTCCAGAAGCTGAAGGGACAGCACCTCGTCGGCGAAATAGGTCTCGGCGGTCAGGGCACGCAGCTCGCGGAAGTGCCCGAGCGCGACATCATTGCGGCCGTCGTTGCGGGCGATCTCACCGAGAGCGCGTCGTGCGGTGATCCAGGCGCGGTCGTCCCCGGTCTCGTCGGCCGCCGCGAGCGCCTCCCGGCCCGCCGCCCAGGCAGTCTCAGGTTCCTCGGTGGACTGAGCCAGCGCCCGCTGCGCCGATAGCCGGGCCCGTAGTGGTGGCGGTACGCCGTCGAGGGCCAGGGCAGCCTCGACCCTGCGAAGGATCCGGGGCGTCTGCCCGGTGTTCCACAGCGCGTCCGCCGCCCGGTCCTCCACCTCGGCGGTCTGCCCGGCCGGCAGGCCCGCCCCGAGCAGGGTGTCCGCCAGGGTGAGCGCGTCCTCGGTGTGCCAGGCGACGGTCAGCAGTTCGATCGCCTCGATCCCGAAGTGCGCCCGCCGCGGGTCGCGGGCCGGCAGCAGCGTGAACGCCTGCCGGATCAATTCGGCCGCCACCTCCGGGATCACTGCCGGGGGGCCGATCGCGGCGTCGCGCAGCACTTCCGCGGCCCGTACGTCGCCGGGCTCGGCGTCGACCAGGATATGTGGCACCGCGTCCAGCGGCCGCCGTCCCGGGCAGCACCGGCAGCGCGAACAGGGTCAGGGCGTCCGCCCACTGGAGATCATCGACACAGATCAGGAGCGGCTGCTCGATCGCCCGCCGCTCCAGGGCGTCGGCGATCCGGTCCACCAGCCAGAGCTGCTGCCGTTCGAACTCCGCCAGACCGTGGAAGACATCGTCGGCCAGCAGCGGAGACGGACCCGAACGCAACGCGATCAGCAGCGGTACGAGCGGAGCGATCCGGTCCGCCTCCTCCGCCTTGCCGAGCCCGTATCCGAAACCACGCGCGGTCGCCTCGCCGGCGATGGCCTCGGCGAGCGCCGACTTCCCGATGCCGGGCTCACCGGACACCAGGACCATCGATCCCTGCCCGCTGCGGACGGCCCGATCCAGGGCCTGACGCGCCGTCCGCATCTCGTCCGCGCGCCCCCGCAGGACCCGCCCCTTCATCTTTCGCCTCTCACCATTTCTGACGAGGAACCAACTCGCAGCTGTGGCACATCGTGACGGTCGATCTCACCATTCCAGGTGGTTCACGGTACGCCGCCCGATGGTTGCCTTACGAGGATGAACGACGACGCACCGAGCCCAAGCAGAAGCGTCCGTGCCCAGGTTGCACAGTATGAGGCGGCGGACGGCCGCGAAGGTGGAACGCTCGAGGGCAAACCGGTCGTCATCCTCACCAGCACCGGCGCCCGCACCGGCCAGACCCGCGAGATTGATGGTGCCGAGAAGGACCGCTGGTGGGTCATCGCCGAGTGACGCCATGAGCCGCTCGTCACTGCCACGGTGATCGACAACACCTTGTCTTTTCGACAGCGCTGTCTAAAGGCGCCCTATACAGACCAATTCAAACGGAGGAAGAAATGAACGAGCTCACCGGCCGGACGGCCCTGGTCACCGGCGCCACATCTGGCATCGGCAAGGCCACCGCGACCGCTCTCGCCGCCCTCGGCGCGACCGTCATCGTGCACGGGCGTGACCCGCAGCGCGGTGCCCAGACCGTCAAGGAGATCGAGGCGGCCGGCGGCGAGGCGCGATTCATCGGCGCGGACCTGCGGGAGCCCGCCGAGATCACCCGCCTGGCCGAGGAGGCGGGCGAGGTGGACATCCTCATCAACAACGCCGGTTCGTCGTGGTTCGGCCCCACCGCGGACCTTGACGTCGACACCTACGACAAGCTCTTCGACGGCAACGTGCGCTCCGCGTACCTCTTGACCGCTGCGATCGCCCCGGCGATGGCCGCCCGCGGCGAGGGCAGCATCGTCAGCCTCGACAGCATGGCCGGTTCGGTGGGTCTGGCGGGTGGTGCCGCCTACAGCGCCACCAAGGCCTCGATGGCCGCACTCACCCGGGCGTGGGCCGCCGAGTTCAGCCCATCCGGCGTACGCGTGAACGCCGTCGCACCCGGACCGGTTTACTCCGACGGGGCCAGCACCGCCGTCATCGACAGCCTGGCGGCCACGACGCTGCTCGGCCGGGGCGCCAAGCCCGAGGAGATCGCCGACGTGATCGCCTTCCTTTCCACCCCGCGAGCCCGCTACGTCACCGGCGCGACCATCGCCGTCGACGGCGGCCGCACCGCGGTCTGACACCTTCCCCAGGTCACGGGATCCCGTGACCTGGTTCTGGCGCACCCGCGCCGCCCCGCTTAAGGCGGGGTGGTCGACGGCATACGGGGAGACTCCGCTCCGGCGGAGCCGCACCGGCATGTTCGGGAGCGGGAAACCGCTCCGCACGGCTTACGGCTCCGGCGCGCCAGCGCCGGAGCCGTAAGCCATTCGGGCGGCGCTCCGCGCTCCCAACGAGAGGAGTGCGTCCGAGCCAGCCCACCGAGACGGCCACATGCACCACGATCAACACCCGCCGGAGCGGGCGGGGCAGGGTCGTCGTCACGGCGCAGGCTCGGGCAAACGGCCGATCCGTCCGCGCAGGACGGCGACGGCCACGCCGATGATCCAGACGATGGCCAGCAGCCGGAACAACGGCTCCAGCTTGATCAGCGGTGACCAGAGGATCGACACGCACGCCAGAGCGATGAGCGGGCCGGCGACCAGCCCGTAGCGGAACACCCAGCGCGTCGGCGTACCGGACCGCAGGCCCCCGGTGGAGGCTGACCGCATCAGCACGGCGGTGCCGAGCAGATGCAAGGCACCGCCGCAGATCAGCGCGGCCCGGCCGAGCCCGGACAGCACGGCGTCCGAAGCGGACGCGGCGACGACGGTGAGCAGCACGGAGAGCACGACCGACAGCCCGAGGAACCCCGCCGCCGCGACGGCGCCCCCGTATCCGGCCCGGCCGAAAGCACGCAGCCGGCGGCCGAACAGCAACAGTGCCAACGTGGCCACCACCTGCAAGCCGGACTGCACACCGACCGCGAGCCCGTTGGTCGAGTAGAAGTCCCGCAGTTGCGCCGCGGAGGCGCCGGGCAGGTACAGCGTCCTGCCGACGGTGAGCGCGCCCCCGGCGACGAGGGAGGCGACGAACGCGGCGGTGAAGACGAAGCCCCACCAGCCCCAGCGCCGATTGTCGAGATCATTCACACCGCCGATGCTGCCCGCCACGGGCTGCCCGGGCATCCGTCCGGGCGCGGCTCCTCCATGTACGTCAGGGAACGTAGCCGAGGCCCGACTGGTACGCGAACACCACCAGCTGCGCCCGGTCCCGGGCACCGAGTTTGACCATGGCCCGGCTCACGTGCGTGCGTGCCGTCGCCGGGCTGATGACCAGCCGGCCGGCGATCTCGTCGTTGGTCAGCCCTTCGGCGACGAGCATGACGATCTCCCGTTCCCGGCCGGTGAGCGAACCGAGCCGGGGGTGCAGGCTTGCCGTCCCGGGCGGGCGGCGCGTGAAGGAGCTGACGACCCGGCGGGTCACCGACGGCGACAGCAGCGCTTCACCGGCGTTGACCAGGCGTATCCCCCGCAACAGTTCGGCGGAGGCGGTGTCCTTGAGCAGGAAACCGCTCGCACCGGCCGCGAGCGCCTCGAAGATGTACTCATCCACCTCGAACGTGGTCAACACGATGATGCGCACCCCGCCGAGCTGCGGATCAGCAACGATACGCCGCGTCGCTTCGATCCCGTCGATGCCGGGCATCCGCACGTCCATCAGCACAACATCCGGGTGTACGCGCCGCGCCTGAGCGACCGTGTCCAGGCCGTCCGCCGCGTCGGCAGCAACCTCCATGTCCGGCTCGTTCGACAACAGCGCGCGCAGGCCGAGCCGGACCAGATCCTGATCGTCGGCGACGAGCACCCGAATCATGCGGACACCGCCGGCACCGGCAGGCGGGCGCACACGCGGAAACCGCCCTCGGGGTCCGGCCCCGCCTCCACAGTGCCACCCAACGCCTCCGCCCGCGCGGCCATACCCGCGATGCCGCGCCCGGGGACGTACACCGGCGCGTGCCGGCCATCGTCGCGTACTGTCACGATCACGTCTCGCCCGTACGCGACATCGACGTCGACCCGCGTCGCACCGGCGTGCCGCAGCACATTCGTCAACGCCTCCTGCACGATCCGATACACAGTGCGGTCCACCGCCTCCGGCAACGCCCGCACAGTGTCAGCGACCGCAAGGGCGACCTCCAGGCCCGTGCCGGACATCCGTTCCACCAGGTCGGCGAGGCCCGCCACACCCGGCGTCGGCTCCTCCCGCACCATGCTGAGCGTGGCCCGCAACTCGTCGAGCGCCGCCCTGCCGGCACTCCTGATCGCGGCAAGCGCTATGGGCGCCTGTTCAGGCCGGCTCGGCAGCATGTGCAGCGCGATGTCGGCCTGCATCGTGATCGCGGCCAGCCCGTGCCCGACGACGTCGTGGACCTCCTGGGCCACCCGCAGCCGCTCCTCGTACGCCCACAAGCGCGCCTGCTCCTCCCGCCGCAGTGCCGCCGACTCTCGGCCGATCCGCACGCTCCAACCCGCGGCGAACGGCAGCACTGCCCAGGTGGAACCGGGCAGCAGACCACCCAGTCCCGAGCGGCCCCCGAGCGCGATGACATGGGCGAGCAGGGCAGCGAGCGCGAACGTCCCGACGAACACCGCGCGCCGAGGCGGCAGCAGCAGCGCAGCGGTGTAGACCGCCACCGCGAAGGACACCAAGATGAACCCGTACCGATAGCCCCAGACCAGGTACGCCGCCGTCGCGGTCGCAGTGATGCACGCGACAGGCAGCGGCCATACCCGGCGGGCCGCGAGCGGCAGCGCAGCGCCGACGGCCAGCAGCGCGGGGACCGGCTCACCCGCCGTGATCATCCCGACGACGGCGAGGACTACCGCCAGCGCACCGTCACGGGCCAGCGCAGCCCGCGGCACACGCACGACCCAGTTCACGGGCCAATGATGGCACCTTCCCAGCGCACCTGCGGCCACGCCTACTCCACACCCTGCCAGCATGAGCACGCCCTCGGTGCCCGTGCTGCGCCCGGAGCCGGCGCAACGCGCGCGGCTGGCCGAGATCTGCACCAACCTCACCGACCGGATTGCCGAGGCCGAGCGGGAGGATGGCGCGGCGAGCGCCCGATTGCGGGCCGACCGCTGCCGAATGCTGGCACGAAGTCTGACGCGGCCGGTCGGAGAGGGCGCGCATCCGGCGGGTGCGCGGTCTGGCCGGGTAGGCGTTAGGGTCCGAGATGCCGGGCGCGGGCCCGGATTTCTCGGCGCGGCTCTCCCCGGCCAGACTCAGCACCTCGCGGGCCGTGTTCAGGGCAATAGGTCAGCGCCCCCCGATACCGCGGCAGGCGCCCACCTCGAGCGCTGCGGACCCGGCGCAACCAACGCGCGGAACAGCACCTCCGATACAGTGACCATCCAGGAGTTTCGCCACGTGCGGACCGCCATCGGTACTCACCGGCAGCGTCTCAGGTGTCATCGGCCCGCTGCGCGCCGGTGGGCGCCCGGAGTTCCACGCGCCGGACCGCTCGGGCTGGGCGTCGCGTTCCCGGCCCGAGCGTCAGGCCGCGGCGGCCAGATCGGTGCTCGTGACGGCCTCGTTATCCTGTCGAGTGCGCGCGGCGACGAGGACGGTGACCAGCAGCGCGATCGCGAGCAGGGTGCCGAGCATGAGGATGCCGACCGGGTCGACGAGTCGGTGCAGGCCGTGCGGGCCGGCTGGCGTCGGCGGCGCGGCGTTGGTGACCCACCGGCCCAGGTGTGGCAGGCCGGCGTCGATCAGCTCGCCGGCGAGCAGGGCGACGGTGACGGCGGCGAGCAGCCCGGCGGCGGCACTGTGTGCCGGCGACGTGCGTCGGGGTCCGGCCCACTGTACGGCGACCACCGCCGCCAGCGCGAGCGCGAGGACCGTCGGCGCGTTGGACTGCGGGACGTCGGGCTGCATCAGGCACAGCAGCCCCCACAGCGCGAACGCGGACAAGCCCGCCAGCCCGCCGGCGGCCACCGCGGCCGACGGCACACGGACGCGCCGCGCGGTGACCGCCAGGACGGCCAGGAGCTGCGCCGACAGCATCACCGTCCAGACAATCGACACCGCCGGGTCAATGCTGGTGGGATACGGCTCCGCGCGCATCGCTTCGATGCTGCCGACCACGTCGAGGGCTACCACGGCGCATGCGGCAGCGCGCAGCCCGGCGCCGAGGCGGCCGGCGGCCACTCCCAGCGCGAACGGCAGCCACGCCAGCACGGCTACGGCCGTCAGCGCCAGCACCATAGCGAAGGCCTGATGGCGCAGCGAGGCGTCCGGGATCCGCGCCGCGTCGAGCAGCCCGGCGACCGCAAGCACTGCGGCCGCCACCGGGACCAACAATCGCTTCATGGCACAACTCTATCTATACAGAGTTAGCTGCCGGATCGGTCGAACGTCCATGGCTGCCGAGTGTTGTTCAGGCTCCGGCGGGATCGTCCACGGCTGCGGCGAGGACGCCCTCGACTCCGGTGAGCGCGGCGGTCAGCAGGTTCAGGTCCCGCCCGCCGACCAGCACGAGCAGCACCGTCACCACGGGTGGCCGTCATCGCCGCGGGGCTGTTCGACGAGCAGCTCGGCGACGGTGAAGCCGCGGTTCGTGCAGGCGGCGAGGGCCTCCCGGAGCACGCCGCGGCCGTCGAGGCAGGTCAGCCGCACGCGCCACGGCGCGTACTTCGACCCGGCTCCGACGTCGTGCCGGGTGGCCATCCGTGCACCGCGAGGGTTTCGCCGCGTCCAATGGCGGCCAGGGCGGCGCCGACGTAGTCGACCAGATCGGGTGTTGCGCGGGGGTCGGCCCACCGCAGCTCGGTGCATTTGCGCGGTTCGGCGATGCGCGGTGCGCCGTCCCAGCGTGCGACGTCGAAGAACAGGTGGAGGTATTCGAAGTCGCTGATGCGCTCGGGAGCGGTGTGCAGGACGAGGCGCAGCCGGCAGCTGCCCGGGTCGACGTGGATGTCGAGCTCTTCGCGCAGCTCGCGGCGCAGGCCGGTGACGGCGTCCTCGCCGCCGTCGAGGTGCCCGGCCGGCAGGCCGAACTGGCCGTCGCGATGTGTGGTGTCGGCGCGGCGCATGAGCAGCGTCCGCTCGCCGTCGCGGAGGATGCCGTGGACAGCAACAGCAGCCCGGAACGGTTCGAACGGCACCGGGTGAGCCTATCGCCGGTCGGGCCCAGCCGATTGGCGTCGCCAGCCGCGGAGTAGCTGGTCGAACGATCCCGGCCGCATCTCTATGTAGATAGAGTTTGACTGTGGTGATTGATGGGCGTGACCGCGCCGACCGGCTGCTGGCCCTGGCGGTGCGCCTGCTGCCGCCCGGACGCCGCGACTGGGGCCGGGCGATGTGCGCCGAGTCCGCGGCGATCGAACCCGGCCGCGAGCGCCGGCACCATACGCTGGGCTGCCTGCGGGTGGTGCTCGCCCAACCGGCCGCGCTGCGGGCGATCGGCTATCCGCTGTTCGGCGTGACGGTGCTTGCCGGCGTGCTGCGCTGGTCGGGCGGGATCTCCTTTGCGCCGCTGCGCTGGGGGGTCGTCGGGGTCGTAGCGCTGCTGCTGAGCGTGGCCGCGTGGGGTCGCCGCCCCGGTGTCCTGGGCCCGGTCGACGCCGGCCGCGCCCCGCGGGCACTGCGAGCGGGCGGCGGCGTCCTGGTCGGCGCCCTGGCCGCCACGTTCGCCTCGACGGCCGGCTCGCACGGCTCGCCCCGGGACCAGGCCGTCTTCGGGTTGCCGATCTTCACCGTGGTGCTCACGGCGTGCCTGCTCGGCCTGTTGACCGTCACCGCCGAACGCACGGAAGTGTCAGGACGGGCGCTCGGCACGAGCGCCGCGGTGTCGCTCGCCGCCGCCGGCTGGTGGCTGATCAGCCAGGTCGCGCTCCCGCCGATGCCGGCCGGTGTCGGCGGCACCGTGGTCGTGACCGGGTTCGGCATCGCTACGGTGGTGTACGTTGGCGCCCGCCGCGACGACGGGGCCCAGGAGACGCTGCTGGCCGCGCTGTGCGTGCCCGTCCTGACCCCGCTGCTGGTCTTCGCGCAGGTGCTGGTGCTGTCCGGGTACGGCCCGGCATGGCTCATCCCCGATCTGGTCCCGGCGGCAATCTCCCCAGCCGACGACCTCGAGAACAGCCGGATCGAGGTGCAGGACCCCTATGTCGCGCTGCTGTTCCTCGCCGGACTCGCCGCGCTGATCCTGACCGTCACGAGTCTCGCCAGCCGGCGCCCGGCCGGATCCGAGGATGCCGAAGTCGCGGGTTGACACGGGCACACCGTTCCTCTATTCAGTACCAAGTAGTATGTGGTGCTGAGTAGAGCGGTGGTGGACATGCACAGCAAGTTCGATGAGCTCGGCCGCTTCGCCGACCCTTCGGTGCTGATCCTGACCAGTCTCGCCGACGGCGACAAGCACGGCTACGCGATCATGACCGACGTCGCGGACTTCAGCGGCGTCGGTCTCGAGCCCGGTACCCTCTACGGCGCGCTGGCCCGCCTCGAGCGGCAGGGTTGGGTGGAACCCCTCGCCTCCGAGACGCGGCGCCGGCCGTACCGGATCACCGCAACCGGTCGCACGGTCCTGCAGCAGCAGCTGGCCTCGATGCGCGAGATCGCCCGGGTCGGCCACCGACGCATCGCCCCGGCATGAGCCGGCCGGTGCTGGCGGCGCTGGCCCGGCGGCTGGTGCGCTGGTATCCGCGGCGCTGGCGCGAGCGCTACGCCGAGGAGTTCCTCGACGTGCTCGACCAGCACCGCGTCAGCGTCCGCACACTCGCCGACCTCGCCGCGAACGCGGTCGCCGCCCGCCTCGACCCGCACCACCGGGGCCCGCTGCCACCGAGGCTGCGGACCGCCCTCATGGGCGTCTTCGGGGCCACCACCCTCGCCGCATTGCTGCTGCTCGTCTACACCGTGACCTTCCACGAGGAGACCGAGTTCGGCGTGACCGGCGCGCACGACATCGCCTTCTCGGCCGACGGGCGTCTCGTAGCCACCTCCAGCGGCGCCTCGACTGTGCGGCTGTGGGACATCGGCGACCCAGCCGACCCGGTCTGCCTGTCCACTGTGGATGCGGGCAACTTCGTCGCCGTCTCCGCGGATGGCCGCTTCATCGCCGCGCTGGGCAAGCACGTCCAGCTGTGGGACGTGCGCGAGCGGGACCGGCCGGCCCTCGCGGCCCGCTTCGCCGAGGACGGCGGCGCGCAGGACGTGGCGTTCTCTCCGGACGGGCGGCTTCTGGCCATGGGCTACCACGACACCGTGATCTTCTACGACATCACCGACCCGTACCGTCCGGTCCAGCGCACCGCCTTCCCCGCCCACCCGGTGGCGGTACCGCGACAGTCGTTCATGAACCTCACGTTCTCACCCGACGGCCGCACGCTCGCGACCAGCAGCCACTCCGCGCCGCTGGCCCTGTGGACGGTTGCCGATCCTGCCCATCCGGCGGTCGTCGCGACCCTGCCGGTGGACGCGGTCGAGGCCGAGGGCACGACGTTCAGCCCGGACGGCCGAACCCTCGTCGACGTGCGCCAGGACGGCCAGGTGCAGGTGTGGGACGTCGCCGACCCGGCCCGGCCCGCCCTGACGTCCACACTGGACGCCGTCGCGATCAAGGGCGGCTTCACCGGCGGCGTGGCTGAGGGCACCGCCGTCGCGTTCACCGCCGACGGTCGCACCCTGGTCACCGTCATCGGCAGCGAGAAGGCCACCGCCTGGGACGTCTCGCAGCCGGGCCGCATGCTGCACCTGACGGACGAGACACGCATCGGGGCAGGGCCCGGGCGCTTCAAGCTGTCGCCGGACGGCAGGACCGTGGTGAGCGCCCGCCACGCCGCCGACACGATCGACGCATGGACCCTGCGCTGAACGCGATGTTCCAGACGGCAACGCGATGCACGCCGAACCCGATGCAGAAGCTCGCACAAGAAGACCAGCTCCAGCTCGCCGCCCAGCGCATCAGCCTGCTCAAACCCGGCAACGCCATCCCTGCAATCCCGGCCGGAGCGCAGCCCTGCCCACCCGGACTACGTCAGCACGTCGAAGCGTTGATCCGGCCGGCGGCCGCTACCGCCGCCCAGCGCGAACGCTGACCCGCCCGTGCACGGCCGAACAACGAGCCGCGACGGACAGCACCGAGTACCAGCCGCACGACGACCGCCTCGGCCTCGGCAACACGGCCCAGCCGCAGCAGGCCCCACGCATACGGCCGCCACCACTGCCGCCGCGGCTCCAGCAGCTCTCCCAGCGCCGCCGCGGCCTGAGCCGGGCCGTCGTGCGTGATCAGCTCCGCGGCCAGCACGGCGGCGGAGGTCCCGCCGTGGCAGGCCAGACGCGTCAGCAGGGGCCCCTCGCCCAGGGCGGCCAACGGTGCCCATGCTCTTGGGCCCGGGCGGGAAACCTCGTGCTGTTCACCGCCGCCGCGGGCACCCGGCCCACGAGTTGCTCCGGCTGCCTCCGGTCAACGGCCGTCAGCGGCGTGACCTGCCGACGACCGTCCTGACGGTCACGGTCAAAACGGGGCGACGTCCTCGCCCAGCAGGGCCAGAGTGATGCCGCCCTTGCCGGTCTTGAGGCTCTGCACGACGACCTTGCCGGTGCGTCCGTCGGGCATTTCCAGCGTGAAGGTCTTCCCGACCGCGTTCATGGGGCCGCTGGCGTTCGTGGCCGGCCGGAAGTCACCCGCCCACGGCGGAGTTGCCCCGCGTTTGCCGGGTTCGGTGAAGAGCGCGGCGGTACCTGGCGTGCGTGTGCCGTCCGCGGAGAGGAGCGCTGCTGCGCTCCGAAAGGTTGCCATGTTCGATGACGCTATACCGCGCGGGGCTTACGGCGTCTGTCCAGGCCTGTACGAACCCCGGCACGTGCCGGGCGTCGCGGGCGTGCGAGCCCGGCGCCGGTCCGGCACTGCTCCGGCACGGTGGACAATCGGGGTATGTCGAGGCGGGGTCGCTGGATTGTTGCGGGGTCGGTGGCGGGGGTCGTGGCGGTCGCGGCGGTCGGGCTGTGGCGATGGCAGGCGTCCCGGGATCCGCTGGTGGGCGACAGCGTGGCGGCGATGGATCGGGGGGTGGCGGATGTGTTGGCCGCCGCCGGGAGTGACGCGGCGGTCGCGGTGAGCGGCATGGTCCGGGCGGCGACATGCTCACTCGGGTTGCTGCGCGGCGGCGGCCGGTATTCGCGGGCGGCGGACCTGTACGTGCCGGGCGGCCAGGAGGACGGGGCGATCAGCGGCATCGAGCAACGACTGGATGCGTCGTATCACCCTCGGCGGGAAACGGCGCTGTCGGGTTCGGTCCGGCCGTTGGTCGCCACGGCGGGTGCGGGGGTGGCGTTGTCGGTGCGGCAGCTCGGCCCGGGCTGGCTGGTGGCTGAGGCGCAGACCGGGTGCGTGGCCGGTCCGGCGCAGCCGGTCGACGCCAGTCCGGCCGCCGGGGATCCGGCGGTGCCGGCAATCAACGATGTCTTCGCCGCGCTCGGTACCACGCCGGCGGGGTTCAACATGGCCTCGGTGCCGTGCCCGGGCGGGCAGGTCGTGACGGTCGCCGGGTCCAGCGTGAGCACGGACAGCGGGCGGCTGGCCGGGCGGGTGCCGGTACCGCAACCCGCGCGGTTGTTCGTGGTGGCCGCGTCGAACCGGGTCGCCTATCGTGACGGCGCGGTGAGCGTGGTCGTGGACGCCTCCGACGACGGCACCGCGGTCACGGTACGCCGGACCACCACCTGTTGACGATGAGGGCATCCGGTAACGGGATACGCGCATCGGCACTATTCGAAACGGGTGTTGTCCAGCGATGTGAGTTGGCGCAACGGGGCTATGGCGGCCAGCGCGATGATGACCGCGATCGCCATTCCGCCGCTGAGGGTCCACCAGTATCCGGCGGGCGGGAGACGCCACGGCATGTGGTTGACGCGCAGGACGTCGGCCGCGACCGCCAGTCCGAGTGCGACACTCACGGCGGCGATGCCCAGCAGCGGCGCCACGGTCTCCAATACGAGCACGCGCGACAGGTCGCGAGGGCGCATGCCGGCCAGTCGCAGGAGCGTGAACGGGTGCCGGCGCTCGAGCAGGCCGCCGGTCACGGCAACGGCGAGGCTGCACCCGGCGATGATCAGCGTGACGAGCAGGATCGCCTCGCTGATGTCGGTCATCTGGGTGAGTTGCCGGTGGTTCTGCGCTTTGAGCTCACCGGCCGTCCAGGGCAGGTCGGACAGGTCGCCGGGCACGGTCGTCTCGATGACGGTCCGTACCAGATCCCCGGTCTGGGGGCGTGTGTCGGTCGCGACGAGCAGCGCGGCGAGGGGCAGGGACGGCAGGTCCGCGGCCGGAACCGGCCGGACGTCACCGAGTTCGCCGGAGAGCAGGCCCCTGGC
Source organism: Dactylosporangium sp. NPDC049140 (assembly GCF_040648435.1). Classification (NCBI taxonomy): domain Bacteria; kingdom Bacillati; phylum Actinomycetota; class Actinomycetes; order Micromonosporales; family Micromonosporaceae; genus Dactylosporangium; species Dactylosporangium sp. NPDC049140. The sequence continues at coordinate 27,638 of NZ_JBEZDS010000054.1, read as the reverse complement.
GTCAAGTGACACGACGGCGTCCGGCGCGGAACACGTGGCCAGGCCGGCGGCTCGCAGGTTGCCGCAGCGGGTCAGCACGGTCGTCTGGTCACGGCCGGGCTGCACGCGCAGGTCGAGCAGGGCCACCACGCCGGGTACCGTCCGGATTCGTTCGGTCAGGGTGCGGGCGCGGTCGGCCGACAATGGGTTGCCGGCCGGGTCGGTGAACTGGACGCCCACCGCACTGGGCGGCAGGACGATGCGGCCGGACGGTGGGATCTGGGCGAGGGTGGAGGCGGACAGCGCGCCGATGACCGTGACCAGGAAGACGGCGACCACCACCCCGCTGATGGCACGGAATCCGGTCGTGGGACTCGCGGCCAGGCGATGGCCGGCCAGCAGGCCGGCGGCCCGGCCGCCGGTGGTCAGGAGCAACCCGACGCCCCGGGTGATCCACGGGCCGATGACGACGATGCCCAGGATCAGCGCCCCCATCACCACGGCGATCAGCCACAGTGGACCGTCGCCCTGGCTTCGGGTCAGCACCGGCAGGGTCACGGCGAAGCCGATGGCCCCCACGAGCAGTGGTACCAGCCGCCACCAGTGGACGCGCCGGGCCGGGCTCTGCCGGGCCACGCCCAGCGGCGACATCTGCACCCCGCGCAGCGAGGCGAGCGCGGCGGCCACGGCGAGTACCGGCACCCCGCCGGCGACGATCATCGCGGCAAGCCACGTGAGCCGCAGGTCGGCGACGAAGAAACCAGATCCGTCGATGTCGACCCGGGCCGCGAACGGGCGGGCGGCGAGGAAGGCGGCGAAACCCAGGGCTACGCCGGTCACGGCGGCGACGGCCGCCTCGACGGCCGCGATCAGGCGGATTTGCCGGGGCAGCGCGCCGACCAGCCGCATTGCGGCCAGGCGCTGCTCGCGTCGGGCGGTACCCAGCCGGGTGGCGGTCCCGATCAGCACGAGGATCGGCAGGACGACGGCCGCGGCGCCGAGGCCGATGACGACGCGGCCGAACCGCGTCGGTGCTGCGTTGCGGGGGGCCGCCTCGATGGAGCGGACCTGGATCACGTCAGCGTGCCCGGCGAGTTGGTCCGGGTCGTAGCCGACGAAGACGACCAGGGCGTCGGGCGAACGCAACGCGGCGTCGCCGATGGTGGCGGTTATCCGTCCCGGGAACCGGTCGGCGAGCTGGTCGGCGGGCGCGGTCGCCATCAGCTGGCGCATTCGGGGCGACACCGCGAGCTCGCCCGGGCCCGGGATCCGGGTGAGGCCGGGAGGATGCGGTGCGGCGGGTCCGAGCGCGGCGACATCGACCCGTAGCACGTCCTGGCCACGGTACCCGTCGTCGCGTAGCCGCCACAACAGCGGATCGGTGCGCCGTTCGTCCTGTGCGGGTCGGGCGTTGCGGGCCGAGGTGTCGGTCCAGCCGTCGCGGGCCTCGTGGGCCCGGAAGGCCGGGAACGCGACGGCCGCCAGGAGCAGCAGTGTCACCCCGAGGCCGACGCCGAGCGCGGTCACGGCCAGCCGGAGGAGTTGTTCGCGGCCGCCGGAGACGGCGAGGCGCAGTGCGAGCCCGATCATCGCTCGTGTCCGGGGACGGGCACCGGTACGGACGGGTGGGCCTGGTCGATCACGACGCCGTCGCGGACAAGGATCTCCCGGTCGGTGCAGGCCGCGATCCGCGCCTCGTGGGTCACCAGCACGACCGCCGTCCCTTGCTCCCGCGCCGCGGTCAGCAGCAGATCCATCACCTGTTCACCGGCGAGCGAGTCGAGGGACCCGGTCGGCTCGTCGGCGAACACCACCTCCGGGCTGGTCACCAGCGCCCGGGCCACCGCCACCCGCTGCGCTTGCCCGCCGGACAGCTCGCCCGGGCGCCGCCGGCCGAGGCCGGCGATGTCCAGCCGTTCGAGCAGGATCCCGGCCCGCTCCCGCGCGACGCGCCGCGATCGGCCGGCGAGTAACAGCGGCAGCATGACGTTCTGCATAACCGGCAGTTCCGGCACCAGCTGACCGAACTGGAACACGAAACCGAAGTGGTCGCGGCGTACCAGCGTCCGTTCGTTCTCGGACATGGCGCTGAGCTCACGTCCGTTGAACGTCACCACACCCTCGTCCGGCCGCAGGATGCCGGCGAGGCAGTGCAGCAGTGTCGATTTGCCGGAACCGCTCGGACCCATGACCGCCACCACCTCGCCCGCATCCACGGCGAGATCGGCGTCGCGCAGGGCCGGGGTGGCACCGAAAGACTTCCGCACCCGCCGGGCGGTGAGGATCGCGTTCATCGCGCGAACTCCTGTCGCAGCTGATCGAGCCGGCCCGCAGCGAGATCGATCCAGCGCAGGTCGGCGTCGAGGTGGAACATGGCAAAATCGGCGAGCAGCCCCCGGCTCGCAGGCCCGGCCTTACGCAGCGCCGCCAGCTCCCGCATCCGCGCGAGATGCGCCGTGCGCTGCGCGTCGAGGTAGCTGGAGGCCGGCCGGCCCGACAGCAGCGCCAGCACCACCTTGACGAACAGCACCGCCTGCAGATGCGGCTCCGGCTGTTCCGGCGTGGCGAGCCAGTGCTCCAGCCGCTCCACTCCGGTCGGCGTGATCACGTACTGCTTGCGCTCCGGGCCGCCGCCTCGGGCCACTCCCTGCACAGCGACCTGACCGTCGCGCTCGAGCCGGGACAGTGTGGCGTACACCTGACCGATCGGCAGACTCCGCCCACCGCCGAACATGGTGTCGTACGCGCGTTTCAGGTCGTAGCCGTGCGTGGGAACGGGCTCCAGCAATCCCAGCAAGGTTGTCGGTACGTTCACCGCGCAACTATAACCTGAGAGTGCACACCGAGAGAATACTTGGACGACAAACGGATGGCCGCCGTCGACCGGTTCAGCGGTGGCCAACGGGTCATCGTGCCGGCCGAGCCATCGGTGGAGGCGAAATGCATGCGGTACCGGTTCGCGGTCCCGCTCGCGATGTACTCCTCCTCGACATATCCCCTGCTCGTCTGGTCGAGCGAGGTCGCGCCGAACGGAACTCCCGCGCCCGCGGGGCGGTTGCCGGGCTACCGCAGCAAGCCGCGGTCGGCGCTGCTGGCCACCGCACTGTTGGCGTTCGCTGGGCGGACGCTCGCGGCGGGCAGCGACAATGAGCTGATTGAGGCGATGAGACCGTTCGTCGCGGGGCCCGGCGCGCAGGGGTGCAGGCAACTATGGCGATGGCGGATGCCGCCGTTGGTGGGTACGGCGGTGCGGGCGGTCATGCGCCCCCGCGCCGCCCTTCGTCGCAGATAGGGCTCAGCGGATCGTGTACAGCGTTGCGACATGGCCGGAGTCGAACGTCGCCAGGATTGTGCCGGCGACGTTCAATACGATCCATTCCGTGGGATAGCCCGCGCGCAGCGGGGCGGATGTCAACAGCTTCGGTTCGGCGGCCTGCGAGACGTCCCAGAACTCGGCGCCGGCGTTCCAACTCGCGAGCACAACCGTGCGGCCGCCCGGCCCGAAGGTGACACTCCAGACGGCGTCACCGTGCGTCCTGATCGTCGGACCGGATTTTGGATTGCTTGGGTCGGACAGGTCCCAGATCCGTGCGGTGCCGTCCAAGCCGGCGGTTGCCAGCGTGTTGCCGTCGGGGCTGATCGCACAATCGTTCAATGCGCTCACCGTCGTGCTGGCAAGGCGGGACAGAGTTCCTGCAGTGGTCGTGTCCCACAGCTGAAAGGTCTTGTCGTTGCTGCTGCATGTGATCAGCGTCTTGCCGTCGCGGCCGAAGCGAACCCGGCCGATCTTCGCATGGTTGACGGTGCCCACCTTGGTCACGTGGGCCGTATCGGCGATGTTCCAAAGTTCCACGGCGGAGCTGTACGGCCCTCCGCCCAACGCCAGCGTCTTTCCATCAGGGCTGAAGGCAACCGCGAGGACTCCCTTCTGATCATGCGCGATCGTTGTGATCGGTCGTGGAGTCGCCGGATGGCTCACATCCCACAGTTGCACGGTCAGCTCGCCGGCGATCGTTGCCATGATCTGCCCGTCCGGACTGAATGTCATGCCCCACGCGTTCTTCATCTGGATGATGCCGTCGCGCACCGGCTGCCCCGGGTTGGCTGGATTCCACAACTCGACGCCGCCGTCGGTGGCAACCGCCAACTCCGATCCGACCGGGCTGAAGGCGATGCCCATACCGTTCGGGAGGTCTACCCCGTTGGTACCGATGCTGGTACCCATGGCGATCGTGGGAACAGCCGCGGAGCCGGCGGCCGTTGCGGCGGCGCTGTTGGAGGGCGTGCGGGCTGGGGAGCCTGACCCGCCGCCCGCGTCGGGCCAGTTCAGGTACACCAGGGACGCCACAGCGAGAACAACAGCCAGCAGCAGCGCACCCAACCAGCGCCGAGACCCTCGTCCCAGCCGACTGGCCGGGCTTCGCACGTCGGCCGGTGCAGCGGAGTGATCGGCGATGGAGTCCTGCGCAACGGCGGAGACGGGCGGTGGCGATGCGACGGTGGTCGATGCGATGACGTCGGGAGCCGCCGCGTCAGGGAGCGCGACAGCAACCACGGCTGGTTGGCTGCGGTGACTGGCTGTGGTGTCGGGCTGCGCAGTTGCTGACAGTGGTGCCGGGCTCGGCTGAAGCTCGACAGTCTCCGCCGGAGCTGCCTCGGCCAGGCCCGCAACGGGTGCGGTCGTGGTGGCGCTGACCGTGTCGACGGCCGGGCTGCCGGCTTCGGTGGCGCGGTAGTGGAGCGCTCCGTCGGCGACGACCAGTTCGGGCTGGTCGATCACCGTCGGGGCGATCCGAAGGGCCCGGTGCAGCAACGTGGCCGCAAGCGGCATGCGTGAGGCCCCACCGACCAGGAACACCCCGGAGATCTGCTCAGGAGGGATGCCGGCACTGCGCAACACCGCGAGCGTCAACCTGGCTGTCTGCTCCAGGTAGGTCCGGGCCGCCTTCTCGAACTCTTCGCGGGTCAGGTGGACCTGTTGGTCGACCAGCGGGATCTGGATGTTGCCAGTGGTGTGACGGGAGAGCTGCTCCTTCACCGCGCGAGCGGCGTGCCACAGGGTCTGTCGCGCCTGTTGGTCGCCTGGGGTCTGCGGCCAGTCCAACCGCTGCCACGCATTCGTCGCGCCCGCGGTCACAGCACGAGCGTGCTCCACCACGACAGCGTCAAGGTCCAGACCGCCGACATCGGCCAGCCCTTCGGATGCGACCACCTCGAACCCGCCGAGCGACGGACGGACAACACTGACGTCAAATGTGCCGGCGCCCAGGTCGTACACGACGATCACTCGGTTGGCGGGGATTCGGTGGGCGAGCGTTGTGGCGAAGTACGCCGCGGCCGCGATCGGTTCCGGGACCAGCCGTACCGGTCCGAGCCCGGCCCGACCGGCCGCATCGGCGAGCAGGCTGAGCCGGGACTGGCCCCAGGTCGCCGGATGGGTCAGGACGACCTCGTCAGGTGCCCGGCCGGATACCCGCACCGCCTCGCCGCTGACCCGGCCCAGTACGGCTGCGATCAGGTCGACGACCAGGTACTCCCGCTCACCCAGCCACATGGTGCCGTCGTCGATGCGACGTTTCGGGTTGGGCTCGAGACCGGCCGGGAAGCCGACCGCGGCCCGGAGCGCATCCATGCCGACCAGCAGGTCCGCGTCCGGTCCGGCAAAGACCGCCGAGGCCAGCAACGGCGAGCCGTCGAACAACAGCGGCCGGATTCGGCCGTCCGGGGTCTGCAGTGCCGCAACAGTGTTCGATGTACCGAAATCGACGCCAAGCCGAACCACCCCAGACACCACGGCACCAAGCTAATTGGACCCCTGGGGTCAGAAATCCCTCACTGCGGCAATCTTCAGAAACCGAACGTCCTATGCCGCTTAGCCGGCGGCGCCATGCTCGCGGCCGTCCTGGCCGCAGGGCCGGCCGCGGCGTCGACCACGCTGCCGCTGCATACCGCGCACCGCAACACGACCGCCGCTGCGTTCGGCACCCACAGCTGCGACCAGATCCCCGCGGCGAACCGGGGAGCGGGCTCCGACGGGTTCGTCTTCGTACTGCCCGCGAACGGCGCGAAATTCCTGACGCTCACCCTGGCGTTCCGCACCACCGGCGGCGATGAGGTCACCGTCTCGATGCCGGACCCGTCGGACGCCTATCCGGACGGCATCACCACGAACAGCACGAGCAAGGCATGGGTGGTGGCGCCCTCGGGCTGGACGCTGCTGGACGGCAGCGCGACTGTCGACCACGACAACACCAAGGCCGACGACTTCAACCTGACCCACACCTGTGCCGGGGCTGGCAGCTCCCCGTCCCCGTCGACCTCACCGTCGACCTCGCCGTCCGCCTCACCATCGGTCTCGGTATCGCCCTCGACGAGCGTGTCGAGCAGCCCCCTACCGAGCGGCTCCGGCACGGTCGAAGGCAGCTCGCCCGCCACCGAGACGCCGTCGGCGCCCGGTGGCGGTGGCGGTGGCGGCAGCCTGCCGGTGACCGGCGTCGCGCTCACCGGCATGACCATGACCGGCGCCGCGCTGATCGCCGGCGGGGTGGCCCGGCTCAGGGTGCGCCGCCGGCGGGGGGTCAGGGTGCGCTGATCACGATCCGGTCGAGGGACGGCGCGCGGCCGTCGGAGTTGCCGAACGTCACGCTGTTCGGACCCTTCTTGAGATTGATCGTCACCGCGGTGCGGATACAGCAGTCGGCGCCACCCGCCGCCGTGATGCTGACCGAGCCACCGCCGGTGACAGAGACCACGGCTGTGCCCGGGCCGTCAGTGCCGTTGTTCACCAGGTACAGCGTGAGCGTGTATGCCCCGTCGGCGGGCACGACGACATCTGGGAAGGCCAGGGTGCCGTTTCGCTTAGCTCCGGGCCCCTGGCGGCCGAGATTCTGCACGATCCGGCCGCCCGACGCGCCGGTGTAGGTGACGATCTCCGCTGGGCCGGTCAGCTCGGCGGAGGCCGTCTCTGCCTCCAGGCCGATCGGCTGGAACGCCGAGCGGGTGGGCGCGCGTGACGGCGTCGGGGATGCACGCCGGTTGAGGTGGGCGTCGCCGCTCTCGGCCGACGTTTCGTCGGTGGTCGGCTCGTCGCCGGGAGCGATGGCGGCGTCCCGGCCCTCGGTACGGTGGTCGCCGGTCGGCGACGAGCACATGGTCACCGCCGCCGCGATCGCCGCGCACAGCGCCAGCCCGCCCGCGGCGGCGCCCAGCGGGCGCCGACCGCCCCGGCTCTCCCGCCGGTGTCCCGGCGCCGGCGCCGTCGTATCCCGGTCGCCCTCGGCGCCGGCCTCGTCGGGTGGAGCCGCCGGCACGGTGGTGGTGCCGCGCGTGGGACGGACGGTGGGTTCGGGCAGCCAGCTGCCGATCCGCAGCCGGCTGTTGCCCTCGCCGTCACTGGTCATGAGGGGTGAATGTAGCCGTTCCGGCCGGTTGCGTCGATGCGAGACCGCCGACCGGCTCCGGGTGCGGCCCGGAGGTGTAACGCGGCGAACGCCTGCCGCGCCGTAATACCGGATGTTGGAACTCATCCGTCCAGATGGGGTGCTTGTGGCGTTGCTGTCGTTTGGCGTGGCGCGGTCCGAACGGTCCGGCCGTGAACAGGAAGCGCGGGGTGAAGTGGATGACCTGGCCGCATCGGTGGTCGCGGCGCAGCGTGGGGACGAAACGGCGTTCGCGGCGCTGTACGTGGCGGTACAGCCCGGGCTGTTGCGCTACCTGCGGGCGCTGGTCGGCGACGATGCCGAGGATGTCGCTTCCGAGGCGTGGCTGCAGATTGCCCGCGACCTGCCCCGGCTGCGCGACACCGGCGGGTTTCGCGGCTGGTCGGCGTCGATCGCCCGGCATCGAGCCCTTGACCATCTGCGTCATCACCGCCGCCGACCGGCGGTGGCCACCCCGATCGAGGAGTTGGCGGAGCTACCCGCCGGCCAGCCCGACGTCGGTGACGAGGCCATCGCGGCAATCACCACCGATCAGGCCGTCGCGTTGATCGCCTCGCTGCCCCGCGACCAGGCCGAGGCGGTCATGCTCCGGGTCGTCATCGGCCTCGACGCCCAGAGCGCCGCCCAAGTGTTGGGCAAACGGCCCGGCGCGGTCCGGGTCGCGGCGCACCGCGGACTGCGTCGGCTTGCCGCGCTGCTCGACGAACGTCCACATGACTCTCGCCGGCCGGGTGTAACACCCGGCGCGGCGCCGGCGCCGAAGCAGGTGAGATGAGCATCCGCAGAACCCGCGTCAACGCCGCCACCTCCGAGCGCCTTCTCGCCGGTGACAGCGTCGATGACCAGCACCACCGCCTGGCCGCCGTACTCACCGCCTCGGCCGGCCCAGCCCTGCAGGCCGAGCTCACCGGTCTGCACCAGGCCGTGGCCGGGTTTCGGAGCGCTCAGCTGCAGCCCATCCCACTTCCTCGGAGACAATCTGTGGTCAAGACCGCACTGCTCAAACTACTCACCGTCAAGGCCGTCGTCGTCACCACGCTCGTGATCGGCGCGGGCGGGGTGGCTCTGGCCGCCACCACCGGCACGCTTCCCAACCCCTTGAGCAAGCACGCCGACCCCGCCGCGTCGGCCCGCAGCTCGCTCGGACCGGCTGGCTCCTCAGGGTCGCAACACGCGTCCGGCGCGAGCCCGTCGCCGTCGCTGGTCGGGCTCTGCCACGCCTACACGGCCGGCGCCGGCTCCGAGCACGGCAAGGCCCTCGAGAACCCGGCCTTCGCCACCCTGGTCACCGCCGCCGGCGGCAAGGACAACGTCGACGAGTACTGCGCCAAGCTGCTCGCCTCGGCGTCCGCCCAACCCAGCCCCCAGCGCAACGCCGAGTCCAGCGAACACCCGACCGGCACGCCGACGGACCACCCGACCGGCAAGCCCAGTGCTCACCAGACTGGCAAACCCAGCGAGCGACCCAGTCACTGACGCGCATGGCTGTGGGGGCGGGCCGGGTCCACGCCCCGCCCCCACCGGCTTCGCGAAACGCAGCTGGTCACGGCCAACGTGGAGGCGGTACCGGGGGCAGCCGCGGGGATCGATCGTGGCCGTGGAACACTCAGAGCGACCCTCACGATAGGTAGGTACGCATGCACGGCGATCAGTCAGCGACGGACCCGCTGCCGAAGATCGACACGTCGGTGCCGCATCCCGCCCGCCGCTATGACTACTGGCTTGGCGGCAAGGACAACTTCGCCGCCGATCGGGAGTCCGGCGACGCGGTCGCTGCCGCATTCCCGTCGATCAAGACTGCGATCCTTGAGAACCGTGCTTTCCTGCGCAGAGCGGTCACGTTCCTGGCTGCGGAGGTCGGCATCCGCCAGTTCTTCGACGTCGGCACGGGTATCCCCACGAGCCCCAACGTGCATGAACTCGCCCAGAGCATCACACCGGCCGCCCGGGTGGTTTACGTCGACAACGATCCGATCGTGCTCTCGCATGCACGGGCCCTGATGACCAGCGCCCCCGGGGGCGCCACCGCCTACATTGACGCTGACGTCCGCGACCCTGACAAGATCCTCGCCGATGCGGACCTGCGTCGCGTGCTGGACATGTCCGAGCCGGTCGCGCTGATGTTGGTCGCGCTCCTGCATTTCATCCCGGACGACGCCGACCCGCATGGCATCGTTGCCCGCCTGGTCGAGGCCGTGCCCTCCGGTAGCTACCTCGTCATGTCGCACGCCACCTACGACTACATGCCGCCCGAAGTCATCGCCCAACTCGACGCTGCGGACAGCGGCCCGATCACGTTCCACCCACGCAGCCGGGAGGACTTCGCACGGTTCTTCGATGGCCTGGAGATCCTGCCCCCAGGCATCGTGTCGGTCGCGGAATGGCGCGCCGACAACGAGCCCGGTACGCGTCCCACGGCAGCCGAGATCGCCTCCCATTGCGCCGTCGCGCGGAAACCCTGAACCTTCCGCCGTGCCGCGGTCGTACACGACCCGGCAGCTCGAACAGCCCGGCGGTCACGGCGTCACGCCGCGGTCGCGGCGGTCGCCCGCCCGGCCAGAACGGTGAGGACGTCGGTGTACGCGGCGGAGACCTCGATGTCGAGGACGAGGACGTCGCCGTCGGTTGCGGGTTGCGGAGTGATGGTGAAGGTGAAGAACGAGCAACATGCCGCCTCGCGGGCGGCGAGGTCACGCACCATCGACTCCAGGCCGGGCGGGCCGGTCAGCCACATCCGGGCGTGAGTCGCGCTCACTGCCTCGACGTCGCGGACGGCGCTGGTGAACAGCGCGTCGAACTCGGCGAGCCGCAACGGCTGTTCCGCGGTCGGCAAGGTACAGGCATCGGGAACTTCGAAGGTCATTGCAGGCTCCTTGCGCTGGCCCGGCAGGCACCGGACCGGCTCCTGTGCCTCGACGGTAAGCCTGTACCGGAGCACCGGTTGCAACCCTCAGCCTGAGCAGGATTCACACAATAGTACAGCGTCTACTTTATTCAGCACTGGCTGTACTGTTGTGGGGTGGAGACGTTGACGCACGGCCAGGTCCTGGCCCGGTTCGGCCACGCCTTGTCCGATCCGGTCCGCGCGCGGCTGCTGCTGGCCCTGCGTGAGGCGCCCGGGTATCCGGCCGAGCTGGCTGCAACGCTGGGTACGAGTCGGCAGAACCTGTCGAATCATCTGGCCTGTCTGCGTGGTTGCGGTCTTGTGGTGGCCGTGCCGGAGGGGCGCCGTGCCCGGTACGAGCTCGCCGATCCGCGCCTAGCGCATGCGCTGGGTGATCTGCTCGGGCTCGTGCTGGCCGTTGATCCGGCCGCGTGCCCGGTGGCGGAGCGGGACGGCTGCTGCTGATGGCCGGGCCACTGCCCCTCGCGCCCCCACCACCGGGACCCGCCCCGGCGCGGCGGGCGGTGCTTGCGCGCCGGGTCCGGCTGTTCGTCGCGGCGACGATCACCTACAACGTGGTCGAGGCGGTCGTCGCGATCAGCGCCGGCACCCGCGCGTCGTCGACGGCCCTGATCGGGTTCGGCCTGGACTCGGTGATCGAGGTGGCCTCGGCGGCCGCGGTGGCGTGGCAGTTCTCGGGCCCGGACCATGAGCGGCGGGAACGAGCCGCGTTGCGGATCATCGCCGGGTCGTTCTACGCCCTCGCGGCCTACGTCACCGTCGAGTCGGTTCGGGCGCTGCTGGGCGGTGACCGGGCCGGGCATTCCACGGTCGGGCTGGTCCTGGCCGCGGTGTCCCTGGCGGTGATGCCGCTGCTGTCGGCCGGGCAGCGCCGCGCCGGGCGGGAACTCAGGTCGGCGTCGGCGGTGGCGGACTCGAAGCAGACGCTGCTGTGCACCTACCTGTCCGCGGTACTGCTGGCCGGGCTGGCTGTGAACAGCGTGTTCGGGTGGTGGTGGGCCGACCCGGCCGCCGCCCTGGTCATCGCCGCGGTGGCGGTCAGGGAGGGCCGGGAGGCTTGGCGCGGCGACACCTGCTGCCGTCCGGCCACCACGCCGGACGCGGCGGCCGGGACCGGTGACGGCTGCGGCGACGACTGCTGTACCGCGACGGACTGAGCGCACGCCGGAGCCGCCCCAGGAGCCCGGCCAGCACCAGGTCGGCGACCTCGCCGACGCCGTCGACGCCGCGGCCCCGCAGCAAACTGCCCATCGTGCACCCGCGGGCGGCCGTTGGACAGCGTCCCGCCGGTCCGCGGCTGGTGGCGTCCGTCGGTGCCGGCCGGGGTGCCCGCTGGTCCTCATGCCGCGTCCGGGGTCCTGGTGCGGGCGAGGATGCCGACCGCGGCGAGGGCGCAGGCGGCAGCGGAGGTGAGCAGGACGGCGGGGTAGCCGGCGGTGCCGGCAACGGTGGCGGCGGCGAGCGGGGCGGTGGCTTTGGCGAGGGTGACGGGGGTGTTGAGGGTACCGGCGATGGTGGCGTAGCCGGTGGCGCCGTACCGCTCGGTGAGCAGGGCGGGCGCGGCGAGGGATGCGACGCCGAACCCGACGCCGAACGCGACGACGCCGATGATCGCGCCGGTGCGGGTGGCGGCGAGCCATGGCAGCGCCGCTGCGGCGCCGGCCTGGACGGCGAAGATCGCGGCGACCGCGGTGGTGAGGGGCAGCCGGCGGCGGGCGCCGGTGAGCAGCAGCCGGCCGGAAACCGACAGCACGCCGAGCAGCCCGGCGGTCGTTGCGGCGAAGGTGGCCGGGTGCCCGGCGTGGACGAGGAACCCGACGAGGTGGACGGTCATGGTGCTCATCGCGGCGCTGTGCGCGACGAACGCCCCGGCCAGGCACCAGAACCGCAGGTCGCGGCGGGCGGCCCGCACCGCCGCGACCCGGACCGCGGCATCCGCTGCGGCCGGATGCCGCTCGGCCGGGACGGGCGGCCGGCGCACGACGAGGGCGTGCAGCGGGAGGGCGACGGCCGCGTACACGGCGGCCAGGACGAGCAGCGTGCTGCGCCAGCCGTAGCGGTGTTCGAGCAGGCCGGTCAGCGGCATGAAGACAGTGGACGCGAACCCGGCCACCAGGATCATCGCCAGGATCGCCTTCGGCCGCCGCTCGGCGTCGAACCAGGCGACGATGACGGCGGTGGCGGCGTCGTACAGGGCCATCGCCATCGCCCCGCCAAGGGCGGCGAACACGGCGTAGAGCTGCCAGACGGCCTCGACGCGGGACCATGCGACGAGCAGCAGAGCGCCGGCGGCGGAGCCGGCGGTCATGAGGCCGCGGCCGCCGTGCCGGTCCAGCCACCGCCCGATCGGGATCGCGGCGGCGGCCCAGGCGAGGATCGCGGTGGTGAGGGCGCCGGTGACCGCGGCCGGGCTGGTGTGCAGGTCCGCGGCGATCGGGTGGAGGAGCACGGCGAAGGAGTAGTACAGGCAGCCGTACCCGGCGGTCTGGGTGACGGCGAACGCGGCGACGATCCGCCAGCCGTGGAAGACCGGTCGGCGGCCGCGAACCTGCTCGGTCGCGGCCGCCGGCGCCGTGGTGTCCATCCCGGGCGGTCAGCTGCAGCACGCGTCGCCGGACTGCTCCCCGCCGGCGACGGGCAGCAGGGCCAGCGGCGCGGCGAGCAGGCCGCCGCTGATCCCGGTGGCCAGGCCGCGCCCGGCCGGGGCGACGGGGGTAGGTCCGCAGCAGCCGCCGCCGGTGATGGTGTCCGCTTCGAGGGGTACGTCGCTGCTGCACACGCCGGTTTCGGGCAGGTCGAGCTGGACGTCGCGGGCGGCGGTCCAGTCGCCGGCGAGGGCGGCGACGACGGAGCGGGCCTGTTCGTAGCCGGTGGCGAGCAGGAACGTCGGGGCCCGGCCGTAGGACTTGACGCCGAGCGCATAGTAGCCGGGCTCGGGGTGGGTGAGCTCGTCGACGCCGTGCGGCGGGACGGTGCCGCAGGAGTGCTCGTTCGGGTCGATCAGCGGCGCGAGGGCGCGGGTGGCACCCAGGATCGGGTCGAGGTCCAGACGCAGCTCGCCGGCGAGGCTGTGGTCGGGCCGGAACCCGGTCGCCGACACGATCCGGTCCGCGGTGACCTCGCGGGCGCCGTCGGAGACGGCCACCCGGCCGTCCGAGGTGGCGGTGAGCGCCCGGACGGCGAAGCCGGTGACGAGCTCGATGGTGCCGGCCTCGACGTGCTCGCGCAGCCGGGTGCCGATCGCGCCGCGGGCCGGCAGCGCGTCGGCGATCTCCCCGCCGTACGTGCGGGCTGCGCTCCCCGAGCGGATCGCCCACACCACCGACGTGCCGGGCGCCTGACCGGCGAGCTCGGCCAGGAACAGCAGCGTGTTCGCGGCGGAGTGCCCGGCCCCGACGACCAGGGTTCGCCGGCCGGCGAACCGGTCCCGGTCGGCACCGAGCACGTCGGGCAGGGCGTGCTCGACGAACCCGGCGGCGGTGTTCTCGCCGTGGGCGGGGATGCCCGAGGCGCCGAGGACGTTCGGCATCCTCCAGGTGCCGGACGCGTCGATAACCGCCCGGGCCAGGACGTCGTCGCCGTTGTCGAGGCGGACGAGGAAGGGGGCGGTGTCGCGGCCGGCGGTGCGCAGCCGGTCGACGCCGAGCCGGGTGACGGCGGTGACGCGGGCGCTGTAGCGGACGTGCGGCTTCAGCGCGGGCACATCCGCGAGGGGCTGCAGGTAGTCGTCGGCGAGCTGGGCGCCGGTGGGCAGGACGTCCGGGTCGGGGTCGACCCAGCCCGCGTCGGTGAGGAGGCGGCGGGCGGCGGCGTCGATGTTGTACCGCCACGGCGAGAACAGCCGCACGTGCCCCCACTCGCGCACGGCGGCGGCGGGCCGGTCGCCGGCCTCGAGGACGGTGAACGGCAGGTTCCGCTCGGCGAGGTGGGCGGCGGCGGCCAGGCCGACCGGGCCGGCGCCGATGACGACGACGGGCAGGCCGTCGAGCTGGCTGGTCATATCGGGGATCTCCTCAACTGTCTTGAACAATGTCGAATCAGAAACGCGGACTGCGCCCACGTCGCGGTTTGCGGTGGGTCGTGCTAGCTGACGCGCGGGCTGCGGCGTTCGATGAACACCACGTCGCGCCACCGATTTCCCCGCGCGGCGTGGCGGGCGATGCGTTCGCGGACGCCGACGGTGCGGAACCCGGCAGCGTGGTGCAGGGCGAGGCTCGCGGTGTTCTCCGGGAACACTCCCGATTGGATGGTCCAGATCCCGGCGGCGTCGGTGGAGGCGACGAGCGCGTCGAGTAGCACCCGGCCGACCCCACGCCCCTGTGCGGCCGGGTCGACGTAGACGGAATGCTCCACCACGCCCGCGTACACGGCCCGAGTCGACACCCGGGAGACGGCGACCCAGCCGAGCACCTGACCGGCGGCATCGACGGCGACCAGGCGGTGCTCGGGCAGCTTCGCCGCGTCGAACGCCGTCCACTCGGGTGCGGCGTCCTCGAAGCTGGCGTTGCCGCCGTCGATCCCGGCCTGGTAGATGGCAAGGACGCGTTCGGCGTCCGCGGCGGTCATCGCGCGGACGGTGACGCCGGCCTTGTTCGTGGTGGTCGTCATCCGCAGCCACCGATCGGGGTAGGGGCGGGGCGGCCCATGACGACGTCCGCGGCGGACGGGAAACAGCCGATACATGCCTCGTTGATCCGATAATGCCGGGCGGTCCCGACCGCGTCGACGAGGACGAACCGGACCTCGGTGAGGACCTTCAGGTGCTGCGACACCGTCGACTGCGCCAAACCAACCGCCGAGACGAGTTCGCCGACGCTCATCGGCCGGCCCTGCCGCGCGAGGTACTCCACGATCTGCACCCGCGACGGGTCGGCAAGGGCGCGGAACCACGACGCGTACGTCTCCGCGGTCGCACGGTTGAGGAGCTCCGACACCATCCACCAACTTCATCGTCTATCGCCGATCTACGATGAAACTGTAGCCGGGTCGGCAGCGACGAGCAATCCCGTGGCCACCACGAGGCGGGCGACGGCGTCCACCGGTCGGGCCGGGGTGCTCATCCGCAGCAGCCCTGGCCGGCCGCGACCGCGTCGGCCTTCGCCGCGCTGCCGCAGCAGGAGCCCTCCGTACTCGCCTCGGCCGGCGTGCCGCAGCACGGGCTGCTTGCGGCGGCCGGCTCCGGCAGGGCGAGGGTGGCGGCGGGCGGGTTGCCGCAACAGCCGCCGGTCCCGGCGACGCTGAGCGCGGCAACCGGGTCGCCGTCGAACCCGCCGATCG
The DNA here is from genome assembly GCF_040648435.1 of Dactylosporangium sp. NPDC049140. Classification (NCBI taxonomy): domain Bacteria; kingdom Bacillati; phylum Actinomycetota; class Actinomycetes; order Micromonosporales; family Micromonosporaceae; genus Dactylosporangium; species Dactylosporangium sp. NPDC049140. The sequence continues at coordinate 12,038 of NZ_JBEZDS010000054.1, read as the reverse complement.
ACGCGGCGGCAGTGCTGGTGGTCGTGTTCTCGCTCATGATCGGTCTCCTCTGGATGGCTGAGCGTGGTGGTTCGAGGTCAACGAGGGCCGGCCGCGGCGCGGCGGTCAGCGCGGTCCGGTGAGGGCCGCGACATAAGTGCGGGTGCGCTCGATCCGGGCGGCGACCCGCTGCTCGGGCGTGGACACCGTGGCGCACCCGTCGCAGAACCGGACCTCGGCCCGCGACCGGGAGCGGCGCAGCGTACGGAACATGACGACCTCCTGAGCCGTGACGCCGAGACTGTCTCGACGTCCGTCTAATCAACAGTTGCACGCTGTTTCGAGATCTGTCAACCTAGAGGCATGTCGAAACAGTCGGGGCCGTTGACGCTCACGGACCTCAACGCGGGCGAGCCGTGCTGCCCGCCGATCGCGCAGCAGGCGTTGCCGCCGGAGACCGCCGCCGTCCTCGCGCCGGCGTTCAAGGCGCTCGGTGACCCGGTGCGGCTGCAGCTCATGTCGATGATCGCCTCCGCCGCCGGCGGCGAGATCTGCGTGTGCGATCTGACCCCGGCGTTCGAGCTGTCCGGCCCGACGATCTCGCACCACCTGCGCACGCTGCGCGAGGCGGGCCTGGTCGACGCGGACCGGCGCGGGACCTGGGTGTACTACCGCGCCCGCCCGGGCATCATGCACCAGCTCGCCGCGCTGCTGACCGTGCAGGAAGCCGCGGCACGGCCGTAGCATCGGCGGTATGAGCCCGTCGGCCACGAATCGGATCGGCGCCTACCTCGACGAGGTGACGGGCGCGCTGCCGGCGGGGCGCCGGGCCCGCGCGGCCATCCGCGCCGAAATGGCCGACAGCCTGGCCTGCGCGGATCGGCCGCGGCGACGTCCGCGGCGCCGGCCGGGTCCTGCTGGGCGCCGCGCCCGCCGGATGGGCGCTGCTCGCCGCGGCCACGGCGAGCGGCGTCCGGCTCATCGCGGCGGCGCCGGCCTGGCGGCGGGTGGTCCGGCTGCGCGCGGCCGCGAACTGACCCCGGCCGCGAACCGGCGCAGCGCCCGCCGGATCAGCACCGCGGCCACGACCGTGGGCAGCAGCCAGTACGTCAGATGCGGCAACGACCGCCACACCGGCAACTGCGGGCCGTTGTCGACGTAGAAGCCGGTCAGCAGGGCCGCGAACGAACCGCCCAGCCCGATCGCGTGCCGCACCGGCCAGCCCGGGCGGTGCCGTCGCCGCGCCCGCCACCCGAACCCGGCCAGCCCGGCCGCCACCATCCCGATCACCGCGAGGTGCACGTCGGCCGGCCAGCGGATCACGGCCAGCGCGACCGCGCTCGACGCGACCACCCCGAGCGCCCACAGGTATATCCGCCCCCACCGCGGATGCGTCCCGGGCCGCTTCCGCGCCAGGCAGGCGACCGTCGCCGTCACCACACCGGCCAGCCCGGCCGCGATGTGTACCACCAGCACGCCGACGAACAGCGGCCCGGCATCCGGAACCACCAACCCGAAGACCCGCATCGCCGCCTCCGTTCACCTAAGTAGCCGAGCTACATATAGCCAGGCTATGCTTCTTGACGCGAGGAGAATAGTTCAGCAATCATTGCCTCAATGAACGCCGAGCTTTCTTCCGTAGAGGTGCGGGCCCGGGTGCACGCCGCGCTCGGCGACCCCGCCCGCCTCGCGATCGTCGACACCCTCGTCCACGGCGACGCCTCGCCAGGCGAGATGGGCCACGCCCTCGGGCTGCCGACCAACCTGGTCGCACACCACGTCAAGGTGCTGCAGGACGCCGGCCTCGTCACCCGCATCCGCTCGGAGGGCGACCGCCGCCGCACCTATCTCCGCCTCGTCCCTGAGATCCTCGCCTCCCTCACCCCGCCCGGCCTCGGCGCCGCCGAGCGGGTGGTGTTCGTGTGCACCCACAACTCGGCCCGCTCGCAGCTGGCCGCCGCGCTATGGCGCCACCGCGTCGGCGGCCCGGTCGCCTCCGCCGGCACGCATCCGGCGCAGCGAGTCCACCCGCGGGCAGTCAAGGTCGCCCACCGCCACGGCCTCGCCCTCGACCCGGCCGGGACCGCGTACGTCACCGACGTCGTGCACGACGGGGACCTCGTCATCGCGGTCTGCGACAACGCCCACGAAGACCTCGCCGGCCCGGACGCGCCAGTGCACCCGCGGCTGCACTGGTCGGTCCCGGACCCGGTCCGGGTCGACACCGATGCGGCGTTCGAGGCCGCCTACACCGATCTCGCCGACCGGATCACCCGCCTGGCGCCCGCGGTCACCCCCGCTCAGTGCCGTCCGGAATGACCTTGGAGTCTTCGTCATGACCGAATCGCTTGCGCACTTCTACCACCCGGATCTATCCGTCGACCAGCAGCTCGCGCTGCGTACCGCCGCGAGCCGTCCCGCGCGGGAGGCCGACGGGACCTACGGCGCCGAGACGATCGAACGGCTCCTGCACACCAGCTACGACCAGTTCGCCGAACTGTCGAGCGTGCCGAACTTCCTGAACCTCGAGACAGGACTGCTACGTACGTGAACCCCACCCTGTGGCGGCGGCTGCTCGCCGAGTTCGTCGGCACCGCCCTGCTCGTCACCGCGGTCGTCGGCTCCGGCGTCATGGCCACCCGCCTCTCCGACGACATCGGCCTGCAACTCCTGGAAAACTCCGTCGCGACCGCGTTCGCGCTCGGCGCCCTCATCCTGACCTTCGGGCCCGTCTCCGGCGCGCACTTCAACCCGGTCGTGTCGGCCGCGGACTGGTTCCTCGGCCGCCGGACCGGCACCGGCCTGTCGGCCCGGGATCTCGGCGGCTATGTCGTCGCGCAAGTGGCCGGGGCGATCGGCGGCGCGGTCCTGGCGGACCTGATGTTCAAGCTGCCCGCCGTCGACTTCTCGGACAAGCACCGCACCGGCACCGACCTGTGGCTCGGCGAGGTCGTCGCCACCACCGGCCTGCTCCTGCTGATCTTCGCCCTGGCCCGCTCCGGCCGCGCCGCGGTCGCACCGGCCGCGGTCGGCGCGTACATCGGCGCCGCGTACTGGTTCACCTCGTCGACGTCGTTCGCGAACCCGGCGGTCACGATCGGCCGCGCGTTCACCGACACCTTCGCCGGGATCGCCCCCGCCTCGGTGCCCGGGTTCGTCGTCGCGCAGCTCGTCGGCCTCGCCGTCGGGGTCGGGCTGCTCCTCGCGCTCTATCCGTCCGTCGGCAGCGCCGCCGGTGACGTCGTCGTCGCCCACCCCGACGAGTCCGTCCGCTCCTGAACCGACCGCACTGCCGTTTCGGAGGAACCACCGCATGAGCACCAAACCCACCGTCCTGTTCGTATGCGTGCACAACGCCGGCCGGTCCCAGATGGCCGCCGGCTGGCTGCGCCACCTCGCCGGCGACACCGTCGAGGTCCGCTCCGCCGGCTCCGAACCGGCGAACCAGATCAACCCGGTCGCCGTCGAGGCGATGCGCGAGGTCGGCATCGACATCACCGCCAACACCCCGCGGAAACTCGACTACGAGACGGCCGAGTCCTCCGACGTGCTCATCACCATGGGCTGCGGCGACGTCTGCCCCGTATTCCCCGGCAAGCGCTACCTCGACTGGAAGCTCGAAGACCCGGCCGGGCAGGGCATCGACGCCGTCCGCCCGATCCGCGACGAGATCAAGCGCCGCGTCGAGCAGCTCATCACCGAGCTGCCCGTCACCACCGGCTGAGGACTCGCACCCGACGAACAGCGGTCGTGCCTGCCCACTACCGCGCTGCGTGCGAGCCGCCGCCACCACCTGGACACGCCACCACACCGGCTGACCCGGCGGCCTGGAACAATGCCCGCATGGCCCGAATCGTGTTCCTCAATGGCGCGTCCTCAGCCGGGAAGACCACGATCGGCAAGGCCGTCCAGGAGCTCGCCGACGACCCGTTCCTGCTGCTCGGCCTCGACACCTGCTTCGCGATGGTGCCGCCAAAGTGGGGTGGCGGCCGCGGCGGGCCGCTGAGCCGGGACGGGTTCGCCTACCGCGAGCTGCCCGAGGACGACGGCCACCCGATGCTCGCCATCACCTACGGCGACGTCGGCCGGCGGATGCTGGCCGGTTTCCGCCGCGCCGTGGTCGAGCTCGCCCGGGCCGGCAACCCGGTCATCGTCGACGAGGTGCTCCTCGACGACCGCGCCCGCGACGACTGGCTCGACGTCCTCACCCCATGGCAGCCGCTGCTCGTCGGCGTGTACTGCAGCGACGAGGAACTGGTCCGCCGGGAGCGGGCCCGTGGCAACCGGCCCGGCCTGGCCCTCTGGTCCGCCCGCCACGCCCACGCCGGCATGACCTACCACCTCAGGCTGGACACGACGAAAGCTGAGCCCGCCAGGCACGCGGCCCAGATCCTCGCCGCGCTGCCGTAGCCCGGCAGCGCCGTCGATCCGCCACGGGGCTGGACGGACCTGCGGGCCGAGCGCGCCGACACGCGGCCGCTGTTGCTGCTGTGTCTGGGCATCTTCGGGCTCGGCTGTGCGTGGACCGCGTTCTTCGCCGCCGGGCTCCCCGCGCCCCGCGTGCTCATGTGGGCCACCAGGCGCAGGTGCTGCGCCGGCAGGGGTACGAGCTGGGCCAGGGCTACCTCTACGCCCGCCCGCTGGCCGCGGAAGACCTCGCGGTGCGGCTGCAGCCGGCGCCCCAGCCGGCCTAACCGCCGACGGTCATCCGCAGCGCGAAGCCGTCGGGCGTGCGCTGCAGGCTCACGTGGTCGCAGACCTGGTGGGTGATCCACAGCCCGAAGCCGGCCGAGCGCTCGCTGGGCGCCGCCAGGAGGCCCGCGAACGGGTCCTTCGGGCCGGGGCCGGCGTCGTCGACGGTCACCACGACGCGCCCATCGGCGGCCCAGACCCGGACCCGCACCGGCGGGCGGCCGTACCGGTGCGCGTTCGCCACGATCTCGCTCACCGCGAGCGTGAGATCGTCGAGCTTCGCCGGGCCGACGCGGCCCTCGCCGACCGCGCGGACGATGCGGCGGGCCGCGTCGGGCGCCACGTCCGCCACGTCGGCGGCCGGGGCGTGGCGCTGCAGCGGGTCGGCGGCCTCGGGCCGGTTCTCCAGCAGGAACGTCTCCGGGCCGGTGTACTCCGCGTTGGCCGTGTGCCGCTCGCGCGGCCCGGCGGTCGTCGGGTGGGTGCGCCGCACGTCGGCGAGCACGGCGGCGGGCGTGGCCCGGGTGTCGTACGCGCACATGCTCCACAGCGGGTACTCGTCGTACGCGTAGTTGATCGCCGACTCGTACCGGGCCCACCAGTCCCAGGAGTCGCCGAGCTGCTCGCGGCCCAGCTCCCCCACGATGCGGATCTGCGCGGCGCCGGTGACCATGTGGTCGGCGAGCAGGGTGCGGTACGCGCGGATCGCCCCGGCCGGGCGGGCGTAGACGTCGCCGCCGGTCAGGAACGTCACCGGGCAACCGGGCGGGAGCGCGGCCGCGACCAGTGCCGCGTTGCGCTCGCCGAACGAGACAAGGGTCGGCTCGCCGGCCGCGACACCGCCGAGCAGGAACGGCACCACGACGGCGAGCAGGTGCTCGTCGGAGTCGTAGCACACCGCCTCGTGCACGTACCCGGACCGCCCGGCCCCGGCCCCCGTCCTCATCGCGCCGCCTCTACCCGAATTCGCGACAGCCGCAGCAGTTCGACCAGGTGCGTCGCGGTCGTCAGCGGGGTGCGCAGCACCGCGGTGGCGTCGTGCCGCTCCGCGTACCGCTGCAGGTGCAGCAGCGCACGGTGGTCGACGAAGCGCAGCCGGTGCGCGTCGAACACGATCTGTCCGTTCTCCGGTTGCGGTTGTACCCGGCCCAGCGCCGCCGGAAACAGCCGCTCGGCGTCGCCGTCGAGCTCGCCGCTGAGCAGGGCGGTCCCGGGCGAGCCGGGGTCGCCGCGCAGGGCGAAGCGCACGTCGCCGGCGTTGGTCGCCGGGTGCAGGCAGGCCAGCTCGCCGACGGCCCGGTCGCCGGCCTCCGGGCGGTACAGCGCGCACACGGCCCGCATCGGCGCGACGGCGATGTAGCGGTCGACCAGCGCCTCGTACCGCGCGAACGCGTCGAGCCCGGCCCCGGTGCGCACGAGCGCGGTGCAGTCGGCGAAGACGCGCAGGCCGGTGTGCCCGGCGGCGAGCGCGGCCTCGGTGGCGGCGGCGTACGCGGCGACCTGGGCGTGCGGGTCCACGGCGGCGCCGGCGGCGTAGGTGGAGTCGAGGGAGACGAACTCCGCGCCCGCAGGCAGCCATCCGGGGTCGCCGGGGCCGGCGAACCAGACCCGCTCCCCCGCCGCGATGCCGGCCGCCAGGTACGACCGGGCGTAGGCGCGCAGCTCCCGCCGGTCGTCGTACGTCCAGCAGATGTGCTGGTCCGCGGCCTCGGGGCGCACACCAGAAGCGTAGCCTCCGGCAAGTTTTGCGTGAACCGCCCGGCGACCGGGTAGCCGGGGCGCATGCGAATCGGACTCATCGGTGCGGGCCACGTCGGCTCGACGCTGGCGTACTTATGCTCCGAGGCGGGCGACGAGGTTCTCATCGCCAACCGTCACGGGCCGGACACTCTGCACGACCTGGAGGTGGAGCTGGGGCCGAAGGTGCACGCGGCGACGCCCGGCGAGGCGGCCCGCTTCGGCGACATCGTGGTGCTCGCGGTGCCGTTCGAGCAGTACCGGGACCTGCCCGCCGCGGAGCTGGCCGGCAAGACCGTGGTCGACGCGTGCAACTACTCCCGGCCGCGCGACGGCCGCTTCGCCGAGCTCGAGGACGGCCGGGTGACCAGCAGCGAGCTGGTGCAGTGGGAGCTGCCGGGCGCCCACGTGGTCAAGGCCTTCAACGCGATGCGCTGGGACCACCTGCGCTCCTACGGGCACTCGGCGGGGGCGAACCGCCGCTACGGCATCCCGGTGTCGGCCGACGACCAGGACGCCAAGTGGCGGGTCTTCGACCTGGTGGAGCAGCTCGGCTTCGAGCCGGTCGACGCGGGCGGGCTGGCCGACGGCGGGCGCAAGCACCAGCCGGGCACCACCGTGTACACCGCCGATCTCTGGGCCGACGACCTGCGCGACCGCATCGGCGTCGACTGATCACAGCGGCGGCAGCAGGCCCCGGGCGATGGCGGTGGTCACGGCGGCGGTGCGGTCCTTCACGCCGAGCTTGTCGAAGATCCGCATGACGTGGCTCTTCACGGTCGCCTCGCTGACGAACAGCTCGCGGCCGGTCTCCGGGTTGGACAGGCCGCGGGCGAGGCAGCGCAGCACGTCGAGCTCGCGGTTGGTCAGCTGCGGCAGGTCGCCGCGCCGGTGCCGCACGAGCCGGTCGGCGGCCGGGGCGGCGAGCGCGGTGCCGCCCCGGGCCGCGGTGCGCACGGCCGCGGTCAGCTCCTCGCGGCTGCAGCCCTTCAGCAGGTACCCGACCGCGCCCGCGGCCACCGCCCGCACCACGTCGCCGTCGGTGTCGTAGCTGGTCAGCACCAGGACGCGGGCGGTGCCTTCGGCGGTGATCCGCTCGATCGCGGCGATCCCGTCGAGGTCGGGCAGGCGCAGGTCCATGAGCACGACGTCCGGGCGCAGCGCCGCGGCGAGCCGCACCGCGTCCTGCCCGCGGCCGCAGTCGGCCGCCACGACCAGGTCGGGCTCGCGGTCGAGCACCGCACGCAGCCCCTCGCGCACGATGGGGTGGTCGTCGACCACGAGCAGCCGCACGGTGTTCACGCCGGCAGCTCCACGTCGACGGTGACGCCCGCGCCGGGGCTGCTCCGCACGGCCACCGAACCCCCCGCGGCCGTCACGCGCTCACGCAGCCCGGCGAGGCCGAAGCCGGTGTTCCGGGCGCCCGGGTCGAAGCCCCGCCCGTCGTCGCTGACCCGAAGACCCAGGAGCCCGCGGCTGTACCGGATGCAGACCTCCACCCGCGACGCCCCCGCGTGCCGGCGGACGTTCGCGAGCGCCTCCTGCCCGGCCCGCAGCGCGACGACCTCCAGCTCGGCGGGGAGCGGGCGCGGCTCGCCCTCGACGGTCAGCGTGGCCCCGCCCGGCAGGTCGGGCCCGAGCCGGTCGACGACCTGGCGCAGGGCGGCCGGCAGCGACGCGGCCCGCAGCCCGGGCGGGGTGGCGGCCTCGATCAGCGAACGGGCCTCGCCGAGGTTGTCGCGGGCGGTGTCGCGGGCTCGTTGCAGGTACACCCGCGCCTGCTCCGGCCCGTCGCCGAGCTCGGACTCCAGCGCGTCGAGCAGCAGCAGGACGCTCGTGAACCCCTGCGCGACGGTGTCGTGGATGTCGCGGGCCATCCGCGCCCGCTCGGCCAGGACCCCCGCCTCGCGACTGACCTCGGCGAGCTCGGCCCGGGTGGCGGCGAGCTCGGCGACGAGCCGGGCCCGGTGCGCGCTCTGGTCGATGATCCGTCCGATCCACAGCCCGACCCCGACCGCGAGGCGGTGCCACTCGTGCTGCCCCGGGTCGCTCATCGCACCAGCATCGCCGGGTTTCGCCGCGCGCACATCCAACGGTCGTTGGATGTGCCGGCCGCCCGGCGGCGGGAGCCTGGGCCCATGACTCCTCGCCTGACGATGAACATCATGCTGATCCTGTCCGTCTGCTACGGCGCCGCGGTGGCGATCGTGGCCGTGACCGACTCCGACGCGCTCGGCACCTTCGCGGTGATCGGCGCGATCGTCCTGGGCGCACTGTGGGCGGCGCGGTCGTTCCTCATCCGCGGCTCCCGCTGACGGTCGCCCGGTCTTTGCTCAGCCACGGCTCCCGCTGACGGTCGCCCGGTCTTTGCTCAGCCGCGGCTCTCATTGACGGTCGCCGTCGCCAGGATCCAGTCGGCGCCGTCCCGCTCGACCCGGCACTGCCACCCCAGCCCGGCGAGCCGGTCGCGCAGCGCCCGCGGGTCGACGAAGCGCTTCACGATCCGGAACGCGCGCCCGTCGTTGAGCCGCCGCTCGACCACCTCCGCGCCGACGAACGCCTCCTTGCCCTGCTCGTCCACGTGCTCGTCGACGAAGAGCACCCGGCCTTCGTCGGCGAGCAGCGACCGGACCAGCGCCCAGAACTCGTCGAACCGGTCCTCCGGCACGTGGGAGAGCCAGGCCGCGAAGAACACGACGTCGAAGCGCTCCTGCGGCCGGAACGCGAACAGGTCGGCGACCTCGAACGCGATGTCCCCGTCCCGCACCCGCGCCCGGGCGATCTCGATCGCCTCGGGCGCGGCGTCGACGGCGAGCACCGACCCGGCCTCGCGGGCGAGCGCCTCGGTCCACATCCCGGTGCCGCAGGCGAGCTCGAGCACGCGCCCCCGCGGCGCCATGGCCGCGACGAGCCGCGCGATGCGCCGCCGGGCCGCCTCGACGTCGCCGTAGGCGGTCACGTCGTACTCGCCCGCCCGGCTTCGGTAGTACCCCACCTGCTCGTCCAGCACATTGTCCGTCACCGCTCCATAGTGCCTCAACGCCGCATACTAGCGACGGCCATCTATGCCTGACAGGCTCCGCGGCATGCGATCCTCCCTTCTGCGCCGCGGTGTCGCCGCCGCCGCCGTCCTCGCCGCCGTCCTGGCCTCCGCCGCGCCCGCGCACGCCGCGACGGGCTGGGTCACCGTCGGCTCCGACCGCGCCCGCGCGCTCGACGAGAGCCAGGGCCTGACCGTCATCCGCCGCGGCACCGGCGTCGAGTACCGCTACACCGGCGTCGGCACCATCCCGCCCGACGTGGCCGCGCGCGGGTTCGACCACGTCGGCGACCCGGACTCGGTGGCCGGCTGGTACGTGGAGCCGTACCAGCGCGGCGACCAGAACGGCAAGATGTTCCGCGCCCAGTCACCGGGCGGGGCCTGGACCGAGTACCGCCACGCCCTCGCGGCCGGCGAGCAGTACAACAACTCGTGGGACGCGATCACCCCGGGCGGCGCGTGGATGCTGGCCGGCGAGTGGGGCACGATGGACCGCCTCCTCGGCTTCGCCACCCCCGGCCTCAACCCCGCCGCGGTGCCCGGCGCGAACCTGCCGCTCGCCTTCACCGTGCGCCTCGACCGCCCGGTGCGCGACGTGCAGGGCTGCGACTTCCTCTCCGCGACGGCCCTGCTGTGCTCGTCCGACGACCCCGACGGCACGCTGTTCGGCATCACCAAGCCGCTGCTGCGGATCGACCTGGCGCGCACCCCGGACGGCACGGACGTGACCGGCCGCGTGACCGCCCTGCGCCAGGCCCCCCTCGCCAGCGCCTGCTCGGGCGCGTTCGAGGTCGAGGGCGTCGACTACCAGGAGTCCGACGGCACCCTGCGCGTGATCGTCATGTCACCCAGCATCTGCGTCGTCTTCGACAGCAAGACCTGGCGCCTCAAGCAGGGCTGACCCGCGCACCGGCACCGGGGCCGGGCCGGCGACCCGGCCGGCGTGGACCACCGACAGCTGCTCCGGCCTGCAGATCCACCCAGTGATCCTGACTCAGGTCCTTTCCTGCCGGTCATGCCGGCCTGCGCCGGGCCCAGATTCCGTCTCGGCTCGACATGACCGGCAGGACAGGACCTAGCGACCGAGCTCCCGGCCGAGCACCGGCGCGAGGCGGTCCATGGTCGTGGACAGCCAGCCGGTGAGGTCGTCGGGCAGGGTGTCGTGCACCCAGACCAGGCGACTGGTGCCGTCGGGCTCCGGGAACACCTGCATCGAGGTGTTGTCGTGGGCGACCTCGTCGCCGACCCACGCGTATGCGATGCGCCGGGCCGGCTCGTCGCGGCCGACCAGGCGCTCGCGCACGACCGTGCCGTCGGCGAAGGTCAGCGCCCGCACGTCGGGCTCCACCAGGCTGCTCTCGCGCACGGCGCCGCCGGTCATGCGCACCGGCCCGCCCTCGAAGTCGCCGACGATCGCCCACACCGCATCCGCCGGGGCCCCGACGGCGATCTCACGCACTATCGATCCCATGATCCGCTCCGCTCTACTGGGTAGACAGGTCTGTCTAGTTACGAGGGCAGAGTAGACAGACCTGTCTGGTACAGTCAAGAGGTGACCCAGCCACCAGCGCGCGACCGCCTCATGGCGGTGGCGACGGCGCTGTTCTACGCCGAGGGCATCCACGCCGTGGGCATCGACCGCATCATCGCCGGGGCGGGCGTGGCCAAGGCGACCTTCTACCACCACTTCGCGAGCAAGGACGAGCTCGTCCGCGGGTATCTCGTGGAGGAGTACCAACGCCAGCGCAATGCCCTGGAGGCCGTGCACCGCGCCGCGGCCGGCCCGCGCGAGGCCCTGCTGGGCATCTTCGAGCTGCTCGTCGACAACGCCGCCCACCCGCGCTTCCGGGGCTGCCCGTTCACCAACGCCGCCGCCGAGTACCCGGACCCGGACCACCCGGTGCGCCGGACCATCGCCGACTACCGCAGCTGGAACCGCGGCCTGTTCCGCGACCTGCTGGCCGCGTCCGCCCACCCCGACCCGGACGGCACCGCGACGATCCTCATGGCGATCCGCGACGGCATCGTGGTCGGCGGCGCCCTGGACGACCCGGCGGCCCTGCCGCTGCAGGTGCGCGCGACCGTCACCCGGCTGACGGACCCGGGCCGGGCCGGGGCCGCGCCTATCGTTTGATCATGACCAGTCGCCTCGCCGCCATCGCCATCGACGCCATCGAGCCCCGCCCCGTCGCCGAGTTCTGGGCCGCGGTGCTCGGCTGGCAGATCGTCGAGGAGGAGCCGGACGTCCTCAGCCTCGCGCCCGCGGCCGGCGCCCTGCCCGGCATCGACGTGGTCCGGGTGCCCGAGCACAAGACGCTGAAGAACCGCCTGCACCTCGACCTGCGCGCCGACGGCGGCACCCAGCAGGAGGAGGCCGAGCGGGTCCTCGCCCTCGGCGCGCGGCGCGCCGACGTCGGCCAGGGCCCGGACGTGTCGTGGGTCGTCCTCGCCGATCCCGAGGGCAACGAGTTCTGCATCCTGTCCCGCTCAGTGCAGGACCTCGCCTGACCCACCGGGAAGCTGCCGCGCCGGCCGGCCCCGGCACCGGCAAGATCCTCAACCACCTGCACTGGACCGGCGACCCCGACCC
>NZ_JBEZDS010000053.1:41103-73219 GCF_040648435.1 Dactylosporangium sp. NPDC049140 | reverse complement strand
CGGTGGCCGTGGCCGTTCTGGCCTTCCCGCTGCTGATCGTCGGTACCGTCGCCGCCTCGATCTTGAGCGGGCACCCCCGGCCAGGCCGTGGCCGGGGGCGCGGACCGGGGCCGGAGGGGCGGGAGGCGACGCCGTCGCGTCGCTCAGACCGGCTCGCCGAGGTCGTGGGTGAGCCAGCCGGGCGTATCGAAGCGCACGGGCTGTGCACCCACCACTGCCGCCAGCTGCGTCTCGAGGTTCTCGAGTTCGGCGATGCCGATCTGCCGGGCCCACCGATCGCGCAGCTCGTCGAATATCGACTCGCCCTGTCGCAGCATGTCGAGGCCGAGCGCAGTGACCTGCAGGCGTTTGCGGCGGGCATCGAGCGGGTCCGTGTCGCGGGCCACGTAGCCGCGCTCCTGCAGCACCGCGATGGTCTTCGCCGCCGACTGCTTGGTGATGGACAGGCGACGGCCCAGCTCCGAAGCGGTGTCGGCGCCCGCGGCGATCGCCCGGATGGCGAAGTCATGGACGGGGCGCACGTCCTCGTGGCCGCGCCGGGCCAGTTCGGCGGTCGCGGCGTCCACGAGTGTGCGGAAGCCCCCGAGCAGCAGCAGCGCGAGATCGGCGCCAGAGCGAGACATACGGGAAGGCTATGACACCGCCCTGGACGAAAGACAGCCTGGATGTCTATTATTAGACAGCCAGGTTGTCGAATCGAGGAGCGAGACATGACCGTCGCACCGGCCGGCCGCACGATTGCGGGGATCACCCACCACCGCGCTGAGGTCAACGGCACGACCCTGCACTACGTCGCCGCGGGGACCACCGGGTCGCCGATTCTTCTGGTCCACGGGTTCCCGGAGACCTGGTGGGCCTTCCACAAGCTCATCCCGCTGCTCGCGACCGGCCACCGCGTCTTCGCCGTCGACCTGCGCGGCTTCGGCGACTCGGACAACCAGCCGGGCGAGTACGGCAGCACGGCCTCGGCCGAGGACCTGCACCAGCTGATCGCCCACCTCGATGCCGGCCCCGTGCACCTGACCGGGCAGGACATCAGCGGGGGGACCGTTTTCCGCCTGGCCGCGACCCAGCCGCAGGACGTGCTCAGCTTGACCGCCATCGAGATGGGTCTGGCCGGATTCGGGCTGGAAGGACTGGCCGACGTCACCCACGGCGGAGCCTGGCACATCGGCGTCCTCGCCGCGCCCGGCATCCCCGAGATGCTGCTCGCCGGACGCGAGCGGGAATTCCTCGGGCAATATGCCTTCCCGGCCATGACCACGGTCCCGGGAGCGGTCACCGCGACCGACATCGAGGAGTTCGCCCGCGCCTACGCACGCCCCGACGGCTGGCGCGGAGCGATCGGCCTGTACCAGTCGATGCTGCGGGAAGGCGCCGAGATCAGGACACTCGCCGAGACTCGGGGGCTGCGGATGCCCGTGCTCGCGGTCGGCGCCGGCGGAGGCGCCTTCACGGCCGGCACCATGTCCCGGGCCACGTCGGCGGATGTCAGCGCGGTGTCCCTCGACGGCGTGGGCCACTACGCCGCGATGGAGGCCCCCGAAGCACTGGCGAAGGCCATTCTCGGCTTCACGGGAAGCGTCGACGCCGCCTGACGGGAGCACGTGTCCGCGAGTCCGCCCATCACGTCATCTGACCGTCGCGGGCTGGCATCCTTCCCGCGGGATGCCAGCCATGACGGGCTTCTATGGTCCGGCCATGACCACGGCGGTGAAGCCCCTGATCGGCCGCAAGCGCCCCATACCGGCGCACGTCGCGGTCTACGCGTTCGTCATCATTCCGTTCCTCGCGCTGCTCGCGGCCGTGCCGATCGCCTGGGGCTGGGGGCTGGCCTGGCTCGACGTCATCCTGGCCGCCGTCTTCTTCGTCGTGACGTGCCTCGGGGCGACGGTGGGCTTCCATCGGTACTTCACGCACGGCGCCTTCAAGGCCAGGCGCGCGCTGCGCATCGGCCTCGCGGTCGTCGGCAGCATGGCGGTGCAGGGCCCGATCCTGCACTGGGTCGCCGACCACCGCCGCCACCACGCCTTCTCCGACCAGGCCGGCGACCCGCACTCCCCCTGGCTGTTCGGCACCTCGCCGGCCGCCCTGGTGCGCGGCTTCTGGCACGCCCACCTCGGCTGGGTCCTCGAGCGCGACCTCACCAACCAGGAGCGCTTCGCCCCCGACCTGCTGGCCGACCGCGACATCCGCCTCGTGCACCGGCTCTTCGGCCCGCTGACGATCGTCACGCTCGCGCTCCCGGCCGTGCTCGGCGGCCTCATCTCGTGGTCGTGGCAGGGCGCGGTGACCGCGTTCTTCTGGGCCGGCCTCGTGCGCGTCACCGCCCTGCACCACGTGACCTGGTCGGTGAACTCGGTCTGCCACATGATCGGCGAGCGCCCGTTCACGGCCCGCGACCGCTCCGCCAACTTCTGGCCGCTGGCGATCCTGAGCATGGGCGAGTCGTGGCACAACCTGCACCACGCCGACCCGACGTGCGCCCGCCACGGCGTGCTGCGGGGGCAGATCGACATCTCGGCCCGCACGATCTGGATCTTCGAGAAGCTGGGCTGGGCCTGGGACGTGCGCTGGCCCACACCGCAGCGCCTGGCCCGCATCACCGCCGCCGCTTAGCGCGTACCGTGTCCGCGTGATCTTCCGCGCGGCGACCCGCGACGACCTGCCGGCCATCCTCGCGCTGCTGGCCGACGACGTGCTCGGCCGCAACCGCGACGGCGGCGTGGTCGACGCCTCCTACGAGCGCGCGTTCGCGGCCATCGAGGCCGATCCGCGCAACTTCGAGATCGTCGGCGACGACGGCGGGGTCATCGTGGCGTGCCTGCAGGTGACGTACATCCCGGGCCTGGGCCGGCACGGGGCGGAGCGCGCCCTCGTCGAGTCGGTGCGCGTGCGCGCGGACCGGCGCGGGCAGGGCGTGGGCGCGGCGCTCATGACGTGGGTCATCGAACACGCCCGGGCGCGCGGGTGCGGCCTGGTCCAGCTGACCACGGACAAGAGGCGCGCGGACGCGCACCGCTTCTACGCGCGCCTCGGCTTCGTGGCCAGCCACGAGGGCATGAAGCTGGTTCTGTAGGCGGTACCGTCGGGCGATGACCAACACCTATGCGAGCCCGGCCGGGCTCGAGGGCAAGGCGTGCATCGTGACCGGGGCCGCGCAGGGCATCGGGCGGGGCATCACGCAGGCGCTGACCGAACGGGGCGCCGCCGTGCTCCTCGTCGACCACAACGCCGAGACGCTGGAGGGGACCGTCAAGGCGCTGGAGGGGCGGCGGGTCGTCGCGCTGCGGTCCGACATCCGCGAGCGGGGCGAGGCCGAACGGATCGTCGCCGCGGCCGTCGAGGCGTTCGGGCGGCTCGACGTGCTCGTGAACAACGCCATCGCCACGCGCGCGGCCGGGCCGTTCACGGAGCACAGCGACGAGGACTACGACCTGGTGTTCGAGACCGGGCCGCGGGCGACGTTCCGGCTCATGAAGGCGGCGTTCCCGCACCTCGTCGCGAGCGGGGCCGGGTCGGTGGTCAACCTCGGGTCGAGCGCGGGGACCGAGGGGCAGGCGGGCTGGGCCACGTACGCGGCGGCCAAGGAGGCCGTCCGCGGCCTGTCCAAGGTGGCGGCGACCGAGTGGGGCGCGGCGAACGTGCGCGTCAACGTGGTGTGCCCGTTCGCGAACTCCGAGGGGGCGCAGCTGTGGGAGCGGTTCGATCCGGAGGGGTACCACGCCGCGCTCGCCAAGGTGCCGATGGGTCGCATCGGCGACACGCGCACCGACATCGGGGCGCTCGTCGCGTTCCTGGCGAGCGACGACGCGGCGTACATCACCGGCCAGACCATCATGATCGACGGCGGCTGGGGCATGCACCGGATCTGAGCCGTCACACCGAGGTGTAGAACTCCCGCGGGTCGGCGGCCAGGGACGCCTTGACGTGGGCGCTCCACGCGTCGGCCAGCACCTCGACCCGGCCGGCCTCGAGACCGTCGAGGCCGGCGCGGACGACCGCCGCGGGGTCGGCCTTCTCGCCGTCGTACCCGGCCATCATGTCGGTGTCGGCCGCGCCCAGGTGCAGGCCGGTGACGAGGGTGCCCTGGGCGGCGAGCTCGAGGCGCACGCCGTTGGTCAGCGCCCACTCGGCCGCCTTGGCCACGCTGTACGCGTTCGCCCCTTCGTAGGAGAACCACGACATCGCCGAGAGCACGTTGAGCAGCGCGCCGCCGCCGTTGCGGCCGAGCGCGGGGGCGAACGCGCGCACCATCGCCAGCGTGCCGTAGAAGTGCGTGTCGAGCTCCCGGCGGATGTTCGCCAGGTCGCCGGTCACGAGGTTGGTCCAGGTCGAGATGCCCGCGTTGTTGACGAGCAGCGTGACGTCGGGCGCGGCGACGGCGACGGCGGCGACCTGCCCAGGGTCGGTGATGTCCAGGCGCAGCCGCTCGACGCCGGGCACGTCGATGCGCTCGGGGTCGCGCGCCGTGGCGTACACCTTCGCGTCGCCGCGCTCGAGCAGCTGTCGCGCGAAGAGGCGGCCGAGGCCGCGGTTGGCGCCGGTGACCAGCGCGATGGAACCGTTGATCCGCATGCGGGCTACGCTAAAACCTGACGCTGACGTGAGGGGCAAGGGTGCGGATCGGTGACTTGGCGGACAGGACCGGCGTTTCGGTCCGGGCCCTGCGGTACTACGAGGAGCAGGAACTGCTGGCCGCCGAGCGCAGCCCGAGCGGGCAGCGCCACTATGCGGACGGCGCCGTGGAACGGGTACAACTGATTCAGACGCTTTATGCCGCCGGGCTGTCCAGCCGGTCGATCCTCGACCTCCTGCCGTGTGTCGACGCGAAGGCGAACACGCCGGAGTCCCGGGCCCTGCTGCGCTCCGAACGCGGCCGCATCTCGGCGCAGATCGAGCGGCTCGAGCGCGCCCGGGACCGGCTCGACGCGGTCATCGCGCACAGCGAGAGCCCCGCGAGCGGGTGCGCCGTTTTTGGGGAGCTTGTGGCTGGGTAGAGATCCCTCAACTGCTGTATCGCCGGTCAGAGGAGATGTGATGAGTGTTGCCGCGGATCCAGCCACCGTCGACAAGTGCCTCCGCGTGGGCGCCGGGTTCTCCCAGGGTGACCGCAACTGGATCGCCGAGCAGTTCGCGACGCTCGACGCCCGGCTCGCGGCGTTCCAGTCGGACGCGACCGAGCTCGAGGTGTCGGTGAAGGACCGCGAGGCGCCCGGGCAGAAGGTCACGCTGGAGTGCTGGATCGCCGGCCGGCCGAAGATCGTCACGACGTCCGCCGAGGAGGAGCTGCACGCGGCCCTCCACGACGTGCGCGACGATCTGCGCCGGCGCCTCAACGACGCGAAGACCCGCCAGGAGCCCCGTAACAACCGGCACCTGCGCGAGCGGCCCGAGCCGGAGGACGCGACCGAGCTGCTGTGAGCCCCGGCCCGGCCACCTTCGCACCTCGGGGTGGCCGGGCCCTTCTCAGGCGTTCTGCCGCTCGGCCCGCTGCCGTACCAGCTCCTCGACCGCGGTGGGCAGCGTGTTCTCGAAGTCGATGAGCTTCGCCCAGGTCGGCGTGACGACGATCCGGACCATGCCGTCGTAGAGCGAGCGCACCTCGGCCTCCCACTCGACGCGCTGCTCGGGCGTCATCGTGTAGGTGCCGTTCATCTGCAGGTACTCGTCCGGGATGCCCTCGACGGGGTCGAGCTCGGCCCGCCCGCGGATGAGCAGGATCTTCGGCGGGTGCACCTCGGTGTCGATGGTCAGGGCGACCGCCGGGTTCGCGCGCAGGGCGGGCAGCTTCGGGGCGTTCTTCGAGGTGCACAGGACGATCTCCGAGCCGTTCCAGGTGAAGGCGATCGGGATGGTGCGCGGGGTGCCGTCCTTGGCCACGTAGGCCAGGCGGGTCAGGTCGCGGGCCAGCAGCTCCCGGCTGAGCGGGCGGTTCAGGATCTCGGTGATCTCGCTCGGTTCCATGCCCCGGGGACGGAGCCGGCCGCGCGTTCTCGACAACCGGGCACCCGATTTCTCAGAAGCTCGGGGCGGCCGTGGACTCGCGGACCACGAGGTGGGTGGACAGCTGGACGTGCATCGAGTCCGGTGAGCCGCCCCGGGCGATGGTGTGCAGCGTCCGCACCGCGACCCGCCCCATGTCGGCGATCGGCTGGTGCACGGTCGTCAGCGGCGGCGAGGAGAGCTTCGCCGGCTCGATGTCGTCGAAGCCCACGACGGACAGGTCCTGCGGCACGCGGCGCCCGAGGCGGCGCGCCGCCTCGAACACGCCGAGCGCGGCCCCGTCGCAGGCGGCGAAGATGGCGGTCGGCGGGTCGGGCCGGGCGAGCAGCTCCAGGGCCATGCGGCAGCCGTCCTCGGCCGTGAAGCCGCCGTGCACGACGAGCGCCGGGTCCGACTCGATGCCGGCCAGTTCCAGGGCGTTGCGGTACCCGTGCAGCCGCTCCCGCGACGCCGCGATCTCGGCGGGCAGGCCCGCGAAGCCGATGCGCCGGTGCCCGAGCGCCACGAGGTGCTCGGTGGCCTGGGTGCCGCCGGCGAAGTTGGTCGCGGCGACGCTGGCCAGGGCGGTGCCGAACGCGCCGGTGAGGTCAACGGACACCAGCGGCAGGCCGAGCTCGTCGACGGTGCGGACCTGGTCCGCGGTCAGGGCCAGGGACACGACGATGACGCCGAGGCGGCGGCGGGCCGCGGCGCGCACCAGCCACCCGTCGCTGAGCGGGAGGCCGGGGCCGCCCGCGCGGTCCAGCACGTCGACGCAGATCTCGATGCCGAGGTCGCGGGCGCCGGTCAGGATGCCGGCGAGGACCTGCAGGGAGTACATGCTGACCATCGAGTCGAACACCACGTCGACGACGGTCTCGGCCTGCGGCTCGCGCGGCCCGGTGCTGGGCACGTAGCCGAGCGCGGAGATGGCCTCCTCGACCTTCGCGCGTGTGCGCGGATCGACGTTCGGCCGCTTGTTCAGCACCTTCGACGCGGTCGCCTTGGACACGCCCGCCGCCTGGGCGACGGCCTCGAGGGTGACGCGAACCGGCGGCTCGCCCATGCACCCTCCCGAAACTGTTTCACGCGTTGACAGCAGAGTAGGTTACCCATACCGTCGATACAACACGAAACTCCAGGAAAAAGTTTCCGACCTAGAGGACGACGGATCGTGACGACTGTGACCGAGAGACTCCCGTATCAGGACGCCACGCTGCCCGTCGCGCAGCGCGTCGAGGATCTCGTCGGGCGCATGACCCTCGCCGAGAAGGTCGGGCAGATGCTCCAGCTCGACGCCCGGCTCGACCTCGCCGAGGCGGTGCTGACGAAGACGACCGGCTCGCTGCTGCACTCCTCGCCCGCGCGCATCCGCGAGGCGATGGCCCTGGCCGCGACGACCCGGCTGCGCATCCCGCTGCTGATGGCCGACGACTGCATCCACGGCCACGCGTTCTGGCCCGGCGCGACGGTGTTCCCGACGCAGCTGGGCATGGCGTGCAGCTGGGACCCGGCGCTCGTCGAGCGGGCCGCGCGGGTGACCGCGACCGAGATCTCCACGACCGGCCTGCACTGGACGTTCTCGCCGGTGCTGTGCATCGCCCGCGACCTGCGCTGGGGCCGCGTGGACGAGACGTTCGGCGAGGACCCGTTCCTCATCGGGGAGCTCGGGGCGGCCATGATCAGCGGGTACCAGGGCGGCGGCCTGCACGACACGACCGCGGTACTGGCCACGGCCAAGCACTTCGCGGGCTACTCCGAGACCCAGGGCGGCCGCGACGCCAGCGAGGCCGACCTCACCCCGCGCAAGCTGCGCTCCTGGTTCCTGCCGCCGTTCCAGCGGGCGGTGGAGGCGGGCTGCGCCGTGTTCATGCTCGGGTACCAGTCGATCGACGGCGTCCCCGTGACCGCCAACCGCTGGCTGCTCGACGGGGTGCTCAAGCGCGAGTGGGGCTTCCCCGGCACGCTGGTCACCGACTGGGACAACGTCGGGCGGATGGTGTGGGAGCAGAAGGTCTGCGCCGATGACGTGGAGGCCGCGGCCATCGCGGTGGAGTCCGGCAACGACCTCATCATGACCACCCCCGCCTTCTTCGAGGCGGCGCAGGCGGCGGTCGTTCAGGGCCGCCTGGCCGAGGCGAAGATCGACGATGCGGTACGCCGGATCCTCCGCCTGAAGTTCGAGCTGGGCCTGTTCGAGAACCCCCGCGCCGCCGACGCCGAGCGGCAGGCCGCCGTCATCGGCTCGGCCCCGCACACCGAGCTCAACCTCGAGGTCGCCCGCCGCTCCCTCGTCCTGCTCCGCAACGACGGCACCCTGCCGCTGGCCGGCGGCGTGCGCCGCATCGCGCTCGTCGGCCCCAACGCCGACGACCCGCACGCCCAGCTCGGCGACTGGGCCGGCGCCTCGGGCCAGGTCGACTGGATGCCGGACGGGCACCCGCGCGAGACCGTCATCACCGTGCTGGACGGCCTCAAGGCGGCGCTGCCCGACGGCTGGGAGGTGACGTACCGCGAGGGCGCCCAGATCGGGAGCCTCCAGCCCGACCCGGCCGGCTCGCACTTCCCCGACGGCCAGCCGCGCCCGCCGCTGTTCCAGGCCGCGCCGGCCGACCCGGCGGCGATCGCCGAGGCGGTGGCCCTGGCCGAGGCGAGCGACGTCGTCGTGGCCGTCCTCGGCGACAACGTGGCCCTGACCGGCGAGGGCAAGTCGACCGCGACGCTGGACCTGCAGGGCGGCCAGGCCGCGCTGCTCGACGCGCTCGTGGCCACCGGCAAGCCGGTCGTCGTGGTACTGATCCAGGGCAAGCCGTCGACGCTGCCGGCCTCGGCCGAGCGCGCGGCCGCCGTGATCGAGGCGTTCAACCCCGGCATGCAGGGCGGGCGGGCCGTCGCCGAGCTGCTCCTGGGCGAGATCGAGCCGAGCGGCCGCCTCCCGATCTCCTTCGCGCGCCACGCCGGGCAGCTGCCGGTGTACTACAACCAGATCCGCGGCCAGCACGGCAACCGCTACGCCGACCTGACCCAGGAGCCGCTCTTCGCGTTCGGCGAGGGCCTGTCCTACTCGACGGTCGAGTACTCCGACCTGCGCATCGCCGACGCGGCGGTACCCGCGGACGGCATCATCCGCGCGAGCCTCACGATCGCCAACACCGGCGAGCGCCCGTCGCCCGAGACGGTCCAGGTGTACGTGAGCGACCTCGTCACGAGCGTCACGTGGGCCGAGCGCGAGCTCAAGGCCTTCACCCAGGTGACCGTGGCGCCCGGCACGTCGCAGACCGTCGAGGTCGAGCTGCCGGCGTCGGCGTGCACCCTGGTGACCGCCGACGCCCGCCGCGTGGTCGAGCCGGGCCGCTTCGAGCTGCTCGTCGGGCGCAGCTCCCGCCCCGTGGACCTCCTGCGTGCGCCCTTCGAGATCCGGCCCGCCGTAGCGGCGCAGTAGGGCCCGCCTCACCCCCGATCCGGGGGCGCACGGGGCTGATTCGCCACGCCGCGGGCGGGATTGTCGACGCATGTCGAACTCTCCCGCCACCGCCGCCCGCTGGCACCGCCCGCTGGTGTGCCTCGCCGCCGTCATGGGCGTGCTCACCGTCGTCGCCGTCGCCGGTCTCATCGTCGACGACCGCACCATCGGCGGCAGCCCGGCGTGGCTGAAGCCCTTCAAATTCGCCGTTTCCCTGGGGTTGTACGCCCTGACGCTCGCCTGGCTCTTACGGTTCGCCAGGCGCGGCCGGCGCACCGGCTGGTGGGCCGCGACGGTGGTCGCGCTCGCCTCCGCCGGCGAGATGGCCGCCATCGTGCTGCAGGCCGTACGCGGCCGGGCGAGCCACTTCAACAACGCCACGCCGTTCGACGAGACGGTGTGGGGCCTCATGGGCCCGACCGTGATGGTGCTGTGGACGGCCAGCCTCGTCGTCGCGATCGTGGTGGCCGTGCAGCGCGACACCGACCCCGTGGTGCGCTCGGCCGCCCGCCTGGGCTTCGCCGTCTCCCTGGGCGGCATGCTGCTGGGCTTCCTCATGACGACGCCGACCGCGGCCCAGCAGGCCGAGCTGGACCGGGGCGGCGCACCGGCGATGATCGGCGCGCACAGCGTGGGCGTCACCGACGGCGGCCCCGCGATGCCGGTCACCGGCTGGTCGACGACGGGCGGCGACCTGCGCATCGCCCACTTCGCCGGCATCCACGCGCTGCAGATGCTGCCGCTGCTGGCCCTGCTGCTGACCCTGCTGGCCGCGCGCTACCCGGCCCGCCTCGCCGCGGTCCGCACCCGGCTGCGGCTGGTACGGGTGGCCGCGGCCGGGTACGCCGGGCTCGTCGCCCTCCTCACCTGGCAGGCGCTGCGGGGCCAGCCCCTGCTGAAGCCGGACGCGACGACCCTCACGGCGGCGGCCGGGCTCGTGCTCGTCGTCCTCGCGGCGACGGCCCTGGCCGTACGCGGGCGCGCGGAGACGATCACGAACGCGCCGGTACTGCAGAACGCCTGAGAGCGGCAGCGCCGAATCGGACAGGAGCGACCGGTAATGGGCCGGTCGCTCTTGCGTGGAGCATTGTCTCGACACCGGCGAACTTGCCTCAGCTACATTGTTCTGCAATTCGGAGGATCCACGGTCAGGCACGATCGGCAGTTCCGGCGGAGTTGGCGCAAGGGCCGCTCGGGCCCGCTCTGCGAACTGCGCCTCGGCGGCCTCGACACTGCCGTACTTGTCGCAGAGCTTCTTTCGATGCCGCTGTCCGAGCCCCCCGATCGCGATGCCTCTTGTGTTCCTTTCGAAACTTCTCACCCGCGGGCGAGTAGTTACGCCGCCAGGATCCCGTTTCAAATGATGCGAGGTCCGGACCACCGAATGATGACCCGCACGAACCCGGCAGGAAACGACGGCCAAGAGACGTAACCGTCGGCAACGACGAACCGGGACCACGCTTACACGTTGCGGGGGCCGGAGGCTCCCGCCGCCATCGGCCGAGCGTCGCTTGTCAGCCCCCCGTCCAGGTAAACAAGGCGCTCGCGCCGACAGCGTCAGCTCGCCTCGCCGAGCCAGGAGCGCACCGCCGCGGCCTCCTCGTCGGTGAAGGGGATCTGGGCCGCCTCCGCCCGCGACAGGACGTTGTTCACGAAGGCCGAGCCGATCTCGGCGGGCGTGGGCGGGGGCTGGCGGTGCAGCGGGTACCCGCCGAAGGACGTCCCCCGCACCACGAACGCCACCGCGCCCCGGCTCACCGGCACGCCGTTGTCGCGCAGGCGGTCCCGGGACCAGCTCGTGCACTGGGTCAGGTTGAAGCGGTGCTCGCGCGCGTAGGCGGACAGGGTCTCGTAGATGGACGGCCACCAGGCCTGGGGCAGGCGGGGCAGGCTCAGCTGGTCGGCCAGGCGCTCGACCGGCTCGGGCAGGACGGTGCGGGGCGCGCCGGGGGCGGCCGGCTCCGGGGCCTCGTGGCGGCGCTCGTCCCACAGCAGGTGCTGGGACATGTGCAGGCCCGGCAGCTCCAGCGTCTCCAGGGCCCGGGCGAAGGAGCCGAAGCCGAACCAGTTGCTGGTGCCGACGACCGGGCCGAGCTCGCTGCGCAGGCGGTACGCGAGCGCGGCCATGTTCAGCGGGGTCCCGGCGGCCTCGTACTCGGCGCCGACGATGGTGCGGAACTGCTCGTAGGCCTCGTCCGGCACGAAGTCGGGGCCGCCCTCGTCGGCGTCGTCGAAGTCGTCGAGGTCGACCGGCTCGCCCTGGATGAGGGCGAGCAGCTGCTGGCTGTCCAGGAGCTGGTCGGCGATGGCGGTGAAGGCCTCGGCGGCGTCGGCCGGGGACACGATCATCGTGCGGCGGTCGGCGCGGCGCAGGCGCTGCAGGAGCGGGGTCATGTCCGAGTCGCCGGACGCGATGACGAACTCCTCGTAGCGGGTGTCGTCGGCCAGCGCGTCGACGGCGTCCACGACGATGCGGATGTCGGCCGCGTTCTTCGTGGCGTTGTACCGCGGGCAGTCGATGACCTCGAAGCCGGCGCGCACGAAGGAGGGGCGGAAGCGGGAGAAGTACAGCCGGCTCGGCTCCCCCGCCGCGTCGCGCGAGTTCACCCAGCCCGCCGGGTTCAGGTAGCAGCGCAGGATCAGCCAGCGCCGGGGTGTCTCGGCGGTCAGGGTGGTGGACAGGCGATGGAGCCACACGCCGGGCTCGGACGCGAACTGCACGGCGACCTCGGGATCGAGCTTGAACAGCCCGCTGAACACGTTGTCGAAGTCGAGGAAGAACGCGGTTCGCACCATCCGCGCCACCCTACTTCGCCGGCAGGGTGGCCACGAACGCGGAGGCGTCGGCCACCCATCGGTCGAGGTCGGCGTCGTCGAGCTGCTCGCCGGCCACGACGATCCAGCCGCGCATCGGCCGGCCGGTCAGGTCGAACGGCCGCACGCCCGGACGGGCCAGCGCGGCGTCGGCGTCCTCCGGGCGCAGGCGCACGAGCAGGTCGTCGCCGTGCACGCCCACGGTCATGTTCCCGGCGGTCAGGAACGCCAGGCCGCCGAACATGCGCTTCGGCGTCGCGGCCGGGAGACGGTCGCGCAGCCGCTCGGCGAGCACCTCGTCGTACGCCATCAGGTCATGCTAGGCCGGGTATGACTTTGGCAACTCCGGAAACCCTTGACCCGGGCCGCGAGCAGGCCCGGCAGGGGCCGGGGCTGAGTGAACGGTCATGAATGGTTCGTTCGTGTGTTGCTATCGTTCTGCCGGATGATGCTCTTTGACATGGAGCAACTTCACTGAGCGTCATTCAACGGCTACGCTGAATGCCCGGCGTCCTGGATGGGGAGGAAAAGGCGACCATGGTCAAGAAGATCCTCAGATGGGGTGGCCTGGCGTTCCTGGTGTTCTTCATCGCGTACCGCCCGCAGTCCGCGGCCAACGTGGTGACCTCACTCGGCGGCGGGCTGCTCGACATCGCGAACGGGTTCGGCGACTTCTTCGCCAGCCTGGGCAGCTGAGCCCGCCGTTTTTCGCACCTGGTGCACATGCATTTTTGGCACATGACGCAGCTCAGGCCGCGTCGTGCACCAGCAGGGCGATCTGCACCCGGTTGTTGAGGGCCAGCTTGGCCAGCAGGCGCGACACGTGCGCCTTCACGGTCGGCACGCCCATCCGCAGCTCGGCCGCGATCTCGGCGTTCGAACGGCCCCGGCCCACCGCCGCGGCCACCTCGCGCTCGCGGTCGGTCAGGCGGGCGAGCCGGGCCCGGGCATCGGCGCGGCGGGCCGCGGCGGCCGGGTCGGCGACGTGGTCGATGAGCCGGCGCGTCACCGCCGGCGAGAGCACGGCCTCGCCGTTTGCGACCGTACGGATCGCGCGCAGCACCTCGCGCGGCGGCGTGTCCTTGAGCAGGAAGCCGCCGGCCCCGGCGCGCAGGGCCCGCAGCACGTAGTCGTCCGCGTCGAACGTGGTGAGCACGATGATCTGCGGCGCCCGTGCGCGGGCCCGCAGCCGCTCGGTCGCCACGAGCCCGTCCACGCGCGGCATCCGGATGTCCATGAGGATCACGTCGGGTGCGTGCGCGTCGGTCAGCGCGACCGCCTCGGCCCCGTCCGCGCCCTCGGCGACCACCTCGATGTCGCCGGCGCCGCGCAGGAGCATCGCCAGGCCGGCGCGCACGAACGGGTCGTCGTCGACGATCGCGACCCGGATCGCGCGGCCCTCACCCACCGCCGCTCGCCCAGGGCAGCCAGGCGGTGAGCCGGAACTCGACGCCCGCGACACCGTGGGCGAGGCGGCCGCCCGCGAGCTCGACGCGCTCGGCGAGGCCGATCAGCCCGGTGCCGGAGCCGGGCACCGAGGACGCCGGGGCCGACAGCGGGTTGGTGACCTCGACCCGGACCCCGTCCGCGGGCGTGCCCCAGACGTGCACCTTCGCGGCGGTACCGGCGGCGTGCTTGCGGGCGTTCGTAAGGCCCTCCTGCACGATGCGGTACACCGTGCGCCCGACGGTCACGTCCGGCCGCTCGCCCTCGGGCAGGGCGCTCTCGTAGCCGGCGCCGGCCGCCGCGACGAGGCCGCGGATGTCGGCGAGCGTCGGCTGCGGCCGTTCCCCGTCGCGGAACGCCGACGTGTCGCGCAACACGCCGATGACCGCGCGCAGCTCGCTCAGCGCCTCGTGCGCGTTCGTGCGGATCACGCCGGCCGCCGACGACACCTCCTCCGGCGAGGCGTCGGTGCGCAGCTCCAGCGCGCCCGCGTGCAGGCTCACGAGCGACAGGCGGTGCGCGAGCACGTCGTGCATCTCGCGCGCGATGCGCGTCCGCTCGGTCAGCCGCGCCTGCTCGACCCGCAGCCGCTGCTCCGACTCCAGGCGCGCGGCCCGCTCGCGCAGGGAGGCCACGAGGCGGCCCTGGGCTCCGGCGAACAGGCCCCAGCCCAGGGCGCCCGCGACGATCCCGCCCCGCACGACCAGGTCGACGGCGAGGGGGTGGCGCGGGTCGGGCTGCAGCGCGAAGTACACCAGCACGCTGCCGATGTCGGCCGCCGCCACCGGGACCGCCGGGCCGGCCCCGCACCGCACGGCGAGCGCGAACACGGAGACGGCGAGCGCGGGGGTCACCGAGCCGGCGACCGCGCCCGCCGGAACGAGCAGGAGGGCCACGAGCAGGGGGTGGCGGCGGCGGTACCACAGCAGAAGGCTCCCCACCGTCCCCACCGCGGCATCGACCGGCCAGCTCAGGGCCGGCTCCGAGCCCGGGCGCGCCCATCCGGCGTCGCCGGTGCGCAGCAGCAGGGCGCCGATCGCGAGGCACCCGGCCACGCCGGCCGCGTCGGCCAGGAGTCGGCGGCGGGAGCGCGGCATGTGCGAAGGGTACGACGGCCCGGTCCCGCGCGGGACCGACCAAAGTCGGGGGTGCCCCGCTACCGGGGACGGATGCCGGCCCGCGGTCCGGGGCCGCACGCTGGCCCGCATGATCGAGGTTGCGGAGCTTTCGCGGCGGTACGCCGGCCGGCCGGTCGTCGACGGGGTCACCTTCCGCTGCGAGCCGGGCACGGTGACCGGGTTCCTCGGCCCCAACGGCGCCGGCAAGTCCACGACGCTGCGCATGATCTGCGGGCTGACGGCCCCGTCGGGCGGGCGGGCGACTGTCGATGGGGTGCCGTACCGCGAACTGCCCGACCCCGGCCGGCGGTGCGGGGTGCTGCTCGACGCGGCCGCCCAGCACGCCGGCCGCACCGGGCGCGAGACCCTGGCCCTGTCCGCGCGCCTCCTGCGCCTGCCGCGGGCCCGCGTCGAGGCCGTGCTCGAGTGCGTCGGCCTGGCCGGGGCGCCCGCCCGGCGGCGCGTCGGCACGTACTCCCTCGGCCAGCGCCAGCGCCTCGGCGTCGCCCACGCCCTGCTCGGCGCGCCCGGCGTGCTCATCCTCGACGAGCCCGCCAACGGCCTCGACCCCGAGGGCATCCGCTGGATGCGCCGCCTCCTGCGCGAGCACGCCGACGCCGGCGGGACGGTCCTGCTCTCCTCGCACCTGCTGGCCGAGGTCGAGCGCGTCGCCGACCGGCTCGTCGTCATCGCGGGCGGCCGGATCGTGGCCGAGGGCACGCCCGCGCAGCTCGCCGGGGGCGGCGATCTCGAGGACTCGTTCCTGCGCCTGACCGGAGGTACCTCCCGATGAACCTGATGCTGGTGGAGCTGCGCAAGACGGTCGACACGCGGGCCGCGCGGTGGCTGCTCGCGGCCGTCGCGGTCCTGGCCGTCGCGGCTCCCGCGGTGCCGACCGGCCCGCGCACGTTCCCGGCCCTCGCCGCCGCCGCGCAGCTGCCGGTGTCGATCCTGCTGCCCGTGCTCGCGGTGCTGTCGGTGACCAGCGAGTGGTCGCAGCGCACGGCGCTCGTCACCTTCGCGCTGGTACCCGGCCGGTGGCGCGTCGTGCTCGCCAAGCTGGCCGCGGTCGTGGTGCTGGGCGCGGCCGGGGCCGGGTTCGCGCTCGCCGCCGCGCTCGTGCTGTGCGCGGGCCGCGGCGCGTCCGCGGCCGTCGCCGGGCAGCTCGTGCTCGTCGACCTCGCGACGATGCTGTGCGCGTTCGGCTTCGGCCTGCTGCTGCTCGCCTCCCCGGCGGCGATCGCCGCGTACTACGTGGTGCCGATCGGCTGGGCGGCCGCGGGCCGGCTGGTGCCCGCCCTCGAACCGGCGGCGCGCTGGCTGGACCTGAGCCGCACCCGGGTGCCGCTGGCCGAGGCGGGGGTGGGCGCGGCGGAGTGGGCCCGGTTCGCCGCGTCCGCCGCGCTGTGGGTCGCGGCCCCGATCCTGCTCGGCCTGGTCCGCACGGCCCGCGCCGAGATCCGGTGACGCGGCCGGGTGGAACCACCGCCGCGAGCGGGACCGGCACGAGTCCGCGGCGGGGTGCGCTCGCCGCGCGGACCGGGCTGGGCCTCTACATCGTGCGGAACCTGGCCCAGGCCAACGGCGGGGACGTGCACCACGAGCCGAACCCGGGCGGCGGCGCGCGGTTCGTGCTCGACCTGGAGGCGGCTCAGGCGTAAGCGGGCAGCCGCACGGCCTCGGCGGTGCGGCGGGCCGCGTTGGCGATCATCTGCTTGCCGGGCAGGTACGGCACCAGCCGCATGTACTGGTTCAGCAGCGCGGTCGCCACCCGGCCCTGCGGCACCATCATCCTGGCGTTGCCCTCGGCGCCGCGCTGGGCGCCCTCGGCGTACGGGCGCATGAGGCGCTCGTAGGCGGCGAACCCGGCCGCGTGGTCGCCGCCGGACCGCAGCAGCTCGCCGGCGAGCACGTAGGCGCCGACGACGGCGAGCCCCGAGCCCATCCCGGACAGCAGGCACGGCGAGTAGCCGGCGTCGCCGAGCAGCGCGACGCGGCCGGTGTGCCAGGCGGGCATGCGCACCTGGGCGACGGAGTCGACGTAGAGGTCGTTGCCGTCGAGGGCCTGCAGCAGCCGCGGAGTGACCCAGCCGACGCCCCGGAACGCCTCACGGATCATCCGTTGCGGGTCGGCGCCCTCCGCCCCGTCCGGGGTCGGGAAGAACAGCTGGGCCCACGCCGGCCCGCTGCGGTCCGAGCGGCCGACGATGACGACCTTGCTGGCGGTGCGGTACGCCAGCGCCGAGTTCGGCGGCCCGAGCTCGCCGGGCACGGGGAAGATCGCGCAGTGCAGGCCGAGGTGGCGCACGTACTGCTCCTCGGGTCCGAACGCGAGCGCCCGGACCCGCGAGTGCAGCCCGTCGGCCCCGATCACCAGGTCGAAGCGCTCCGCCGGGGCGCGCTCGAAGGCCACGGTCACGCCGTCGGGGTCCTCGTGCAGCGCGGTGACGGTGTCGCCGAAGCGGTACGCCACCCCGAGCGGCGCGGTGGCGTCGTGCAGGATGCGGCCCAGGTCGCTGCGCAGGATCTCGATGTCGCCGGCGAAGAGGTCGGCGGGCAGGGTGCTGATGCGCCGGCCGCGCTCGTTGACGTAGTGCATGGCGCCCATGCCGGTGCGGTGGCGCTCGACCTCCTCCAGCACGCCCATGCGGCGCAGCACCGACAGGTGGACGTCGCCGCGGAAGTCGACCGCGTGGCCGCCGGTGCGCAGGCCGGGCGCGCGCTCGACGACGGTGACGGCCGCGCCGCCCCGCCGCAGCCAGTAGGCCAGGGCCGGCCCGGCGACGCCGGCACCCGAGATCAGGACGTGCATGAGAACCTCCGCGTGTTTATAGGTTAAGCAGTTCTGTTTAAGTATTAAACACCACTGCTGATGATATAAACAAGCGGTGGGAGAGATCGCGGATTTCGGGGTGCCGGCCAGCATCGCGGCGGCCTGGGGCGTACAGGACCGCCCCGGCTACGGGCCGCGGCCCGGGCTGAGCCTGGAGCGCATCGTCGACACGGCGGTGCGGGTGGCGGCGGCGGAGGGCCTGGCCGCGGTGTCGATGGTCCGGCTGGGCAAGGAGCTCGGCACGTCGGCGATGGCGCTGTACCGGTACGTGGCCGCGAAGGACGAGCTGCTCGACCTGATGCTCGACCGGGGCCTGGGGCCGCCCGCGGACGGCGCCGGCGCGACCGGCTGGCGGGCCGGGCTGCAGGAGTGGGCGCAGGCGCTGCTCGCGGCGATGCTCGCCAACCCGTGGACGCTGCAGGTGCCGGCCGGCGCGCCCCCGATCACCCCGAACCAGATCCGATGGCTGGAGCGCTGCCTGGCCGCACTGGCGGGCACCGGGCTGGCCGAGCCCGAGAAGCTCTCGATCGTGCTGCTGCTTTCGGGGTACGTCCGCAGCTTCGCCAGCACCGCCGCCGCGATGCACCCCGGCGACCGCAAGCCCGTCGACTACGGCCGCGCGCTGGCGCGCCTCACCGATCCCGAGCGCTTCCCGGCCATCACGGCGGCGATCGCGGCGGGCGCGATCGACGACGACGCCGACTACGACGCCGCCGCCGAGTTCGCGTTCGGCCTCGACCGCGTCCTGGACGGCATCGCGGCCCTCGTCGAACGCTAGGCCCTGTCCTGCCGATCATGCCGGCTCGACACGATCGGCAGGACAGGGCCTAGAAGCGCGGCCGCAGCTCGGCCAGGAGGCGGTCCGGCTCCAGGATCGGGCCGAGGTGGCCCAGGCCGTCGAGGGGCACGAACTCCTTGGACGGGGCCTCGATCGCGTCGAGGTACTCGCGGGCCGGCTCCGTCCACGCGTAGTGGTCGTCGGTGCCGTGCAGGAAGACGACCGGCACCTCGAAGCGGGTGCCGAGGGTCTGCGGCGTCACGGCCATCGTCTCGTCGTACAGGCCCTGGGGCAGCCGCATCGCGTCGAACAGCGTGTGCCAGTGGTCCCGCGGGCCGAGGCCCGGCATGAGCAGCGGGCGCACGAGCAGGGCGCGCTGCCAGGCGCCGATCTCCGGGTCGACGGCCATGGCGTAGCGCAGCCGCCGGATCCAGCCCGCGGGGGTCGGGTACGGCGGGCGGCCGAGGCGGTCCAGCCCGGCCACCACCCGGCGCCGGCCCCGGGACTCGGCCGCGCGCCGGGTCCAGTCGTAGGCCAGCACCTCGTTGCGGGGCATGTCGGCCATCTGGCCCAGGCCGGCGTACGCGCGCACCAGGTCGGGCCGCCGCCGCGCGATGCGCACGCCGGTGACGCTGCCCTGGGAGTGCCCGAGCAGCACGACCGGGCCCCGGCCGAGGTGCTCGATGAGCTCGATGCCGTCGGCGGCCAGGCGGTCGAACGTCAGGTCCGAGATGTCGGCGACCCGGGTCCGGCCGACGGCGCGGCGGTCCCACAGCACGACGGTGAAGTGCCGCTCCCAGGCGGCCAGCAGCGGGGTGAACGGCACCATCGAGAGGCCGTGGCCGGCCAGCACCAGCAGGACCGGGTGGGCCGGGTCGGTACCGCGGACCTGCACCCATTGGCGGATGCCACCGAGCTCGACGTAGCCGCGCTCGTCGATCTTCCGTGGTTCGAGGACACGCTTCCACATAGATAGAAAGTGACAGGTCAAAATCTACCTGTCAATATCTGGCTGTAGGGTGGAGCGATGTCGCTGCGCTTCGCCCTGCTCGGGCTGCTGGCCGAGGAGCCGGCCAGCGGGTACGACCTGGCCCGCAAGTTCGAGAACGGCCTGCGCCGCCACGCGTGGCACGCCCAGCAGAGCCAGATCTACCCGGAGCTGAACCGGCTCGCCGCCGACGGGCTCGCCGCGGTGGTCGCCGAGGGCGCGCGCGGGCGGCGGACCTACGCCATCACCGGCACCGGGCGGGCGGAGCTGCGCCGCTGGGTGATGGACCTCGACGACGAACCCGTGGTCCGCAACGAGTTCGCGCTGCGGCTGTTCCTGCTGTCCACACTGGAGGCCGACGACGCCCGCGCGGTGCTGCGGCAGGTGGCGGACGGCTGCCTGCGCGAGCACGAGCGGCTGCGGGCCGCGGTGACCGGCCGGGTGGGCCCGGACGCGACAGTGCCCGTCGGGCTGTTCGCGGCCGAGATGGGCGCCCGGTACTTCCTGTCTGTGCACGAGTGGGCGATCTGGGCGCTTGAACACCTTGACCGCGGACATCGACAAGAGTGAGATTGACCCATGTTGCGACGTTCGGTGGTGGTCGGTTCCGTTCTGGCGCTCGCGCTCGCGGGCCTGCCCGCCGCGGCCTCGGCCGCCCCCGACAACCAGGTGGAGAAGCTCCTCGCGGGGATGACGCTGCCCGAGAAGGTCGGGCAGATGTTCGTCGGGTACGTGTACGGCGACAACGCCACCGCGCCCGCCGCGGCCGACGTCGCCGCGAACACGACCCGCTACGGGGTCGGCACCGGCGCCGAGGTGCTGCAGCGCTACCACCTGGGCGGGGTCATCTACTTCAGCTGGAGCCACAACCTCGCCGCGCCGCCCCAGGTGGCCGCGCTGTCCAACCAGCTGCAGGCCGCCGCCCGCGCCGACTCCGGCATCCCGCTGCAGATCAGCACCGACCAGGAGGGCGGGATCGTCACCCGGATCGGCGCGCCGCTGGCCGTGTCGCCGGGCAACATGGCGATCGGCGCGACCCAGGACCCGGTCAACGCGCTGCGGGCGGCCCGGGTGAGCGGCCAGGAGCTGCTCGCGCTCGGCATCAACGTGGTCGACGCGCCCGTCGTGGACGTCAACACCAACCCGCACAACGCCGCCGACGGGCCGCGCTCGTTCGGCGACCGCACCGCCCAGGTCTCGCTCTTCGGCGCCGCGGCCGTCGCCGGCTACCGGCTCGCCGGGATCGGGGCCCAGGCCAAGCACTTCCCCGGCCTCGGCGACACGACGGTCAACACCGACAACGGCGTCGCGGTGACAAACGAGAGCCGGGCCCAGATCATGGCGACCCACGTGCCGCCGTTCCGCGCCGCGATCGCCGCCGGCGTGCCGAGCATCATGGCCGCGCACATCGTGGCGCCCGCGCTCGACCCGTCCGGCGCCCCGGCGAGCCTGTCCCGCCCGATCGTCACCGGCCTGCTGCGCGAGCAGCTGCACTACGACGGCGTGGTCATCACCGACGCGCTCGACGCCGCCGCCCTCGCCGGCATACCTCAGGGCCAGATCGTGCTCGACGCCATCGGCGCGGGCGTCGACCAGCTCCTCATGCCGGCCGACCCGCCCGCGGCCATCCAGGCGGTGCTCGACGCCGTCGCCGCCGGCACGCTGCCGGAGGCCCGGATCAACCAGTCGGTCCGGCGCATCCTGCGCATGAAGCGCGAGCTCGGGCTGTTCGGCCGCGCCGACGTGCCCACGCCGGTCGTCGGCACCCCCGAGCACCTGCAGACCATGTCGTCCATCGCCGCCCGCTCCGTCACCGAACTGCGCGGGGCCGGCCTGCCGCTCGCGCCCGGCGCCCACGTGCTGGTCACCGGCTGGGGCGTGAGCACCACGCAGAACCTGACCAACGAGCTCAACGCCCGCGGCGTGACCGCGACCCGGCTGTGGACGGGCTCGCCGTCCCCGGCGGTCATCGCGCAGGCGGTGGCGGCCGCCCAGACCGCGGACGCGACGGTGGTGACGACGAACAACGTGTGGTCGGACCCGACCCAGGTGGCGCTGGTCGAGGCGCTGCTCGCCACCGGGCGGCCGGTCGTCGTGACGTCGGTCGGCGGGCCCTACGACATCGCGTACTTCCCGCAGGCCCCCGCCTACCTGGCCGCCTACGACTACCAGCTGGTGTCGGTGACCGCCCTGGCCGACACCCTGACCGGCCGCGCGGGCGCCCCGGGCCGCCTGCCGGTGACGATCCGCACCCCGGACGGCTCGGCGGTGCTGTACCCCTTCGGCAGCGGCGCCTAGAGCACCGCGACGGGCTCGCCCCCGTGGCGGGGTGACTCGGCCTCGTCGAGCATCGCGGCCGCGACGGTCGCGCGGCTCACGCGGGCCGGGAAGAGGCGGCGCGGCACGTCGGGCAGGGCCACCGTGCGCCGCGCCGGGGCCAGCGGGCCGTCGGTCAGCGGGCCGGCGTGGAACACCGTGCCGCCCGCGGCCAGGACGGTCCCGGTCGCCGCAACCCGGTCCGGCAGCTCCTTGCCCATGAACGTGCGCAGCAGGGCCCGGGTCAGGGCGCCCGCCGCCGGGGCCGAGGGGCCGGTGCCCAGGGCCGCCAGCCAGACGATCCGCGCCTTCGCGGCCGCCGCCGCCGCGGCCCCGGCGGCCAGGACGCCCGGCGCCTCGCCGGAGGCGATGCCCAGGCCGGAGAGCACGACCGGCACGCCGTCCAGGGCCTGCGCGATCGCCGCCGGATCGAGGACGTCGGCCGCCACCCGGACCACGCGGGGGTCGTCGGGCAGGCGGGACGGGTCGCGGGCGACCGCGCGGACGGTGTGGCCGCGCTCCAGGGCCTGGCGTACCAGCTCGCGCCCGGTGCCGCCGGTCGCGCCGAGGACGGTCAGCTCCATCACAGGTCTCCGAAGGCCTTCAGCGCCTCGGCGTGCAGGGCCGGCGGCGTGACGAGCAGGTCCGGCGCGCCCGGGCGCCACGGGGCGCCGGCCAGGTCGGTCGCGACCGCGCCCGCCTCCGTCGCCAGCAGGGTCGCGGCGGCCACGCCGGTCACGGCCGGGGCGTACTGCCAGAACGCGTCCGAGCGGCCCTGCGCCACCGCCAGGAGCGGGAACGTGGTCGGGATGGTGGTGCGCACCAGCAGCGCGCGGCCCATCAGGGCGCCCAGCGCCGCGCCGATGCGGGCCTGCAGCTCGGCCGGCTCGTCGCCGACCTGGCTGGTCTCGACGATGGCGTCGGCGAACGCGGTCTTCGGCGAAACCCGCAGCCGGAGCCCGTTCTCGAAGGCGCCGCCGCCCGGGGTCGCGATGTACAGGCGGTCGCCGACCGGCTGGTAAACGACGGCGAGCTCGGTCGCGCCGTCGCGGACGAGGGCGATGCCCACGCACCACTCGGGGCGGCCGTGCAGCAGGTTGACGGCGCCCTCGACGTCGTCGACGGCCCACCACTCCCCCGCGCCCAGGTTCGCGCGCTCCTCGTCGTCGGTGACCCAGCGGGCCTGCGGGCGCAGCCGCCCGAGGGCCTCCCGCAGCGGGTCGTGCACGGTCGCGTCGAGCCGGGCGGCGGCGGCCGACATGGCGTCGCGGCCGGCGAGGCGGGAGTCGGGCGAGTACAGCTTCAGCAGGCGCCCGCCGAAGTCGCGGGCGGTCTCGATGACCGGTTGCAGCAGCCCCATGCCGCAAGTCTTCGGCGGGCCCGGCATTGCGGCAAGTGCATCCTTGGTACCTCTAGAGTTACCCCTGTGCACTCTCTCGACCTCAACCTGCTGACCGCGCTCGACGCGCTGCTGGAGGAGGGCAGCGTGCTCGGCGCGGCCCAGCGGCTGCACCTGTCGCCGCCCGCGATGAGCCGGACGCTGGGCCGGATCCGGCGCGCCACCGGCGACGCGATCCTGGTGCGCACCGGCCGGACGATGACCGCCACGCCCTATGCGGTACGCGTCCGGGCCGACGTGCACCGGCTCGTGCAGGAGGCGCGGGCGCTGCTGGCCTCCGACGCCGACGCGGACCCCGCGACCCTCGCGCGCACGTTCACGCTGCGCTTCCACGACGCCATCACCGCCGCCGTCGGCCCGGGGCTGCTCGCGGCGGTGCGCACGCGGGCGCCCGGGGTACGGCTGCGGTTCCTGGCCGAGGCCGGCGCCGACACGAGCGACCTGCGGCACGGGCGGGTGGACGCGGAGATCGGCTCGACCGAGCCGGAGCGGCCGGAGATCCGCGGCGAGCTCCTCGGCCGGGCCGAACGGGTGGTGGCGGTCCCGGCCCGGTGGCGCGGGAAATCGCTGACGCTGCGGCGGTACACCACGATCCCGCACGTCATCGTGTCGCGCCGCGGGAGGCTCCGGGACCCGCTCGACGACGCCCTGGAGGCGCTCGGGCTCGCCCGTGCCACCGTCGCCGCGGCCCCGACCGTGGACGCCGCGCTCGCCCTCGCGGCCGCGATCGGCGCCGCGGTCACCGTGCCCGACCGGATGACCGCGGACGCGTTGGCCCGGCACGGGATGCGGCGGCTGCCGCTGCCCCTCGACGCGCCGCCGGTGCCGGTGGTCCTGTCCTGGCACCAGCGCAACGACACCGACCGCGCCCACGCCTGGCTGCGCACGGTCCTGCGCGAACAGGTCGCGGCGGCCCTGGCCTAGACCCAGCGGTTGCCCAGCCAGAGCCGGTCGAGCCAGTCCGTGTACGGGATCGGGACGCCCGCGTAGATGGGGTAGAAGTACGCGAAGCACGCGGCGACCAGCAGCACGTACACCCCGGCGATCACGGCCCCGGTGCGTCTTCGCGCGCCGCCGGGCGGGCCGATGACGGCGCCGAGGACGTAGACCACGGCCAGGATCAGGAACGGCTCGGCCGGCAGGGCGTAGAAGTAGAACATGGTGCGGTGCGCGGGCATCGACTCGAACCAGGGCACGATCCCGGCCAGCGCGGCCGCCATGACGAGCCAGGCCCGCCCGTCGCGCCGGGCGACGGCCAGCCAGCCGAGGGCGGCCAGCGCGGGCGTGAACGACCACCACAGCAGCGGCGTGCCCAGCAGCAGGATCTCCGCGGTGCACTCGCTGGCCGAGCAGGTGGCGTTGGGGTCCACGTAGAAGGCGACCGGGCGGCCGAGCAGCAGCCACTGCCAGGGCCACGACTGGTACCGGTGCGGCTTGTCCAGCGTCGTGTGGAACGCGTACGCGGTCTCGTGGTAGTGGACCAGGTTGACGATCGGGTCGATGAAGCGGTCGTGCGTGAGGTTGTGCGTCGCGGCGTACCAGTGCCGGAAGTAGCCGTCGTCGGAGAGGAACCAGCCCCACCAGACGTTGACGTAGGCCAGCAGCGCGAGGCCGAGGAACGCGACGAACCACCCGACCGCGGCCGGGATGCTCTCGGCGATCCAGTGCCGCACGCCGGCGCTGCGGCGGGCGCCCGCGTCGAAGACCACGGCGGCGACGGCGAACAGCAGCAGGTACCACAGCCCGCTCCACTTGACGCCGCAGGCGAGCCCCAGGGCGACGGCGCAGGCGATGCGGTACCACGGAGTCCCGAGCTTGGGCCGCAGAGTGCTGCCGCCGGCCTCCAGCACCGCCAGCCACCGCGCGCGCCGCTGCTCCCGGTCGAGGACCAGCAGCAGGAACGCCGCGACGACCCAGAACATCAGGAAGATGTCGAGCAGCGCGACCCGCGAGAGCACGAAGTGCATGCCGTCCAGCGCCATCAGCAGCCCGGCCGCGGCCGCGAGCAGCGGGGAGCGGAAGAGCCGCCAGGCCGCCATCATCAATGGCACGATCGCGGCGACGCCGACGACGACCGCGCAGATGCGCCAACCGAAGGAGTTGTACCCGAAGAGCTGCTCCCCGGCCGCGATCATCCACTTGCCCAGCGGCGGATGCACCACGTACTCGGGCTGGCCGGTCTCCGGGTTCCACTCCACGCCGCGCTGGAGGAGGTCCTGTGCCTCGTTGGCGTAGTACACCTCGTCGAACATGACCTCCCTCGGGTGCGCGAGGTTGACCAGGCGCAGCACCAGCGCGACCCCGGCGACGAGGGCGGCGGCGAGCCAGAACCGGGCCGGGTACGGTCCCGGCCGGTCCAGCCGCCGCCGTGCGATGCCGATACGCTCCCCGTTGCTCACCGAATCAGTGAACCGTGTCCGTCGCGGTGATCGTCACCTGGGTCGGCAGCACGCCGGAGCCGATCGACGCCGCGATCGCGGACGCCTCCGCCTTGTCGAAGGAGCCCGAGATCTGGGCGTCGCCGGGGATGACGGCCTGGATCGTCGGGGCCGACACGACCGCGTCGTCGACCACGATGGCGACCTGCTTGCCGATCGCGTCCCGGGTCAGGTCCGTCCAGCGGCCCTGCCCGGACGGGGTGAAGCTGATGGTCACCGCCCACCCGGCCTGGGACCGCTCCACCTTGGCCCCGGCGAGGTCGGCGATGCTCGCCCGGGCGACGTCGAGCCGGTACTTCACGGACTCGTCGCACGCGGTCAGCGGGGCGTCGTCGGCCAGGTCGGCCGGCGCGCGCCGGCCGAGCATCGCGCAGGTGACCCCGGGCACGGCGTACTGCACGGCCGCCGGCAGCGCCGAGACCTCGCCGCAGGTGAGCTTGTCGAAGCCCGTGAGCTTCGCGGCGCCGGGCGCGTCGGGGCCGGCGAGCGCGGTCGCGGCCTGGTAGGTGGCGTCGCCGAGCTTCGCCTTGGCCGAGGCCAGCCGGCCCGCCGGATCGGCCCCGGCCGGCCCGTCGGCCTTGCAGCCGGCGCCCGGCGAGTCGTGGAACTGCTCCAGCACGATGCGGAACGTGAGGTGCCCCGGGGCCAGCACCGACCTGGCCAGCTCGGCGTCGTCGGCGGCGACGGTCACCCGCAGCGTGTCGGCCCCGGTCGTGGTGACGTTCGGCCGGCCGGCGCCGCTCTTGCGCAGCCGGTCGTGCAGGATCTGCTTCGTCCGGTCCACCGCGCCGGCGTCGGGGGCGGCGCCGCCGGGCCCGGCGAGGTGCAGGGTGAAGGCGGCGTCGCCCTTGACCGGGCCCCCGCCGAAGCGCCCGGTGAGGTAGACGGCGGCGGTGATGCCGGCCGCGAGGAGCATGAGCACGACGAGGCCGATCACCAGCCAGAACCACGTCGGGTTGCGCCGGGTCTGCGGCTGGAGCGCGGGCGGGTAGGACATGCCGCCAGGGTACGGCGGCATGTCTCGTCCGATCAGCCCGCGGCGCGGTACGCCTCGCCGGCCGGAGTGGGGGTGGAGCCGTCGCGGTACAGGCCGTACGCCACCGAGTCGCCGACCGCCGGCAGCGAGAACCACGCGTAGCGCTCGATGTAGGAAGCGGCCTGCATCTGGGTCGTCGTGCGCGTGATGAACGACGTGATCTGGGCCGTGTTCGGGTACTTCGGCGTGCCGGTGAAGTTCATCAGCCCGTACTCGGTGATCCAGATCGGCAGGTTGTACCGGTCGTGCACCCGCTGGACGTAGCCGAGGAACTGGCCCACGGCGGCGTCGGAGAAGTCGGAGCCGTACCAGTGCAGCGGGATGAAGTCGACCCGCCGGTTCTGCTGCCGCGCGAGGGTCATGAAGCGGTCGAGCCAGCCGCCGGGCGTGTCGCCGCCGTAGGCGACCGCCGGGCTGCCGAGGCGCATCCCGGTCGCCTCCAGCCGCGGCCACAGGGCGAGCGCCTGCTCGACCGTCAGGTTCGACTGCTCCTTGAGGTCGGGCTCAGGCTTGGGGCATCACCCTGGCCACGCGGATCGAGGTGCTGTTCGCGCCCGCGGCCGGGTAGGCGGCGCTGCCGTCCGGGTAGGCCTTGAACGCCTGGTAGTTGTGGTCCTTCGCGCCGATGGTGAACTGGGCGCCGACGGCCGCGCCGCTGCCGGAGTCGTACACCTGCGCCGCCATCGACGAGCCGGACTCCCACGCCATGAGCATGCGGCCGGAGCCGTACGTCACCAGGTGCGGATGGGCCGTCTTGGCCGACGTCTGCTTGGTCGAGTCCGCGGCGCCGGTGCTGAAGTGCGACAGCCGGGCCTGGCCGCCCTGGCTCCAGGCGGTCCAGTAGCCGGAGGTCTGGGCCAGCACCAGGTCGCCGCCGAAGAGCGTGTTGTCGCAGGCGCCGGCGGCGACGGTGCGGTACGGGTGCGGCTGGGCGATGCGGCAGCTGTTGTCGGTCGCGCAGACCATCGCGAAGTGGCTGGAGCGCGGGTCCCACACGATCCGGGTCCCCCAGC
Source organism: Dactylosporangium sp. NPDC049140 (assembly GCF_040648435.1). Lineage (NCBI taxonomy): Bacteria > Bacillati > Actinomycetota > Actinomycetes > Micromonosporales > Micromonosporaceae > Dactylosporangium > Dactylosporangium sp. NPDC049140. The sequence continues at coordinate 45,592 of NZ_JBEZDS010000053.1, read as the reverse complement.
TGTGGCTGCAGCCGACCTCGAAGGCGTCCTTGTGGTTGACGAGGCCGCCGCCGGAGTTCACGACCTGCATGCGGTCGCCCTCGTGAATGTCCACACAGGACCCGTTCTGCACGGTGATGGCGACGCCGAAGTACGCCGCGTAGTTGCTGCCGTCGTAGGCGAGGCGGCCGTAGTGCTGGTACCACCACACGAAGCGGGCGCCGTTGTCATAGCCGCCGAGGCTCGAGCTGAGGTTCGTGACCTGGCGCTCCCACACCTGCTTGCCGTTGTTGTCGAACCGGATCATGTGCATCGTGTTGCACGGGCTCGACGAGCCCCCGCACAGCGGGCCGTCGTGGCACTCCCCCTTGCGCGTCAGGAGCAGCACGCCGCCGTTCGCGTCGGCCGAGACGTCCTGCAGGTCGATGCCGTCGAAGCTGGTCGGGGTGCCGACGAGCTTGTCGTCGCAGCCGAGCCGGCCCAGGTACACCTTCCCGTTCGTGCCGAGCCAGGCCAGCCACGAGCCGCCGCCGGGGGTCGCGGCGATCGCCATGGGCAGCGGGTCGGTGTCGCCCTCCCGGCCGTAGCCGGTGACCGCGGTGCCGACGCTGACGTCGGTCACCTTCACCACGGGCGTCGCGCTCGCGGTGCGGCCGCACGGGCCGGTCTCCTTCGGCGGGGCGGCACTGCTCGCCGCGGCGCTCGGGTTCGCGCTGCTCGACGCGTCCGCGGCCGCGGCCAGTCTCGCCGCTTCGCCGCCGGACTGGGCCGCGGCGCCCGGACCGGTGCCCGAGGCGGGGCCGCTCGAGGAAAAGGCGGCGACGGCGCCGATGGTGGCGGCGACCGCGAGGCCGGCGACGGCGGCGATGACGACCCGCCGCCGGGAGAGTTCGAACGGGAGCTTCACGGGGCGAATATAGGGGTGGATTCGGTCGTGTTTCGGGCCGTTCGGCGGCGGAAAGCCAAACTTAAGCGAGGCATAAAACCCACCGCCGAACTGGCCTTTTGTTGTTACTTGTCACATGAAATCCGGGCCCCGGCCCGATTCGGCCTCCGCGCGGCGTCACCGAATCGGGCCGGGTGGCTTTACAGGTTCCAGACCTGGAACTCGCTGATCTGGGCGGCCGGCCAGCCGGTGTTGGCGGTGACCGTCACGCGCCAGTACCGCTGGGTCGCCGCCGGGAAAGTGAGCGTCGCGGACGGTCCGAACGTGTACGAATTTGTCGCAACGACCGTCGTGAACGACGAACCGTCGCTCGAAGCGCTCAGTGTCAGTGTCTGATTGCGCGCGCCCCACGTCGCCGGCAGTTGCAGCACCACCGTCGTGGCCGACTTCGCGGCGCCGAGGTCGACCTGCACCCACTGCGGGAACGCGTTGTTCGCGCTCTCCCAGTACGTGGCCTGGTTGCCGTCGGTGACGTTGCCCGAGCCGTACGTCTGGTTGTGCGACGACTCCGAGGTGGGCCGGCCGGCGGCGAGGTTGGCCGGGGTCGGGGTACCGCCGCCCTGGGTGAACTGCAGGCTGTTGAGGTTCCAGCCGGCGTTGTCCTGCGCGAGCGTGAGCACCTGCTGACCGGCCGGGAGCGTCAGCGTCGCGGTGGCCGTGCCCCACGTCTGCCAGCCGCCGGTCGCCGGGATGTTCACCGCGCCGGTGAGGTTGGCCCCGGACGCGTTCGCGAGGTGCAGGGCGCCGGTGACCGCGCTCGGGGCCGCGACCCGGGCCGTGAGCGTGTACTGTCCGGCGGTGGCGACGTTCACCGTGTACCGGAACCACTGCCCGCCGCTCGTCCAGCCGAGGTTGTACCCGCCGCCGGTGTCCGAAGTGGACTCCAGGTCGACGCCGTCGGCGCGGTAGCCGTTGGCGTTGCCGTTCACCGAGGTCACGTTGTACGCCAGGCCCTGGCCGCCGGTGTCGTAGTTCTCGGCCTGCACGGTGCCGGGGACGGCGGCCGGGGCGCCGCCGAACGGGGCCTCGACCGGGCCGCTCCCGCCCTGCCAGCTGTTGCCGCTCAGGGTGGCCGTGAAGCCGCCGGAGTTGTTGACGTATGCGCTCGCCCCGCTCTTGAGCCCGGTGACCGAGTTGCCGGTGATGCCGGCCGAGCCGCTCGGGGCCGGGTAGAACGGCGGCGCGACGACGATGCCGTTGCGGCCGGGGTTGGTGACGGTGTTGTTCTGCAGCACTGTGTTCGTCGACTGGCTGAAACCGACACCGTCGTACAGCGAGCCCACCACGGTGTTGTTCGAAACGGTCACTCGGTCGACGACGCCGACGTTCTGCCCGTCACCGCCGTTGCCGACGTGCAGCGCCGGCTGGCCCTGGCTGTAGCCGTTGCCACCCGAACGGGAGACGACGTTGTTCGCGACGGTCGCGCCCAGCAGGTCACTGCCGTTGACGCCGAACCGGCCGGCCCCGAGGCCGATGTACCGGGCGGTGTCGCTGACCGCGTTGTACTCCACGTCGTGCCCGCCGCCGCCGTAGATCCCGATGCCCTTGCCGCCCCACGGGGCGACGATCGTGTTGCGCGTGAACGAGATGTTCGACATCGCGGTGTAGTACGTCCGGTTACCGTTGCTGTCGGTGTTGTAGTTGACCGAGTTGATGGCCATGCCGTCGTCGCCGGTACCGCGCACGAAGTTGTTCGTTGCGCTCAGGTTGTTGCCGACCGAACTGTTCAGCGAGACGTTGTTCAGGTTGATGCCGTCGGCCCAGATCGTGGTGAGCCGGCTGTTGCGGACCTGGCCGCCGGTGCCGGAGGCCCAGAAGCCCGAGAGCGTGTGCTGGGTCCAGATGTCGTCGGCGACCCAGTTGGTGCCGGTGGTGTCCATCGCGCCGCCGGCGCCGTCCACGGTGGCCCGGCTGGTGGCGTTGGAGTCGATGTGGAAGTCCTTCACCGTGCACGACGTCAGGTCGAAGACGGCGCCGAGGGGCTGGGGGTTCGGCAGCGGTACCGCGCGGTAGACGGTGCTGTACCACGGCCCCGCGCCCGCGATGGTGATGCCGGTCGCGTGCAGGCCGCTCGTACCCTTGAGGTAGAACGTCCCGGCCGGAATCCAGAGCGTCTGGTTCTGGGCCTGCGCCTGGTTGATGCAGTTCTGGATCGGCCCGGTGCTGTCCACGTTGGGGTCGTCGGCGGCCGCGCCGCACGAGACGATCGAGATCGAGTTGGCCGGCTGCGCGATCGGCGCCGGGTTCTCCACGTCGACGACGTCGATGTCGTAGAACGCCGCCGAGTTCGCCGCGTCGCGCTGGAGCGCGAACGTGGCCCCGGGCGCGATGGGCGTGCCGGTGACGAATGTGCGCGCCTCGTCGAAGAACACGCGCGGATTGCCGTCGGCCGGGGTCTGGTCGGAGCTGTCGTTGTAGTGGTTGTTCCCCTCGTACACCCAGGACTGCTTGGACGTGAGCGAGAGCGCCTGGCGGTAGGCCCCGTCGACGTACAGGTTGAGCGAGGCCGTGATCCCCCCGCCGCCGGGCGAGTCGGGAATGCTCGCGCGCACCACGATCGCACTGATCGGCCGTCCGGTCGTGTTCGTCCACTGCACCTTCTGCCCGGTGGCGGCGAGTCGCACGAAGGCGTGGCCGGAGGCTTCGAGCTCGGGGCTGGAGTACTGCGTGGTGGGGGCGGCGGTGAGCGCCCGGGTGGCGGCTCCCCCGGCGACGACCCCGGCCTCGGCCTCAAAGCTGGTGAACGGCGTGGCGGCCCCGGCAGCGGCCCGAGCCGGCGCCGGCGAGGCGGCGACGACGGCGGCCCCGACGAGCACGGCCAAGGCCAACGGCCCCACCGCGCGACGCACAACACGCATCGATGATCGTGCCATGGAGTGTCCCTTCAGGATCTTGCACACGTAGCGGCGTACGCAAGTATTTGCAGACAACACTCTCTAAGCTGACACGTCAAGAGCTCAATTTTTCATTCGCCCCTCCAAACCCCAACGCAACCGTGGAGCCCTGACCACCCCGCAACGACCACTCGCACGACGCACACCGCCAACCAGCACCGCCCGCACGGACACTCATAGGTCACCGACCCGCACACAACCGAACAGCCGCTCGCACAACCCGCACAACGTCGACAACCCTCACGCGACACACAGATGCGCGAACGCACGGAAGCCGGGGGATGCACGGATGCACGGATGAGCGGACGCGCGAACGCACGGATGCGCGATGAGCGAACGCACGGACGCACGGATGAGCGAACGCACGATGAGCGAACGCGCAGATGAGCGAACGCGCAGATGAGCGAACACACGAATGCACGGATGCGCGATGAGCGAACGCGCAGATGAGCGAACACACGAATGCACGGATGCGCGATGAGCGAACGCGCAGATGAGCGAACGCGCGACGCGCAGATGAGCGGAGGAGCAGACGCGCGGACGCACGATGCACGGATGAGCGGACGCGCGGACGAGCGGACGCGCGGATGAGCGGACGCGCGGATGAGCGGACGCGCGGATGAGCGGACGCGCGGATGAGCGGACGCGCGGATGAGCGGACGCGCGGATG
>NZ_JBEZDS010000053.1:0-41006 GCF_040648435.1 Dactylosporangium sp. NPDC049140 | reverse complement strand
GGAGCGGACGCGCGGATGAGCGGACGCGCGGATGAGCGGACGCGCGGATGAGCGGACGCGCGGATGAGCGGACGCGCGGATGAGCGGACGCGCGGACGCATGGATGGCGTCGGGCGGAATCGGGGTGGTTGTAACGCGCATCGTGAACGTGGGGCAGCGGGGGGCTCACGTGCGGGCGTATGATGACTCAGTGAAATCGGACTCCGCTCAGCGAAATTCGGTGCCCGCTGCCGACGGTTCCATCAACCGGACGCTGCGCGTTCTGTCCGCTGTCTGTGAGCATGGGCCGATCACGCTCTCCGGGCTGTCCTCGATCACCGGGCTGACGCCGCCCACGTTGCTTCGGATGCTGCGGCTCATGCGCGATGAAGGGTTTGCCGCGCAGGACGAGGATCGCAAGTGGCACGCGACGATGCTCATGTGGCGGCTGGGCTGTGCGGTGAACGATTCGATCGGGGTACACAAGGCTACCGATCGTATTCTGCGCGAACTCACCGAGCGTATCGACGAGACCGTCGTGTTCGCCACCTACGAGGACGGGTGGTTGACGTACGCGGGGCAGGCCGAGCCCGACAAGCCGGTACGCACCCACATCCCGCTCGGCGGCCACTACGGCGCCCTCGAGACCGTGACCGGGCACGCCGTGCTCGCGTGGCTCACCCGGGTCGAGATCGAGAAGATCGTGGAGGCGCAGGCGGTCACCGCGTACACGCCGCAGGCCCGCCAGGCGTTGTTCCAGGAGCTCGTCGGCGTCGCGCAGCGCGGCTGGGCCAGCGGGACCGGCGATCGCTGGCCGGGCGTGTGGGGTGCGGCGGCGGCCGTGTTCAACCACCGCGGCCGGCCGGTCGGGGCGATCGGGGTCTCGGTGCCCGGCAGCGGCGTACCCGACAACGCGACCGCCATCGCCGCCGAAGTCGTCACGGCCGCCGCTCGGCTCAGTGCCGAACTCGGCGGCCCCGCACGGCTGCCGATCACCCCGCTGCTCGCCCCGACCCGATAGGACCGACAGGACCGCGGCGGCGTCAAAGGCCCATCGGCCCCGCGGCGTCAGAGGCCCATCGACTTGGCGATGATGGACTTCATCACCTCGCTGGTGCCGCCGTAGATGCGCGTCACCCGCGCGTCGGCGTACAGGCGGCAGATGTCGTACTCGCGCACGTATCCGTAGCCGCCGTGCAGCTGCAGGCACGCGTCCACCAGGCGGCCCTGCATCTCCGTGCAGAAGAGTTTCACCTTCGCCGCGTCCGGCGCGGACAGGGCGCCGGCCTCGTGGTCGGCCAGGGCGCGGTCCACCAGCACCTGGCCCGCGGTCACCTGCGTCTCCAGGTCGGCCAGGACGAACTTGGTGTTCTGGAAGCCCGCCAGGGGCTTGCCGAAGACCGAGCGCTGTTTGACGTACGCCAGCGTCACCTCCAGCGCCGCTACCGCCTGGGCCTGCGCGTTGACCGCGATGGACAGCCGCTCCTGCGCGAGGTTGCTCGCCAGGTACTGGAACGCCTTTCCCTCTTCGCCCAGGAGGTTCGCGTGCGGCACCAGTACGTCGTCGAAGAACAGCTCCGAGGTGTCCTGGGTGAGCAGTCCGAGCTTCTTGAGGTTCTTGCCGCGCGCGAAGCCGGGCATGCCCTCCTCGACGACCAGCAGGGACAGGCCGCCGCGGCGGTCCTCGGGGCGGGACGTGCGCGCCACGACCACGATGAGCTCGGCCTGGCTGCCGCCGCTGATGAAGGTCTTCGCGCCGTTGAGGACCCAGCCCTCGTCGGTACGCCGCGCGGTGGTGGCCATGCCCGCCAGGTCGGAACCCGTGCCGGGCTCGGTCATGGCGATCGCCGACATCAGCTCGCCGGCGGCCATCCCGGGCAGCCAGCGCGCCTTCTGCTCGGCGGTGGCGTAGCTCATCACGTACGGCATGACGACGTCGGTGTGCACGCGCAGTGCGCCCAGGGTTGCGCGGGCGTAGGCGATCTGCTCGGTGACGACACAGTTGAACAGAAACGAGCGTTCGCCGGCGCCACCGTACTCGGCCGGGACCTGGATGCCGGTGACGCCGATCTTCGCGACCTGCCGGTAGAGGTTGCGGGGCACGGCGCCGGCGTCCTCCCACTCGGCCATGTGCGGCACGACCTCGTTGGTGAGGAAGGCGCGCAGGGCCTCGGCGAACGCCTCGTGCTCGGGTCCGTAGACGGTGCGCTGCATGTCAGTTCCTTCCGAGTTCGGCGAGCACGGACGCGGAGTCCTGGCCGGGGGCGGGGGCGGGGTGCGGCAGATCCGGCACGGTCACGCTGAACCGGGGTGCGGGCGCCGGCTGTACCACGCCGGCGATGTCGACGAAGGTGGAGCGCGCCCGAAGATGTGGGTCGGCCGCGGCCTCGGCCGGCTCGTGGACCGGGCTCACGCAGGCGTCGGTGCCTTCGAAGACGGCCATCCAGCCGGCGCGCGACCGCTGGGCGAACATCGAGGCGAGACGGGCGCGGATGGCCGGCCAGTGCGCGGGATCGGTGCGATCCGACAAGAACGCTGGATCCTCCGAGAGCGACGGCCGGCCGAGGCCGTCGAGCAGCGCGTCCCAGAACTTGTCCTCCAGCGCGCCGACGGCCACATACGCGCCGTCCGCGCAGCGGTACGTGGTGTAGTACGGCGCCGTGCCGTCCAGGAAGTTGCCGCCCCGGCCCGGGTTCCAGCGCCCGCCCGCGACCAGGCCGTGGATGAGCGCGGTAAGCGTCGCGGTGCCGTCCACGATGGCCGCGTCGACGACCTGGCCCTCGCCGGTCGCCCGGGCGTGCAGCAGCGCGGCGAGCAACCCGACGGCCAGGAGCATGCCGCCGCCGCCGAAGTCGCCCAGGAGGTTCAGCGGCAGCACCGGAGGGCCGTCCGCGGGGCCGATCGCGCCGAGCGCCCCGGCGATCGCGATGTAGTTGACGTCGTGCCCGGCCGTGGCGGCGTACGGGCCGTCCTGGCCCCAGCCGGTCATCCGGCCGTACACCAGGCGCGGGTTGCGCTTCAGGCAGGCCTCCGGGCCCACGCCGAGCCGCTCGGCGACGCCGGGCCGGAAGCCCTCGATGAGCGCGTCGGCGGTGGCGACCAGGTCGAGCACGGTCGCGGCCGCGCCGGGGCTCTTCAGATCGAGGGCGAGCGAACGGCGACCACGACCAAGGACGTCGACCTTTGAAGAGCCCGGACGCTCGACCCGGATCACCTCGGCGCCGAGGTCCGCGAGCAGCATGCCGCAGAACGGGCCGGGCCCGAGCCCGAGCAGCTCGACGACGCGAACCCCGCGCAACGGACCGGTCATCGGGTCAGCTCCTTCAGGCGCTCCACGGCCCGCGGCCCGTCGGAGCCGGCGTTGACGTTCACGCGGAAGTTGGTCACGCCCGCGGCGCGGTAGGCGGCGAGGCGGTCGCGCACGTACGACGGCGGCCCGCAGACGGTCAGGGCCTCGACCAGCGGGTCCGACAGCGCCGCGGCGGCCTCCGCGGGCCGGCGGTCCAGGTAGAGCCGCTGCACCGCCTCGGCGTCCCGTTCGAACCCGTACCGGCGGACGAGGTCGTTGTAGAAGTTGGCCGACGCCGCGCCCATGCCGCCGATGTACCGGGCCAGCGACGGCCGGGCCCGGTCGCGGGCCGCGCTCACCGCGGCGGCGTCGTCGGCGGTCACCTCGACGTGGGCGCCCGCGGCGATCTGCAGCGGGGCCAGCGCCGGATCGCGTTCCGCCGCGCCGGCCCGCAGGTCGTCGCCCCACACGCGGTCGGCGAGCTCGGGGATGAACAGCGACGGCAGCCAGCCGTCGGCGATCTCGGCGGCGAGGCGTACGTTGCGCGGGCCGATGCTGGCCAGCCAGACCGGGACCGCCGGGCGTACCGGGTGGGTCATGAGCTTGAGCGGCTTGCCGAGCCCGCCCGGGAGCGGCACGTTCAGCGTGCGGCCGTCGTGGGTGAGCACCTCGCGCCGCCAGACCTTGCGGCAGACCTCGACCACGTCGCGGGTGCGGGCCAGCGGCTTGTCGAACGCGAGGCCGTGCCAGCCCTCCACCACCTGCGGGCCGGAGGCGCCGAGGCCGAGGTCGAACCGGCCGCCGGTGAGCTCGTCGAGGGCGGCCGCGGACTGGGCGAGAAGGGCGGCGCTGCGGCTGTACACGTTTCGTGAGCTCGATGCGGCCGGCTACGCGGCGCTGCCGCCCGGCGAGGACCTGTTCGTGCACAGCTACTGGGGCCGCCGCTACCTGTACCCGGCGCCGGCCCGGTTCGTGAACCACGCCGACGATCCCTCGTGCTACCAGGACTTCGAGCGCGGCTGCGACGTGGCACGGCGGTCGATCGCCGCGGGCGAGGCGGTCACCATCGACGCGACCGAGGAGACGGGCCGCGAGCTGGCCACGTTCCTGGAGGCGTACGCCCGGGAGCCGGACCGGCACGGCGAGCTCGTCGACGCCGACGCCGTGCTGTGGCGGGACGGCACCGTGTTCCGGGGCCGGGCCGCGGTCCTCGCCGCCCTCCCCGGGGCCGCGCTGACCGACGTCGAGTGGCTGGTCGGGACCGGGCGCTGGGAGGCGCTGTGCTCGGCCCGGTCCGGCAGCCGGCACCTCACGATGCTGCTGCGGGTCGTGGCGGGCAACTGGCAGGTCGCGTACCAGCACCTCGGCTGACGGCTGTCAAACCGGTCGCCAAAGGCTGCACGGGTCGCGAACTCGGATCCTGTGGACAGCCCGGGACGTTTGATCAATGTAGAGTAACCGAGTGGTCACTGCGGCGATAACGTCCGGCAACGCGCAGGCATCCGACTACTGGCACATGCGCGAAGCGGGCGAGGTTCGCTGCTACTACGTCATCAACCCGCGGTCGCGGCACGGCGACTGGGCGTTACGGGAGATCGTCCGGCCCGCCTTCCGCGCGCTGCGGTCCGAGCACGGGCTCTCCGTCGAGCCGCTCGCGTTCGGGCGGCTCCCGGCGCCCCGACCCGGCCTGATCACCTACGTCGTCTACGGCCCGACCGACCCGCTGCTGATGAGCCGGGACGAGAAGGTGTACCTGTCCGCGCTCGCCGCCGCCGGGGTGCGCACGAACGTCGTCTCGGCCTACGAGCTCGCACCCGACGGGAGCGACCGCCCCGGCTACGATCGGGCCCGCACGGCCGTGCCCGAGCTGTGCGACGAGCTCGACATCAACGTGCTCTACCCGGACGAGCTCGACCGGCGGCACGGCATCCGGACCAACACCTGGCAGGACGTGTACGTCAACGTCATCGGCGAGACGATCCGGGTGAAGTACACCCCGACGCGCAGCCTCCACCCGGCCGACACCGCGGTGTGGCGGCGGCTGGGCGCCGAGCACGCCGGCGAGATCGCGGAGTTGGCCCGGCTGCACCGCGAGCACCGGCTCTGGCAGCGCAAGCCGTGGACCGACGGGTCGATCCTGTTCGCCCACGACGGCTACTGGTTCGTGTCGCAGACCGTCACCGACAAGACGCTCATGACGGCGGCCGACTTCGACCTCGTCACGTCCTACGACGAGGGGCGGCGGGCGGTGACGTACACCGGGCCGCGGTTACCCAGTTCCGACGCGCCCGAGTATCTGCTGCTGAGCACGCTGCTGAGCATGCACGGGCGGCGGCCCCGGCTCATCGTGCACTTCCACCACCGCGAGCTGACACGCGGGCCGCACCACCGCGAGCTGGTCACCGCGGGCACCGTCGAGTGTGGACAGTTCGCGGCCGGCCGGCGGTTCTTCGCCGAGCTGCGCGCCAAGTCCACCGACTGGCTCATCATCCGCGAGCACGGGATGGTGTGGATCGGCGACTCGGTCGCGGAGTTCGAGCAGTTCGTCCGGCGGGTGCTCGGCTAGCGTCGCCGTCCCGCTCGTGCCGGCGCGCCCGCGCCAGGAACGGCAGGGCCAGGATCTGGAGCAGGCCGGCGAGGACGAAGGCCGGCGGGTAGCCCCACGCGTCGGCCGCGCGGCCGAGCGCCGGCTGCAGCACGATCCCGCCGCTGGAGCGGACGAGTGAGTCGAAGGACAGCACGGTGGCGCGGCGGCCGGCGGGGACCAGGTCGTTGAGGTACGCCTGCCGGGACGGGGAGGCTGTAGGCGGCGATCATCGCCAGCGCGAACGGCACGCTCCCGGCCCGGCCGAGCCCGGCCAGGACGGCGGCGTTGAGCACCGCCCCGGTCGCCGTCCAGGTCGAGCAGGTACGGCTTCATCGTGAACGCCACGTAGTAGCCGATGCCCGCCCCGGCCCCGGGCGCCCGCCGCGGGCCGGGGTGAAGCCGATGTCGTGCATGAGCCGCCAGGCGACCACGGTCAGCGTCAGCAGCAGGCCCGCGCGCACGCGGAAGGGCACGCCGACGTTCGTGGCCTGGGCGACGTACGCGCCGCCGAGCGCCCCGCTGAGCGTGCCGATGCCGTTGCACACCTGGGCCCGGGCGAACACGGGCTCGAGCGCGCCGTCGAACTTCAGGTACCGCAGCGCGCCAGATCGCGAACCGGCGTGCAGGCGTCAGGCGAGCCGGTACAGCAGCGTCGTGATGGTGAGCGTGACCCCGCCGAGCAGGTAGGAGGCGCGCCGGCCCCGGGTGTCGGCGATCGTGCCGGTCGGCACCTCGAACCGCCCGGCGGCGAGGTAGCTCTGCGCCGCGCTGTAGATCTCCAGCCGACCGCCGGTGAGCGCCTCGGCGATGCCCGGGTCGTTCGCGGCGAGCCCGGCGGCGAAGGCCCCGGGGTCGTCCCCGACGGTGCAGCAGATGACCTTGTCACCGTCGTGGAGGGCCGAGCGGATGAAGCCCCTCCATGATCCCGGTGCGTAGCTCGGCGCCGCAGTACGGCACGCAGACGTGGTCGCCGGCCTGCAGCCCGGCCAGGGTTGCCGTCCCCGCCATGTCGTCACCTCACTCGCCGTGCTCGATTCATCACACTTTGCCGCCGACCCTGATCAGCACCGATGCCCGCGCCGCGGTTCCATACCCGCGGGCTCGGCCACCCGGCCGATCGTCGTGGCCGATCATCCATCCGCCGGCCGTTAATCGTTCGCCGCGGCGGTCCGATCGCGATAGAACCGGCGCATGACCGAACAACGGCTGCCCGGCGGGCGCAGCTTCGGAGCCGTGCGCGTCGACGACGAGGTCCGGCGCCCCGCGCAGCCGTGGACGGCAACCGTGCACGGCGTGCTGCGTCACCTGGAGGACGCCGGCTTCGACGGCGCTCCGCGCGCCCGCGGCCGCGACGACCAGGGCCGCGAACGCCTGACGTTCCTGGCCGGCCAGACCCTGGGCGAGGACCGGCCGTGGCCGGAGTGGTTGCGCTCCGACCACGCCCTCCGGCAGGTCGGGGCGTGGCTGCGCCGGCTGCACGACGCGACCGCGGCCTTCCGGCCCGGCGGCGACGCCGTCTGGTTCACCGGCCGGCAATGGCAGCCGGGGCTGCTCATCGCCCATCTGGACGCGTCGCCGTGGAACGCGGTATGGGACGGCGACGACCTGGTCGGGTTCGTCGACTGGGACACCGCCAGCCCGGCCCGGCCCGAGGACGACCTGGCGTTCTCGGCGCTGACCTGGGTGCCGCTGCTGACGACCGAGCTCGCGGAGACGATCGGCTTCACCGACCCGGCCGACCGGGGCCGGCGGTTCCACCTGCTCCTGGACGCGTACGGCTACACCGGCGACCGGGCCGCGATCCGCGGCGCGATAATCGGGCGGGTCGAGCGCAACGTCGGGATGATCCGGCGGCTCGCCGAGGGCGGGGAGCCGGTCTTCCGGCGCATGCTGCCCTGGGCCGCCGACCTGGAGAGGTCCGGCACCGAGGTGGCCGCCCTGCCGGAGGCGTTCTGGGACGGACGCGCAGCCGGCCCGGCGTGATCGGTCGCGCCGGGCCGGGCTGCGCGTGCTCACCGCGGGCGGGTCAGCCCTTCACCGCGCCGCTCGTCATGCCCGCCACGATCTGGCGGTTGAAGAACACGTACATGATCAACGGCGGAATCGTGATCAGCAGGATGTTCATGAACAGCAGGTTGTACTGGCTCGTGTACTGACTCGAGAAGTTGTACAGCGTCAGCTGCACGGTCGCGTTCTGGTCGCCCGGCAGGAAGTACAAGGGGTTCGTGAAGTCGTTGAACACCGCGACCGACTGCACCACGACCGTCGTCACCGCCACCGGGCGCAGCAGGGGCAGTACGACCCGGAAGAACAGGCGCAGCGGGCCCGCCCCGTCGATGATCGCGGCCTCGTCCAGCTCGCGCGGGATGGTCGAGATGAACGCGCGGAAGAGCAGGATGCTGAAGGACAGGCCGAAGGCGATCTCCACCAGGATCAGCCCGGCCATCGTCTTGAACAGGCCCAGGCCCTGCAGCACCCAGATCGTCGGGACCACCGCCGGAGGGATGATCAGGCCCGACAGCACCAGCACGTCGATGAGGCGGTTCCAGCGGCTGCGGCGGCGCTGCAGGACGAAGGCGACCATCGCCGCCAGCACGACCATGCACGACACGCTCACGACCGTCAGGATGGTGCTGTTGATGAACGCGATCACCAGCATGTAGTCGCGCGCCTCGACGACGTCGACCAGGTTGCGCCACGGCTGCGCGTGCTTGGGCCAGCTGAACGCCGGCAGCGCGGCGTCCCGGCGGTCCTTGAACGCGTTGAGCACGATGAACAGGAACGGGACCACGAAGACCACGCCGGAGGCGAGGATCGCGGCGCCGCCGAGCAGGTGCTTCCTCACGCCGGCACCTCCGCAAGCTCCGGCACCGGCGCGAGACCCACACTGAGCCCCCGGTGAACGGCCCCTCCGCTGCGCTCCGGACCGTTCACTGTTCCACCTCCCGGCGGTTGAGGAACCAGTACAGCGGCACCACCAGCGCGGTCACGACCAGGAACAGCACGACGTTGCCGGCGGTCGACAGGCCGTAGAAGCCCGCCTGGTACTGCTTGTAGATGACCGACGCGATGACGTCCGACGTGAAGCCGGGGCCGCCGCGGGTCATCGCCCAGATGAGGTCGAACGAGCGCAGGCCGCCGATCAGCGACAGGATGACCACGGTGACCGTGGCCGGCCGGGCCAGCGGCAGCACGAGGTGCCGGAAGTTCTGCCAGGCGCCCGCGCCGTCGACGCGGGCGGCCTCGAAGTAATCCTGCGGGATCGACACGATGCCCGCGATGTAGATGAGCGTGGCCAGGCCGATCCCCTTCCACACGTCGACGAGGGCCACGGACAGCAGCGCGTAATGCGGGTCGGTGAGCCACCCGGGGCCGTCGATGCCGACGGCCCCCAGCGCGTTGTTGATGAGCCCGTGCTGCGGGTCCATGAGCACGGTGAACGTGAGGCCGACGCCGATGGTGCTGACGAGGACCGGGAAGAACACGACCGAGCGCAGGTAGCCGCGGGCGGACAGCTGCGAGGTGAGCAGCACCGCCAGGAGCAGGCCCAGCACCACCTTCAGGCCGGAGGTGACGACCGCGTAGATGATGGTGTTGGTGAAGCCCTTCACCAGCGCGGGCTCGTCGAAGAACTGCCGGAAGTTGTCCAGGCCGATGAACTGCGCGTCGAACAGGCTCCAGCGGGTGAGGCTGAAGTAGAACGAGGCGAAGGTCGGGACCAGGAACAGGGTTCCGTAGACGAGCGCGGCCGGCATGTAGAACCAGTACGAGTAGGCCCGTCTCACCATCCGGGCAGTCCCAGTTGCTGGGCCTGCTTCTTCACGTCCTGGTCGTAGAGCGCGGCACCGTCGGCGCCCTTGCGGATGCCGGAGCCGACCTCGACGGTGATCTGCTCGAGCGACGGGCCCTTGACCGGGGAGAGGAACTCGAGCGCGGGGCTGTTGGCGCCGCTGTCGAAGTACGGCTGCATGTCCTTGATCGGGGCGGCCACGTCGGACGGCAGGGTGCACCCCTTCACCAGGAAGGGCCCGAACGGGGTCGTCGCCTTGGCCATCGCGTCACAACCGTCCTTGCTCGCGACGAAGGCGAGGAACTTCCGGGCCGCGTCGAGCTTCTTGGCGGTCGTCGTCTTCGGGATGTACACCCCGGCCGGCTCCCACACAGTGAGACCATTCCTGGCCGCGTCGTCGCCGGGCAGGGCGAAGAAGCCGATGTCGTTCATCTTCTCGGGGGACTGCGACGCGATGGTGCCGACGGCGAACGTGAGCATCGGGTACTGCGCGCCCGTGCCGTCGGTGAGGTGCTTGATGCCGGCCTCGAGCTTGGTGGAGGCGAAGTCGCTGGTGAGGTACCCCTGGTCGTGCACGTCCTGCAGGCGCTGGAAGCTCTTCAGCGCGGCCGGGGTGGTCGCGTACTTGGCCTTGCCCGCGGTGTACTGCTCGGCGAAGTCCGGCTGGGCCGCGGCCACGTTGTGGAAGTCGGCGAGCACGATGAGCTGCGAGGTCCACGTGTCCTGGTAGGTCTGCACGACCGGCGCGATCCCGGCCGCCTTGATCTTCGCGTTGTTGGCCATGAAGTCGGCCCAGGTCTTCGGCACCTGCAGGCCCAGCTTGGCGAACACGGCCTTGTTGTAGAGGACGCCGCCGCCGGTCGCGCCGCCGAACGGCACGCCGTAGAGCTTGTTCCCGGCCGACACGGTCGACTTGAACGTCGCGTCGAGGTCGCCGGCGTACGACTGGTCGTCGACGGGCACGAGGTTCTGCTCGGGCTTGAGCGCGGCGAACAACGAGCCGGAGTTGTACATGAACACGTCGGTCATGTCGCCGGTGGACAGCCGCGTCTTGACGATGTTGTCGCCCTCGGTGCCCTGCGGGCGCGTCTCCACCTTGACGGTGACGCCGGTCTTCTTGGCGTTGAAGGCGTCGGCCAGGCCCTGCGCGGTCTTGAGGCTCGCGTCGGAGTTGTCGGACAGGAAGGACAGCGTCGTGCCGTCGCCGCTGTCGCTGGAGCCGAGGTCACCGGCGCTGCAGCCGCTGAGCACCAGGGCGCCCACGGTCGCGGTCAGCGCGACGACCAGGCGGTGTCGTCGTTGCATCATGGCTACTCCTTCTCGGGGGTGTTGAAGGGGTGTGCGTCCCGGACCGGCGGCGGGTCGTCGGCCGGGGCGCGGAAATCGCAGGTGTACTCGTGGATGCCCGGCCCGGCCTCGACCGGCGCCCAGCCCGGGGCGGGCAGCTCGACCCGGGCGGTGACCCCGGGCGGAACGGATACGTGCACGTTCAGCTGTCCGTTCGCGCGCCGCCAGCCGACCCGGATCCGGCCGTACGGGCTGTCGTGCACCGCCTCGGCGTGCTCGAGGCCGCCGCCGGGGCGGGGCCGGACGAGGATCCGGCGGTACGCGGGCGCGGCCGGGGCGAGCCCGGCGACGGTGCGGTGCAGCCAGTCGGCGACCGCGCCGAACGCGTAGTGGTTGAACGAGGTCATCTCGCCCGGGTTGACGGTGCCGTCGGGCAGCAGGCTGTCCCAGCGCTCCCACATGGTGGTGGCGCCCATCGTCACCGGGTAGAGCCAGGACGGGCACTCGCGCTGCAGCAGCAGGTGGTAGGCGACGTCGGCGGCCCCGACGCCGGTCAGCGCGTCGCAGATGAGCGGCGTCCCGGCGAACCCGGTGCCGACCCGGTAATCCTCGGCCCGCACCAGCTCGACGAGCCGCCGCCCGGCCCGCTCCCGCTGCTCCTCCTTCGCGAGCAGCCCGGTGGTCAGGGCCATGGCGTACGCGGTCTGGGCATCGCTGGCCAGGCGGCCGCTCGGCGTCACGAACTCGTCGTTGAACGCCTCGGCCACGGCGTTGGCGTGCGCTAGGTACCGCTCCCGGTCGCCGTCCTCGCCCAGCACGGCGGCGATGTGGGCCAGCCGGCGCGCGCTGTCGGCGTGGGCGGCCGTGGCCACCAGGTGCGGGTCGGTGCGCGCGGCGGCCGGCTGCTCGGGCGGGGCGGCCGGGTCGAGCCAGTCGCCGAACTGGAACCCGGAGTCCCACCGGCGGTGCTCGCCGGACAGCGCCGCGACCTGGTCGACCCAGGCGCGCATGCTCGGGTACTGCTGCCGCAGTATCCCGGCGTCGCCGAAGCGCTCGTGCAGCACCGACGGGGTGACGACCGCGGCGTCGCCCCAGACCGCGGCCGGCAGCGACGGGCCGAGCAGCTCCACCCACGGCACGTAGAACGGCACGGTGCCCAGCTCCGCCTGCTCGGCCGCGAGGTCGGCCAGCCAGGAGGTGAGCAGGCCGGCGCAGTCGTAGAGGAACGCGGCGGTCGGCGCGAACACGGCGAGGTCGCCGGTCCAGCCCAGCCGCTCGTCGCGTTGCGGGCAGTCGGTGGGCACGTCGAGGAAGTTGCCGCGCATGCTCCACACCACGTTGTCGTGCAGGCGGTTGAGCAGCGGGTCGGACGAGTCGAACCAGCCGGTGCGGGTCATGTCGGTGTGGCAGACCACGGCCTCGGCGTCCACTTCGGACTCAACCGAGCCGGCGCCGGCCGACCCCGTCTCCACCGACGAGGCATGTGTAATTGAGGCGACTTCGGCGTACCGGAAGCCGTGCACGGTGAAGCGGGGCTCCCACGTCTCCGGTCCGCCCCCGCGCAGGATGTACTCGTCCCGCGCCTCGGCCTCGCGCAGCGGGCGGGTGTACAGCTCGCCGTCCTGCAGCACCTCGGCGTGGCGCAGCACGACGGTCGCGCCGCGCTCGCCCTCGACCCGGATGCGCAGGCGGCCCGTGAGGTTCTGGCCGAAGTCGAGGATCGTCCGGCCGTCGCCGGTCCGCCGGACCGACACCGGGCGCAGGACCTCCGTGCGGCGCACCGGCGGGCCGTCCGGCGCGACCAGCCGGGAAGCGTCCAGCGGCCGCTCGGTCACCGGCCCCCACTCGTGTGCGCCGATCTCCTCCCGGCGGGCGTCGTACCGTTCCCCGTCGTACAGCCCCGTCGCGGTGATCGGGCTCGGCGCGGCCCGCCACTCCCCGTCGGTGGCGATGACGTGGGTGGAGCCGTCGGCGCAGGCCACCTCGAGCTGCAGCGCGACCGCGGGACGGTCGCCGTAGACGCCGCGGCGGCCGCCGCGGAAGCCCAGGCGGCCGGCGTACCAGCCCTCGGCGAGCCAGGCGCCGATCGTGTTGCGCCCGGCGCGCAGCTGCCCGGTGACGTCGTACGTCTGGTACCGCAGGCGGTGGTGGTAGCTGGTCCAGCCCGGGGCGAGGACGTGGTCGCCGGCGGTGGCCCCGTTGAGCTCCGGCTCGTACACGCCGTGCGCGGTCGCGTAGAGCCGCGCCCGGACCGGCTCGGCGGGCAGCTCGAACTCGCGGCGGAGCAGGATCGCCGGGCCGTCCGTGTCGCCGGGCCGGGCCTCGCCGCCGATGAGCGCGGCCCGCCAGTCGCGCGGATCGAGAAGGCCCGCCTCGACCCGGAGCGGATCGCTCGTCGCGGAGTCCTCGGGGCCGGTCCAGACGCGGACGGTCACCGCGCGGGCCTCGCGGGAGGCCAGGGGCGGCGCCGGCCAGGCCACGAGCACCTGGTCCGGGGACTCGACGCGGCCGGTGGAGTGCTCGCCCACCGTGAGCTCGTAGGCGACCTGGGTGGCGCCGGGGACGTCGGTCTCCAGCCGCCAGGACAGGCGGGGGCGGGCCGAGCCCAGTCCGAGGGGTTCCCGGACGTGCTCGGCCCGGAGTTCGACTACGCGCATGGGGCGGCCTCGCTTCTGAAACGATTCAACGCTCCGGCAAAGAGCCGGGAGGGTGTGCAGCGTCAATGGGATTTCGTAGAGCGTTCTCCACATGTTGAGCCCGAGCCAATGGGCTGTCAAGCGCGTGGATGTGCCGGATTTCGTAGACCAATGTCCACTCGCCGGGCACTCCGTGGGCCTGGCTAGACTTCTCGCAGGTGTAGTTCGTTCTACACATCCGGCCCGAAGGAGAACAGCGGATGGCAGCGGACCCCTCGGCGGAACCGGCGGCCCGGCGGGCGACCATCGCCGACGTCGCCGGCCGGGCCAACGTGTCCACGGCGGCGGTGTCGAAGGTGCTGCGCAACGCCTACGGGGTCAGCCCGGCGATGCAGGAGCGGGTCCGGGCGGCGATCGCGGAGCTCGGCTACCGCCCGCACGCCGCCGCGCGGGGCATGCGCGGCCAGACGTACACCATCGGCGTGCTCATCCCCGACCTGCGCAACCCGTTCTTCCCCGAGCTCATCGAGGGCATCGGCGAGCACTTCGCCGGCACCGACTACCAGGCGCTGCTCGGCCCGGGCGGGAGCACGCCCGAGTCGCAGGCCCGCATCACCGACGCCATGATCGACCGGCGGATGGACGGCCTCATCATGATCGCGCCGGTACTCCCGCGGAGCCAGCTGGAGGCCACCGCGCGCACGATCCCGACCGTCGTCATCGGCCGCCACGGCCGCTCGGCGGAGTTCGACGCGGTGGTCGACGACGACATCACCGGGGCCGGCCTCATCGTGGACCACCTGTGCGGCCTGGGCCACCGGCGCATCGCGCACATCGAGCACCGCGACGCGACCCGGGGCATCCCGACCACGATGCCGCAGACCGTGCGGGCGGAGGGGTACCGCCAGGCGATGGACCGCAACGGCCTCGGCGACGAGGTGGACGTCGTGCCGTCGACGTACAGCGAGGAGGGCGGCTACGCCGCGGCCCGCGAGCTGCTGGCCCGCCCGTCGCGCCCCACGGCGATCTTCGCGGGCGCGGACGTCGCGGCGATCGGCGTGCTCAACGCGGTGTACGAGGCCGGGCTGCGCATCCCCGAGGACATCTCGGTCGCGGGCTACGACAACACGACGGTCGCGGCGATGGGCCCGATCTCGCTGACGAGCGTCGACCAGGACGGCCGCCTGATGGGCGCGAACGCGGCGCGGCTGCTGCTGGAGCGGATCGAGGGCAAGCGCCGCCGGTCGGTGCTCATGTCGCTGTCCCCGACGCTGATCCCGCGCCGCAGCACCGCTCCCCCGCCGGCCTGAGACCGCCCCGGGACGTCAGCCGGTCACCGGGGCCGCCGGGTCGGTCACCGGCGGCAGGCTAGACCACGGGAAGTTGATCCAGCGATCGGTCCGCCGCCACACGTAGTCGCAGGTGACGGTCGAGCCGGGCTTCTCGTACAGCACCGCGCAGCGCACCTCGGCCACGCGCCCGGCGCAGAAGTCGCGCACGACCTCCAGCGTGGCGCCCGTGTCGGCGACGTCGTCGGCGATCAGGATCCGGGCCGCGGCCAGGTCGGCGAGGTCGGGCCGGGGGTCCAGGATGACCGGGGCGTCGAGGCGTTCGTCGACGCCGGTGTAGTACAGGACGTTGAGCATGTGGATGCTCTTGACGTCGAGGGCGTAGCTCAGCGCGCCGGCCACGAGCAGGCCGCCGCGGGCCACGCTCAGGACGAGGTCGGGGCGGAAGGCGTCGTCGGCGATGGCCTGGGCCAGTTCGCGGGCCGCCCGGCCGAAGGTCGGCCAGTCGAGCACCTCGCGTTCGTGCTGCTGCATGGGGCAGCATAGCCCGGCCGCGTGAACTCAGGGCTTGGCGCGGCGGGTGGGCGCGTCGGGGCGGGGCGGCGTCGAGGTGCGCTGGGCGATCCCCTCCGCGTGCGGGGCCGGCAGGAGCGCCGTCTCCAGGTGGCCGAACTCCGCGGCCTGGGCCGTCGGCTCGCTCACGTCCGGGCGCAGGGCGACCGACGCGGTCGCCAGGGTGATCAGCAGCGCGCCCCAAGCGAGGGCCGGAGCCCGGCGGCTGGTACGCCGCCGGGACGACCGCTGCGGTGGGTTGGACGGAACGGACCGCGTCACCACGTCGTGGCGCGGGCGGTACATGGGCGGTACGGGGCGCGGCGCAACCGTGGAGCGCCGCGGTGGGGCCGGCGGGATGTGGGCGATGGGGATCACCCGCACGTAAGGGCGAACGAGTTCGGGAGGCATACATCGACGGTAAGCCCGGCCGGAGCGCGCCGAACCCGGCGCGGACGGGTGAGCAGACGAATCACCCGGCCACTCACCCCAGGGCGCGAAACTCATAGATGCGTGTCGCTGCATCAGTCGTCTGGGCCGGGGTGGCGACGGTCAGGCGGACGTACCGGCCGGACACGGCGACCGGGTGGGCCGTGTTCGCCGCCGTGTTGTTCGTGACGGTGACGGCCCTGGTCCACGTGGTGCCGTCGGCCGACACGTCGATGGTGAAGGCCTTCGTGTTCCAGTCCGCCGACTCGCCGCCGGCCTGGGCGTGGGCGACCTCGAAGCGGCCGATCGACCGGACCGCGCCCAGGTCCACCTGCAGCGTCGCGTTCGCCGCCAGGGAGCAGAACTTGTCGGCGTTGCCGCCCGTCACGCTGCCGTTCACCGCCTTGTCCGGGCCCTCCGTCGCCGCGCACGCGGCGGAGCCCGTCGCGGGGTGGTTCAGCGCGAAGTTGGTAAGCGACGGCCCGTACGCCTCCAGCTCGTAGATGCGCGTGGCCGTGTCCGACGTCTGGGTCGGGGTGGTCACGTCGATCCGGACGTAGCGCGCCGTGGTGGCCGCGATCTGGTGCGTCGTCACGGGGTCCGCGTTGTTCGTGACCGTCACCGGGGTCGCCCACGTGCTGCCGTCGGCCGACGTCCGGATGGTGAAGGCCCTGGTGTTGTACGCGGCCTGCTCCCCGCCGGCGCCCGCGTGCTTGACCACGAGCCGGTTCAGCGTCTGCGCGGAGCCGAGGTCGACCTGCACCCAGGCCCCGGCCGCCCCGGAACAGAACTTGTCCGGGTTGCCGCCGGTCACGCTGCCGTTCACGGCCTTGTCCGGGCCCTCCGTCGCCGCACACGGGGCCGAGCCGGTCGCGGCCCTGCCCTGGGCCAGGTTCGGCTGGGCGGCCGGCGGGGTCGTGTGGTTCGCCGACGGTGGCGTGTCCCCCGCGCCGGTGCCCCAGGCGCCCGGGGTACCGGTGACGCCGTAGTTGAGGGATGCACCGTGGGCGATGTCGGCCTGCGAGAGCCAGGTGCGGGTGAAGGCGGTGCCGCCGAGCGTGGCGGTGCCGATGTAGCGGCTCGCGTCGCTCACGCCGGGGCCGCGATGGTGATCGTGCCGCCCTGCTGGGACCCGAACGCGCCCACGGTCACCTTCGCCGACGGGAACTGCGGGGTGCTGACGCCGTAGAAGTTCGCGCCGTTCATCAGCGGGTACAGGCCGAGAGAGGCGAAGACGTACCAGGCGGACATGGTGCCGAGGTCGTCGTTGCCGGTGACGCCGTTGGGGCCGTTGGCGAAGAGGGTGTACGCGGCCCGCAGCACCGTCGCCGTCTTGTAGGGCTGGCCGGTCCACAGGTAGGTGTAGGGCGCCAGCAGGTCCGGCTCGTTGTTGGGGTTGTAGGTGGTGAAGCTGTAGTAGTCGTAGGCGCCGTTGACCCACTTGGTGTGCGCGGTGCCGGACGGGTCGCTCAGCAGGTCGCTGTACGCGAAGAACTGGTCGAGCCGCGTGTTCGCGGCCGCCTTGCCGCCGAGCAGCCCGACGAGGCCGTCGGGGTCCTGCGGCACGAGCCACTGGTACTGGTACGCGCCGGCCTCGTGGAACGTGTGCGCGCCGTCGGTCGGCGAGTACGTGGGCGCGAAGACCCCGTTGGCGTTGCGCGGCCGGAAGAACCCGATCGACGGGTCGAACAGGTTCCGGTAGTTCTGGCCCCGCGCGGCGAGCGCGTCCGCGTCGGCAGTGTGGCCGAGGGCCCGGGCCATGATGGACAGCGCCGAGTCGGCCGCGGCGTACTCCAGGGTGGCCGAGCTCGGGTACTGGCAGTCGTGGTCGAACTGGTTGGTCGGGGTGCACGTGACGCCGGTCGGCACGTAGCCCAGCGCGGTGAAGTACGGGTTGCCGTTGCGGCCGTTGAGCCCGGTCGCGGCGGGCGGGGTGCCGAGCGCGTTCTTGCGCAGCGCGGTGTAGAACTGCTCCTCGTAGCCGGACAGCAGCCCGCGCGACCACAGGTCGACGAGGAACGGGGTCACCGGGTCGCCCGTCATGGTGTTCGTCTCGGTGTTGTCCAGCGCCCACCGCGGCAGCCAGCCGAGCTCGCGGTCCACGGCGAGCAGCGACAGCGCCGAGTCGCGCGCCACCTGGGGCTCCAGCAGGGCCACGAGCTGGTTCTGGGCGCGGTAGGTGTCCCAGAGCGAGAACGTCTGGTAGGGCGTGTAGCCCGACGCGGTGTGCACGGCGTTGTCGAAGCCGCGATAGCTGCCGTCGACGTCGCCGGCCAGGTTCGGGTGCAGCAGGGAGTGGTACAGCGACGTGTAGAAGGCGACCTGCCGGTCCATGGTGCCGCCGTCGACCTCGGCCTTGTGCAGCTCGGCGTTCCAGGTGTCGTGGGCGGCCTGGCGTACCGTGTCGAAGCTGAAGCCCGCCGCCGACGTCTCCGCGCTCAGGTTGGCCCGCGCCCCGGCCAGGCCGGTGTAGGACAGCCCGACCTTCACCGTGACGCCGCGGTCGGCGGTGGTGTCGAAGCGCACCCAGCCGCCCTTGGCCCCGCTGCCCGACGAGGACCGGGAGCCGCCGGTGAACGTCGAGCCGGACCAGGTGCCGAACGACGCGAACGGCCGGGCGAACTGGGCGGTGAAGTAGACCGTGTGCGCCGGCGACGAGCCGCAGAAGCCGCTCACGGTCACCGAGCCCTCGACGGTGTCACTGCCCACAATGGACACGCTCGAGGTGCTCGCGCCCGTCGCCTGGCCGCGCGCCTGGGCCGTGTTGAACAGCACGTTGGACTCGGTGCCGGCCGGGAAGGTGTACCGCTGCCAGCCGCTGCGCAGCGTCGCGGTCAGCTCGGCGGTGACGCCGCTGGGCAGGCCGAGCCGGTAGTAGCCCGGGGTGGCCTGCTCCTGGCCGTGGTTGAGCGCCTGCCCGTAGGTGTTCGGGTCGCTGCTGTTCACGGCGCCGACGGTCGGCATGAGCGGCACCTCACCGGCGACGGGGCAGCCGACGCCGGACAGGTGCGTCTGGGAGAAGCCCCAGACCTTCGTGTGGTCGTAGTTGTACCCGGTCCCCCAGCCGGTGTCGGGGCTGGCCTGCACCATCCCGAACGGCAGCGCCGCACCGGGAAACGTGTTGCCCTCCTTCTGCGTCCCGATCAGCGGGTTCACGAGACCAGTGAGGTCGGCGGGTACGGCGGCCCGGGCGGGCGCGCCGAGGGCGGTCACGGTGACGGCGGCGGCGCATGCCGCGGCCAGGACGTTGCAGAGCAGCCTTCTCACGTCGCTCCGATCGATCAACCAGGTGAGTGGCCGCCGACCGCCGAAATCGACGCTCGTGAAGGTTCTCCCATCCCAGGGAGATCTGTCAATACTTGACAATTGACGGGCGGACGACGCCCTCCACGAGCCGGACAAGCTCGGCCGGCGTGTCGATGCGGGCGTAGGCGTCGCGCAGCCGGCCGGCGCCGCGCCGGTACGACGGCTCGCCGAGCACGCGCAGGATCGCCGCGCGCAGCTCCGGGTCGGACGGCGCCGCCGAGCGCAGGCGCATCCCCGCCCCCGCGTGCGCGACGCGGGCCGCGACCTCGGGCTTGTCCTCGGTGGCGCCGGCGACGACGAGCGGGACGCCGTGCGCGAGGGCCGTCTGCACGCCGCCGTAGCCGCCGTTGGTCACCATCGCCGCGGTGTACGGCAGCAGGTCCCGGTGCGGCACGAACGCGGCCGCGCGGGCGTTGGCCGGCAGCGGGCCCAGCACCGCCGGGTCGGCGCCGCCGGTGGTCGCGACCACGAGCACGTCGTCGCCGGCGAGCACGCGGACGGTGCGGGTGACGAGCGCGCCGAGGTCGTCGTTGGCCACCGTGCCCTGGGTGACGTGGACGACCGGCCGGTCGCCGGAGACCACGTCGGGCCACCACGGCGGCGGGTCGAACGCGGTGCCGGGGTCGCCGGCCAGGGAGCCGACGAAGCGGACCTGCGGGGGCAGGTCGGAGCGCGGGTACTCGAACTCGGCGACGCCGTTCTGCAGGTGCAGCCGCGGCGAGATGCCGGCCAGCGGGGAGGTGCGCGACGGCGGCAGCTCGACCCGGGCCCGGATCCGCTGCCAGTGCCGGCCGACGTCGCGCAGGACGACGCGGTCCATCAGCGTGTACAGCAGGCGGTTGCGGACCCGGCCCAGCGGCGTGGCCGACGGGGGCAGGGCGGTGCCGAACGGGGCGGTGTCGCGGCTCGGGATCGGCAGCGGCGAGATGCCGACCGAGATCCAGGTGACGCCGGTCAGCTCATGCAGCACGGCGGCGCCGACGAAGCCCATGTCGGCCACGACGGCCGCGGGGCGGGTGTGCGCGACGAGCCGGTCGAGCTCGGTGAGCTGGCGCGGTACCGGATCCAGGAACAGGTGCTTGAGGTCCCAGCGGATGCCGTCCAGCCCGGTCCGGCCGGACCGCACGGGCGGGGCGTCGAGCTCGGCGTGCATCGGCCGGTACGTGGCGCCGGTGGCCTCGACGCCGGCCCGGAAGCGGCGCCCGGCGTACCAGTCGACGGTGTGACCGGCCCCGGTGAGGGCGCACGCGATCGGCTTGAGCGGGTCGGTGTGGCCCGCGCTGGGCATCGACGCGAACACGAAGTGGGACATGCCCACGGACACGGCCGGGCCGGCGCCGCGGTTCGGCGCCGGCCCTGTCGCGTATCAGACGAACTTGAACCAGTCGAGGTCGAGCACGTCCGCCGAGTCGCCGACCCTGACCACCGCGGTGATCGACGTGGTGCCGGGAGGCCGATGACCTTCCGGCCACCCGTCGCGGGCCGATGACCTTGTGTGACTCCCGGTCGTGGGACAGACAGCCGCCCCCCGGCTGCGCATAATGTGAACCGCTCACACATACGGGGGACGAACGCCATGAAGACGACGATCCGGGCCGCCATCTCGGTCGCGCTGCTCGCCGGGTTCTACCTGCTCGCCGTCGGGCTCATCGCCGGGCTCGGCTGGCTCACGGTCTGGCTGTGGAGCGAGCACCCGGGCGCGGCCGCCGGCAAGCTCGCCTTCCTCACCATCGCGATCGCGGTGGGCATCGTCGTCGCGTTCTGGAAGATCCTGACGGCCAAGCCCGGCGAGCCCGAGGGGCTGCCGCTCGCCCCGCACGAGGCGCGCGGGCTCTGGGACACCGCGCACGAGCTCGCGCACCAGGTCGGCACCCGGGCCCCCGACGAGATCCGGCTCATCCCGGACGTCAACGCCGCGGTCGCCGAGCAGACGCGCCTGCTCGGCCTGGCCGGGGGCCGGCGGATCATGTACGTCGGCCTGCCGCTGCTGCAGGCGTTCACCGTCGCCCAGGTGCGCTCGGTGCTCGCCCACGAGCTGGGCCACTACTCCGGCAGCCACACCAAGCTCGGCGCCCTGGCCCACCGGGGCCGGATGGCGATCGTGCAGACCATCGTGCAGGTCGGGCCGTCCAGCATCGCCGGGTTCGTGTTCCGCACCTACGCGCGGCTCTACATCCTCGTCGAGCAGGCGGTGAGCCGGCGTATGGAGTACGAGGCCGACGAGTTCTCGGTGCGGGTCGCGGGCCGGGCGGCCGCGGTGAGCTCGATGCGCGACCTCGCGGTCGTGGACACGGCGTGGAACTTCTTCGTCGGGCGGTACGTCACCATCGGCTGGGACGCCAAGCTCGCCCCGCGCGACGTCTTCGGCGGCTTCGCCCTGCTGCTGCGCGGGCGCTCCGGCCAGCTGGCCGAGCTGCGCGACAACGCCCCGGAGGAGAAGAAGTCGCGCTGGGACTCGCACCCGCCGATCGCCGACCGCATCCGGGCCATGCAGGCCATGCCCGACCCGGGCGTCCCGGCCGACGAGCGCCCCGCCGCGGTGCTGCTCGGCGACCCGGCGATGCTCGCCCAGCGGCTCCAGCGGGCCGCAATGAACATCGAGGACAAGACGCTGCTGCCGTGGGACGAGCTCACCGACGCCGGCATCGCGGCCGGGGCGCAGCGCGACGTCGACGCGCTCTTCCGGGCCGCGGCCCGGCTGGCCGGCACCCCGCAGGGCGATCTCGGGCTGGTGCTGCACATCCTCGAGCAGGGCGCGGCGGCGGACCTGGGCCGCGCCGTCGCGCCGCACAGCGACCCGCCGCAGCAGCGGGAGCTGCTGGTCGACCGGGTCGACTCCGCGATCGGGCTGGCCGCCCGCAGCGGCGGGGCCGGGCGCTGGAAGCACTCGTGGACCGGCGGCGCCACGTTCGCCCGGCCCGACGGCACCGCGCTGCCGACGATGGAGATCGCCCGGCTCGCGGTCGCCCCGGAGACGGTGGCCGAGGCGCGGCGGCGGCTCGCGGAGTTCGGCGTCGACGTGACCGCCGTCCGGCAGCAGTCGGCCGTCGCGACCGCCGACGGGGCCGAGGTCATCGGCGGCATCGCGAACATGAACGCGCCCGGCAAGCAGCACTTCGACGTGCTCCTGCTCAACACCGGGCTGCTGCTGGTGCCGGGTCCGAAGTCCACCGACCACGGCAAGCAGCGCCTGGTCGAGATCCTGCGCTCGGCGCCCGTCGCGCAGCTGGCGCGGCGGCACCGGTTCGTGGCCTACGAGGACGTGCGCGCCGCGGCCGTGCTGAAGAACGTGCCGATCAAGGTGAGCCTGACCCTGCACAGCGGCGAGACGATCGAGCTGGCCGAGACGTGGACCGGCGAGTCCCTGGACAAGAACGACCGCGAGCTGCTCGCGGCCGCCCTCAACCCCTACCTCGCCGAGACTCACGCCCAGAGCTGACCGCCGAGGGCGGCCGCGGCCTCGTCCAGGGTGCCCTCATAGGCGCCCGTGGACAGGTACTTCCAGCCGCCGTCGGCGACGAGGAACGCGATGTCGGCCGTCGTGCACCGCTCGGCGACCGACAGCGCGGCGTGCAGTACCGCACCCGTGGAGAGACCGGCGAAGACCCCTTCGGCCTCGAGCAGCTCGCGGGTGCGGCGCAGGGCGTCGGCCGTGCCGACCGAGAAGCGCCGGGTGAGCACCTCCGGGTCGTACAGCTCCGGCACGTAGCCCTCGTCGATGTTGCGCAGGCCGTAGACCAGCTCGCCGTAGCGCGGCTCGGCCGCGACGACCTGGACGCCGGGCGCCTTCTCACGCAGGTACCGCCCGACGCCCATCAGCGTGCCCGTGGTGCCCAGCCCCGCCACGAAGTGCGTGATGGTGGGCAGGTCCCGCAGCAGCTCGGGTCCGGTGGACTCGAAGTGGGCGCGGGCGTTGGCGGCGTTGCTGTACTGGTGCAGCAGCACCCAGTCCGGGTGGTCGCCGGCGATCTCGCGGGCCATCGCCACGGCCCGGTTCGACCCGCCCGCCGCCGGGGAGCGGATCACCTCGGCGCCGTACATCCGCAGCAGCGCCGCCCGCTCGGCCGACACGTTCTCCGGCATGACGCACACCAGCCGGTAGCCGCGCACCTTCGCCACCATCGCCAGCGCGATGCCGGTGTTGCCGCTCGTCGGCTCCAGCAGCGTATCGCCGGGCCGCAGCCGCCCGGCCGCCTCGGCCTCGCGCACCATCCACAGCGCGGCCCGGTCCTTGACGCTGCCGGTCGGGTTGCGGTCCTCGAGCTTCGCCCACAGCCGGACGCCCGGCCGCGGGGAGAGCCGCGGCAGGCCGATCAGTGGCGTCTCCCCGCACGCGTCCAGCAGCGAGTCGTAGCGGGTCATCCGCCGATCCCCGTCGAGGCCAGGTCGATGCCGTGCATCGCCGCGACGGCGGCGAAGGCGCAGGCGCCCCCGGCGACCGCGGGCAGGATGGTGACGTGGTCGCCGTCGTGCACCGGCGCGTCCAGCGCGCCCAGGAAGCGCACGTCCTCGTCGTTGACGTACACGTTGACGAACCGGTGCAGCGCGCCCTCGCCGGTCACGAGCCGGTCGCGCAGGCCCCGGTGCCGGGTCTCCAGGTCGGTGAAGAGCTCGGCGACGGTGGCGCCGCGGCCCTCGACCACCTTCGCGTCGGCCGTGAACGAGCGCAGGATCGTGGGGATGCGAACCTCGACAGCCATGGTCCCTCCAAGTCAGGCCAGAAAGGCGTCGACCGCCGCCGCCGTCTGCCGGTACTGCTCCACCTGCGGCACGTGCCCGCACTCGTCGATGACGGTGGCCGAGCTCGACGCGATGCCGGCCGTGAACTCCTTGGCGTAGGCGGCGTCGACGATGCGGTCGTCGCGGCCCCACACCAGCAGCGTCGGCGCGGCGACGCGGTGCAGGCGGCCACGCAGCCCGTGGTCGGGGAACGGCCACGCGAACCGGCCCGTGCATGCCATCGACCACACCCGCGCGAGCAGCACGGCCCGCATCTGATCCGGGTCGGTGGGCAGGGTCAGGGCGGCCTTGGCGGCGTCGCCGGCCGGGTCGTGGAAGAGCATCCCGGCCGTCTTGTCCGGGGCGACCGTCGTCCAGTTCCTCACCGGGTGGTCGTCGTGCCACAGGCCGACCGGCGCGACGAGCACCAGCCGCGACGGCAGCGCCGGGAAGTGCGCGGCGAGGTCGGCCGCGAGCATGCCGCCGAAGGACTGGCCGACGACGACCGGCCGCTCCAGGCCGAGCCGGCGGGTCACCTCCTCGTAGGCGAGGACCACGTCGGTCCAGCCGTCGAGGGCGTGGATGGCGTACGGGTCGCCGGGCGTGGTCCCCGGGAACTCCGGCGCGAACACGGTGTACCGCTCGGCCAGGTGGGTCAGCAGCGGGTCGCGCGGGGCGAGACCGCCCTCGGGGTGGATGTACAGCAGCGGCTCCCCCTCGCCGAAGCGCTGCACGCGCAGGCTGATCCGCCCGCCCAGGATGTCGAACGTCGTGGTCATGCCACGGCCTCCTTCGCCCGCGCCCTGCCACCCAATCTTTCAGGCCACCAGTGGTGTTCGAACGCAGTCCCAGTCGAGGAATCGGAATCCGACCAGACCTTGCGCAGCCGCGGCAGGACCTCGGCCGAGAACAGCGCGATGTTCTTGAGCACCAGCTCCTTCGGCATCGAGCCGAAGCCGAGCATGGCGTGCAGGTTGCCGATGCGGTACTCGGTGCAGAACTCCACCAGCTGGTCCGCGACGGTCGCCGGGCTGCCGATGACCACGGCCCCGGAGCCGACGATGTCGGCGTAGCTCGCCCCGCGCATCTGCCGGGACATGCCCAGGTCGCCCGGGTCCTTGAGGATCGCCTCGACGCCGCGGATGTCGACCGCGCCGGGGATGCCCAGCAGGTGCGCCGGGATCGCGCCGAGGCCCTTGCGGTACGCGTACTCGACGTGCGGGGCGTACTCGCGCTCGGCCCGCTCGTCGGTCTCGGAGACGGCGATGGTCTGCAGGAAGCCGACGCGGTACGGGTTGCGGGGCAGCCCGGCCTGGTCGACGAGGTCCCAGAAGCGCGGGAAGATGCGCTTGCCGGTGAGCTTCGGGCCGGAGAAGCCGAAGTAGTTGAAGCCGAAGTCGCGCTCCAGCGTCATCTGCATCGTGATCGGGTTGCCGATGCCGGTGACCCACACGGGCGGGCGCGGCTGCTGCAGCGGGCGCGGCCAGATGTTCACCATCGGGTGACGGCTGTGCCGGCCGTTCCACGCGAACGGCTCCGGGTCGCTCCACGCGCGCAGCACCAGCTCGAGGTTCTCGTTGAACCGGCCGCGGCCCTCGATCGGGGGCACGCCGTTGTTCACGGTCACGTCGTAGCTCAGCCCGACCGGGAAGCCGGCGATGAGCCGGCCGCCGCTGATGAGGTCGAGCATCGCGTACTCCTCGGCCACCCGGACCGGCTCGCGCGTCTTGCCCAGCGTGCGCCCCATCGGGTAGATGCCGACGTCGAGCCCTTCGGCCTCGGTGGCGTAGGCCAGCGCGCCGGCGACGATGTCGGGGTTCGGGGTCAGGTCGTAGGAGCTCTGGCCGTGCTCGGTCACCATGAGCGCGTCGAAGCCGGCCCGGGCCCCGGCCATGAGCTCGTCGAGGAAGCTGCGCATCGAGGTGTACGCCAGCTCCGGGTCCACCAGCGAGTACGGGGTGTCGCAGACCGAGTCGTACCGCTCCTCGAAGTCCGCGGGCAGGTACCGGTACGGCGCCTGCTCGAACAGCGTTACCTTCATGCCTCCACGATTGCCCTCGGCGCTGACCGCCCGCTGACCTCCGGATGACCGTCCACAAGGGATAGCGGGGATCAGTTCAGCGTCAGAATCCGGTCAGCGCGCGCTGTTTGACTTGCCGATACGCGGCATCCCCGGGCAACGAGGAGTGAGTGGTGATGGAGAGCGCGACGGAATCGCCGGCCGTGCTGCAGCTGCGCGAGCTTCCGCGCTCCGAGCGCCGCGAGGCGCTGGAGGAGCTGGTCGTCGCGCAGCTGCGCGCGACATTGCTGATGGAGGACGACGAGGAGCTGTCCGACACCGAGAGCTTCTTCGACATGGGCCTGACCTCGCTGCTCATCGCCGACATCAAGGAGCGGCTGGAGCAGACCCTGGCCTGCTCGATCAGCGCGAATGTCCTGTTCAACAGTCCGAACGTGCGCCGGCTGGTCGACCACCTCGCCACCGACGTGCTGGCGCTGTGACCACCCCGACGTAATTCGAAGGAGACGGACGATGCCGGACGTCGAGCCGATCGCCATCGTGGGAGCCGGCATCCGGTTCCCCGGCGGCAACGAATCCCTGGACGACTTCGCGGCGTTCCTGCGCCGTGGCGGCAACGCGATCCGGCCGGTGCCGGAGGACCGCTGGGACAGTGCCGCGTTCACCTCCGACGACCCCGAGGCCCGCGGCAAGATCCGCGCCGCCGGCTTCGGGTTCATCGACCAGATCGACCAGTTCGACGCGCCGTTCTTCGGCGTCTCGCCGCTGGAGGCGCAGTACACCGACCCGCAGCAGCGGATGCTGCTGGAGGTCGCGTGGGAGGCGCTGGAGCACGCCAACATCGACTACGAGACGCTGCGCCACGGCAGCGGCGGCGTCTACATCGGGGCCAGCTGCATCGACTTCGCGCTGGAGCTCGACTCGCTGTCCTACGAGGAGCTCGACGGCCACCTCGCGGCCGGCATCACGATGTTCCCGATGTCGGGCCGGCTGTCGTACTTCCTGGGCTGGCAGGGCCCCAGCCTGACCACCGACACGGCCTGCGCGTCGTCGCTCACGGCCCTGCACCTGGCGGCCGAGGGCCTGCGCAACGGCGAGTGCGACATCGCCCTGGCCGGCGGCGTCGCGGCCATCCACCACCCGCGCATCCCGGTGATGTTCACGCACGGCAGCATGCTGGCCCCGGACGGGCAGTGCAAGACGTTCGACGACTCGGCCAACGGCTACGTGCGGGCCGAGGGCTGCGGCGTGCTGGTGCTCAAGCGCCTCGGCGACGCCCGCCGCGACGGCGACCGGATCATCGGCGTCGTCCGCGGCACCGCCATCGGCCAGGACGGCGCCAGCGCCGGGCTGACCGTGCCCAACGGCACCGCCCAGGAGGGCGTGATGCGCACCGCGCTGCGGGTGGCCGGGGCCGACCCGGGCGACGTGCAGTACGTGGAGGCGCACGGCACCGGCACCGCGCTCGGCGACCCGATCGAGATGGGCGCCATCGTCGACGTCTTCGGCGCCTCGCACACCCGCGAGCGCCCGCTGGTCGTCTCCTCGGTGAAGACCAACGTCGGGCACATGGAGCCCGTCGCGGGCATCGGCGGCCTGGTCAAGGTGCTGCTGCAGATGCGCGAGCGCAGCTACTTCCCGCACCTGAACATGACCAAGCCGTCCGGGCGCATCCCGTGGGACCGCATCCCGGTGTCGATCCCGACCGGCCTGCGGCCGTGGGAGGCCGAGACCCGCCGGGCCGTCATCAACAGCTTCGGCTTCGGCGGCGCGATCGCCGCGGCCGTCGTGGAGGAGCCCGCCGCGTCCGGACAGGCCCCGCCGCCGCCGGCCCCGGGCGCCGCGGTGTTCACGCTCTCGGCGAAGAGCAAGCGCTCGCTGGGGGCACTGCTGCAGCGGTACCGCGACCGCCTCGCCGCCGACCCGGAGCTGACCGCCGAGGACGTCTGCTACACGGCAAACGTCGGGCGCACCCACCTGCCGCTGCGGGTCTCCGGCGTGGTCGGCGGCCGCGCCGAGCTGGACCGGCTGCTGGAGCGCGAGCTCGCGCGCGTCGACAAGGCGGCCGGGGCGACCCGGCGCAAGGTCGCGTTCCTCTTCGCCGGGCAGGGCGCGCAGTACCCGGGCATGGGCGCGGCGCTCTACGAGCAGTTCCCGGTGTTCCGCGAGCAGGTCGACGCCTGCGACGAGCGCTTCGCCGGCCCGCTCGGCTGTTCCGTGCGCGAGCTCATGTTCGGGGACGACGCCGACCGGCTGCGCCAGACCCGGTACACCCAGGCGGCGCTCTTCACGCTGGAGTACGCCCTGGCGAAGCTGTGGCTGTCGTGGGGCGTGCGGCCCCACGCGCTCATCGGCCACTCCATCGGCGAGGTGGCCGCGGCCGCCGTCGCCGGGCTGTTCACCCTCGACGACGCCGTCCGGCTCGTCGCCGCCCGCGGCCGGCTCATGCAGTCGGTGACCGCGTCCGGCGGCATGGCGGCCGTCGACGCCCCGGCCGAGGAGCTCGCCGCGGCCGTCGCCGAGCACCCGCAGCTGGCCGTCGCCGCGCTGAACTCGCCGCAGCAGACCGTCGTCTCCGGCGAGACCGGCGCGCTCGACCGGCTCTGCGCCACGCTGGAGGCGCAGGGGCGCAAGGTGACCCGGCTCGCCGTGTCGCACGCGTTCCACTCCCCGCAGATGCGGGAGGTGTACGACGGCTTCCGCCGCGAGCTGGCGGGCATCGAGTTCCACGAGCCGACCCTGACCCTCGTCTCCAACCTGACCGGCAAGGTCGCACGGTTCGCCGAGCTGGCCGACGTGGAGTACTGGGTCCGCCACATCGGCGAGCCGGTCGACTTCCGCGCCGGGATGGCCACCATCGAGAAGCGGGGCACCCACGCCTTCGTCGAGATCGGCCCGGGCCGCTCGCTGACCGCCCCGGCCCGCCAGTGCGTCACCGGCGAGAAGCACCTGTGGCTGTCCAGCCTCGACCGCAACGACCCTGAGGGCGTCGTCGTCCGCGAGGCCCTGGCCCAGTACTACCGGGCCGGCGGCGCCGTGCACTGGCCCGGCTTCCACGCCGGGCGGGAGCGGCGCAAGGTCGGGCTGCCCACGTACGCGTTCGACCGCAAGCGGTACTGGCTGCCGATCAAGGGCCCGCGCCACGGCGTCGGCGGCGCGCGCACCGCGGGCGGGCGGCTCCACCACCCGCTGCTCGGCGCCGAGATCGCCGCCGGCGAGGGCGTGCGCGAGTTCAAGGCGCGCTGGAGCGCCACCGCGCCGGCCTACGTCGCCGACCACGTCATCATGGGCCGGGTCGTGATGCCCGGCACCGGCTACCTGGAGGCGCTGCTGGCCCTGCAGGACGCGGTCTTCGGCGAGGCCGGCCGGCCCGTCACCGACGTGCGGATCCTCGAGCCGCTGTTCCTGCCCGACGACGGCGACGTCGAGGTGCGGGTGCGGCTGCGCGACGGGGTCCGCGCCGAGATCGTGAGCGTGGCCGACGGCGGCGTGGAGCGCGCCCACCTGCGGGCGGTCATCGGCGAGCCCGGCCCCGCGGCGCTGACCGAGGCCGGGGAGGCGCTGCTGAGCCGGGCCGCCCAGGCGGAGCCGGCCGACGAGGTGGTCGACGCCGAGACGGTGTACCGGCTCTACGCGGCGGCCGGGCTGGAGTACGGCCCGCAGTTCCGGCGGATGGGCGACGTGTCCCGGTACGGCGCCGACTTCGCCACCGGCGAGCTGCGCGGCGCCGACGCCGACGCGGCCGAGCTGGTGCCGCCGTTCATCGTGGACGCCGCGACCCACGCCTTCGCCGCCGTCGGCAACGACGGCAACAGCTACCTGCCCGTGCGGTACACCTCCTTCCGGATGTTCAAGAAGCCCAAGGCGGCGACGCTGCGCGTCCTGCTGCGCCTCGACCCCGACCCGGTGCCGGAGGTCGACATCGCGATCGACCTCGTCGCGCTGGAGGGCGACCGGCCGGTGTTCGAGCTGCGCGGCCTGGGC
Source organism: Dactylosporangium sp. NPDC049140 (assembly GCF_040648435.1). NCBI lineage: Bacteria > Bacillati > Actinomycetota > Actinomycetes > Micromonosporales > Micromonosporaceae > Dactylosporangium > Dactylosporangium sp. NPDC049140. Next base: position 11,139 of record NZ_JBEZDS010000053.1, on the reverse strand, counting down.
ATGAAGCGGGTCGCCGACAACGGCGCCCGGCGCGAGCTCGCCCACGACCTGCGCTGGCTGCGGCGCTCGCTCGTGGGTCGCGGCGAGGAGCCGCACTCGATCCTGGCCGTGCGGGCGCCGCAGCACGCGCGGGGGGCCCTCAACGGATCCCGGTTCGTCGACGAACCCGGGGCCGCGGACCTGCACGACGTCTCGGACGTGTGCTGGTTCTGGGAGCCGGGCGGCACGCTCGCCGAGGAGTCGGAGCGCAACTACCGGCGCCTGCTCGACCTGCTGCGGACGCTGGGCGAGGCCGGCTTCGGCCGCGACCAGCGGCTGTGGCTCGTCACCGAGCGGGCCCAGCACCTGGCCGGCGACGCGGCCGGCCTCGACCGCCCGCCGGCCGCGGCGAGCCTGTGGGGCTTCGGGCACACGCTGCTCAACGAGCACCCGGCGTACCGCACCACCATGGTCGACCTGCCCGGGGACGAGGGCGGCTACGGCTCCCTGCTGGAGGAGGTCGGGGCCTCGCCCGCCGGGGAGTTCCAGATCGCCTACCGCGACGGCCGCCGCCACGTGCGCCGGCTCGTCCCGCTGGAGCTGGCCGCGCCTGGCCCCGACGACAGCTTCGCGCTCGCGATCCGCGAGTACGGCCAGTTCGCCGGCGTGCGCAAGGTGCACGCCGAGCGGGTCGCGCCGCGGGGCGACGAGGTCGAGATCCTGGTGCGCGCGGCCGGCCTGAACTTCAAGGACGTGCTCAACGCGCTGGGGCTGCTCAAGGAGTTCGGCGAGCAGCCGCTGGGCTTCGAGGCCGCGGGCACCGTCGTGGCCGCCGGCCCCGAGGCGACCCACCGCGTCGGCGACGACGTCGTGGTCAACTACCTCGGCTGCATGCAGCGGCACGTGGTCGCGCCGTCCACGGTCGTCGTGGCCAAGCCGCCGCGGCTGAGCCACGCGGAGGCGGCGGGGCTGCCGGCGGCGTACGTCACCGCCCACTACGCGCTGCACACCCTCGCGGGCATCAAGGCCGGCGACCGGATCCTGATCCACGCGGCGGCCGGCGGCGTCGGACAGGCGGCGGTACAGCTGGCGAAGGCGGCCGGGGCCGAGATCTACGCGACCGCGAGCCCGCACAAGTGGCCGCTGCTGCGCGAGCAGGGCGTGACCCGCCTGTACAACTCGCGCTCGCTCGACTTCGCGGCGCAGCTGCTGGAGCAGACCGGCGGGGCCGGGGTCGACATCGTCCTCAACAGCCTGAACAAGGACTTCATCCCGGCGAGCATGTCCTGCCTGGGCCGCAACGGGCGGTTCGTGGAGATGGGCAAGGTCGGCGCCTGGACGCCGGAGCAGGTGCGCGCCGAGCGGCCGGATGTGGCGTACCACAACTTCGACCTCAGCGAGCTGCCGTGGGACGACGCGGTGCGGGTCACCGCCGAGGCTATGCGGCTCGTCATCGGGCAGGTCGCCGACGGCACGCTCGCGCCGCTGCGGACCAGCGTGTACTCCCTGGACGAGGTCGAGGAGGCCTTCGGGGTGCTCAGCCGGGGCGCCAACCTCGGCAAGCTGGTGCTGGACCTGGACGGCCCGCGCCGCGGCGCGCCCGTCGAGCTGCGCGACGACCGCACCTACGTGGTCACCGGCGGCCTCGGCGCGCTCGGCGTGGTGACGGCCCGCGCGCTCGTCTCGGCGGGCGCCCGGCACATCGTGCTCACCGGCCGCGGCGGCACCCCGGCCGCGGACGTGGCCGGGGAGTTCGAGCGGCTGGGTCAGGACGCCGACGTGCGGGTGATCCGCGGCGACATCGCCAAGGACGCCGACGTCGTCCGCATCCTCGCCGAGGCGGGCCGCCCCTGGCCGGTCGGCGGGATCGTGCACTCGGCCGGCACCTTGCAGGACGCGCCGGTCGCGGCGCAGACCTGGGAGACCATCGAGCCGGTGTTCTCGGCCAAGGTGTACGGCACCTGGTTGTTGCACCGCGCCGCGCGGGACCTGCCGGAGCTGGACTTCCTGGTCGGGTACTCCTCCGCCGCCCCGATCGTGGGCACCCCCGGCCAGGCGAACTACTCCGCGGCCAATGCCTTCCTCGACGAGGTCATGGTGCGCCGCTTCGCCGCCGGTACGCCCGGCACGACGGTGAACTGGGGCCCGTGGGGCGAGGTCGGCATGTCGGCCCGCCTGGCCGACGTGCTCTACAAGCGCTGGGCCGACGAGGGCATCGTGCTCACCACGCCCGCGGTCGGCATGCGGGCCCTGCGCGCCCTGCTGCGCCGCCCGGCCGGGCAGGCCGTGGTCGGCGAGTGCGACTGGGACCGCTTCGCCGGCGGCAAGCCGGTGGCCAACGCGGTGTACCAGCGGCTGCTGTCCGACAGCGGGGCCGGCGGCACCGACCGGCCCGACCTCGACGAGCTGGCCGCCGCGCCGCGCGAGGAGCGGCTGGCCCGCATCGACGCGTTCGTGCGGGCCCGGGTCGCCGCGGTGCTGCACTTCGACGACGCCGACGCGGTCGACTCGGCCACCGAGTTCGTGCGGCTGGGGCTCGACTCGCTGGTCGCCGTCGAGCTCAAGAACTCCCTCGAGGCGGCGTTCGGGGTGCCGCTGCCCTCGGCGGTGGCGCTGGAGTACCCCAGCGCCGAGCTGCTGGCGGAGTTCATCGACCGCCAGATGTTCCCCGAACCGGCCGCGGTGTAGTCGGCGCCGGCCGGCCCGGACCTCGCGACGGGCCGGCCGGCGTCTCGTTCCCTTTGCCTTGGAGGACTCATGGTCGCCCGCTGGTTCCACCCGGACATGCCCTCGCCGGAGGCGACGGCCCGGATCTTCCTGTTCCCCTACGCCGGCGGCAGCGCCCCGATGTACCGCGACTGGCTGCCGCTGTTCCCGCCGGACATTGCCGCGCAGGCGGTGCAGCTGCCGGGGCGGCTCGACCGGCGCGCCGAGCCGCTGCTGGAGAGCCTCGACGACATCGTGGCGGCCACGAGCGAGGCCCTCGCGGCCGAGCTCGACGACCGGCCGTACGCGGTGTTCGGGCACTCGATGGGCGTGCTCGTCGCCTACCGGGTGGCGGCGGCGATGACGCACGAGTTCGGCCACGGCCCGATGCTGCTGGCGTCGGCGGCCTGGGCGCCGGAGGGCTTCGCGATGCCGACCCGCGAGCAGGTCGAGATGCCACAGGACGAGCTGCTCAAGTGGGTGATCGGGCTGGGGTCGCTGCCGCCGGTGATGTACGAGGACCCCGAGATGCTGGCGGTGACCCTGCCGCCGACGCGGGCCGACCTGCGGGCCTGCATCGACTACACCGACGACGCCGCGTTGCTCGACTGCCCGGTCGTCACCTACGCCGCGGCCGAGGACCCGCTCATGACCCCGGCCGCGGCCGACTCGTGGATCTCGCGCACCCCTGAGTACCTCGGCACGTCGGTCTTCGCCGGCGGCCACTTCTTCATCTACGACAACGTCCTGCCCATCGTCACCGACCTCACCCGGCACATCCGCAAGCTCGCTCAGCAAGAAGGAGGAAGACCGTGACCGGATTCAACGCGATCGCCGAGCGCTACGTGGCGATCTGGAACGAGCCCGACCCGCAGCTGCGCCGCAAGCTCATCGACGAGCTGTGGGCGGAGGACGGGGTGTACTACAACCGGCTCTTCGCCAGCGGCGGCCGCGACGGCGTCGAGATGGCGGTGCGGACCGCCCACGAGGAGTACTTCGCCAAGGGGCTGTCGTTCCGCAGCCGCGGCGACGCCTACGGACACCACAACGGGATGCGCTTCGGCTGGGTGCTGGTGGTCACCCGCACCGGCGAGGTCGACACCTTCGGCGAGGAGTTCCTGCTCCTCAACGACGACGGGCAGATCCGCGTCGACTACCAGTTCGGGCTCCGGCCCCCGGCGATCTAGGAGCGCGGACATGACGAGCATCGACTACAACGAGCTGGCCGAGCGGTACATCGCGTCGTGGAACGAGCCCGACGACGAGGCCCGGAGCAAGCTGGTCCGCGACCTGTGGGCCGAGGACGGCACCTACAACAACCGCTTCTTCACCGTCACCGGCGTACAGGCCATGGAGTTCGTCACCGCCAACGCGGTGCAGGAGTACGGCTCGAAGGGCTTCGTGTTCCGCTCGCAGCAGGACGCCTACGGCCACCACGGCGGCGTGCACTTCCACTGGGTGATGGCCTCGGCCGCCACCGGCGAGGTCGACACCTGGGGCGAGGACTTCCTCGTGCTCAACGCGGCCGGGAAGATCGCGTCGGCGCACCAGTTCGCGATGAAACGTCCCTCCGCGTGAGGTGAGGGGCACGCGCGCGGCGCGGGCCGGTCGTGGCCCCCCGCAAGGCCCGCGTCGTCGCGTCGTCCATGGGATAGAAGGTCTTGATCGCCACGCCGGCCACGGTGACGTCGAGGGCGGTGCCGAAGACCGTGACGGTGCAGTAGAAGTTGAGCCGGCGCGAGCCGTCCCGCAGCTTCAGGGGCAGGAGGATGTTCTCGATGCCCTCGACGTCCTCGCCGCAGCGGCCGGTGTGGCCGCACAGCTCGCGGTACAGCTCGGCCAGGGCCGGGTCGCAGACGCGGTCGACGCGGCGGCGCAGGCGGGAGAGCAGGTTGTGCTGCCACTCCTCCAGGTTGACGATCCGCCCGGCGAGGCCGTCGGGGTGCAGGGTCAGGCGCAGCACGTTCACCGGCGGCTCCAGCAGGTGCGCGGCCACCCCCTCGGTGAACAGCCGGAAGCCGGAGTTGGCGCCGAGCAGGTTCCACAGCCGGTCGACGGCCATCGCGGGCAGGGGCTCGTGGGCCCGCAGCACCTGCCGGGCGGGCTCGATCACCTCCTCGACCGCCGCGTCCTCGACGTGGTACACCGGCGCGAACCCGGCCGCGAGCAGCAGCTCGTTGCGCGCGTGGGCGGGCGCCCCGAGGTGGTCGGCGAGGCGCAGCAGCACCTCGCGGCTCGGCGAGGAGCGGCCGGTCTCGAGGTAGCTCAGGTGGCGCGGGGAGACGTCGGCCTCGCTGGCCAGCCGCAGCTGGCTGAACCCGCGTGACTCGCGCATGAGACGCAGCCGGTCGCCGACCGGCTGCCAGGTCCGCATCGGCAGCTCCGTCACGCCTCCGAGGGTACGCGCCGTGCGGTCATCGTGCTGACTGAGCACCATGACCTCCGACGTTATTGACCCGTTCGGGACGAACCACGCACGGTGGGATGAGCGGCGTGTGCCCACCGCCGCGGCAACCGGGATTGGAGTAGCAGCTGATGACGGCAGAAGCGAAGTCGACGGCGGGCGCGGGCGGGGGTCCCGGCCCGACCCCGGTCGATGGCGGATCGCCGCCGGCGCCGGCCCTGGGCGGCACGCTGTTCGTGCTCATGATCGGCGTGTTCGTGACGGTCCTGGACTTCTTCATCGTCAACGTGGCGATCCCGTCGATCCAGACGGACCTGCACGCCGGGGCCTCGGCGATCCAGTTCGTGGTGGCCGGGTACGCCATCGCCTACGCCGGCGGGCTGGTGATCGGCGGCCGGCTCGGCGACATCTTCGGCCGGCGCCGGCTCTACGCGGTCGGCATCGTGCTGTTCACCCTCGCATCGCTCGCCTGCGGCCTGGCCCCGACGGCCGGCGCGCTGGTCGCGGCCCGGGTCGTGCAGGGCCTCGCGGCCGCCGTGCTCGCGCCCCAGGTGCTCAGCACCGTCGGCGCCACGATGACCGGCGAGGCGAAGGCGCGCGGCTTCACGCTCTACGGCGTGACCATGGGCCTGGCGTCGGTCTTCGGCCAGCTCATCGGCGGGCTGCTCATCCAGGGCGACGTGTTCGGCCTGGGCTGGCGCGCCTGCTTCCTCATCAACATCCCGATCGGGGCGCTCGCCCTGGCGCTCATCCCCCGCTTCATGCCCGACTCGCGCTCGCCCGGCAAGCCCACCCTCGACATCGGCGGCATGCTGCTGTTCTCGGCCGCGCTGATCGCCGTGGTCCTGCCGCTGATCGAGGGGCGCGAGCAGGGCTGGCCGCTGTGGGCCTGGGCCTCACTGGCGGGCGCGGTGGTGCTGTTCGCGGCCTTCGCCGCCTACGAGCGCTCGATCGCCGCCCGGCAGGGCTCGCCGCTGCTGGACCCGGGGATGTTCCGCGAGCGGGCGTTCACCGCGGGCCTGCTCGCCCAGCTGGTCTTCTACTTCGGGCAGGCCTCGTTCTTCCTGGTGTTCGCGCTGTACGTGCAGGAGGGGCGGCACTACGACGCGCTGCACGCCGGGCTGATCTTCATCGCGCTCGGCGGCGGCTACATGGTGACCTCGCTGACCGCGCGGTTCGTGGCCGCCCGCATCGGCCGCCAGGTGATCGCGCTCGGCGCGGTGCTGCGGATCGTGGGGATGGCCGGGCTCATCGCGGCCGTGGCGCACGTGGGCACCACCGGCAGCATCTGGTGGCTCGTCCCGGCGCTGGTGATCGACGGCGCCGGCCAGGGCCTCGCCGTCGCGCCGCTGGCCTCCACGGTGCTCTCGCGCATCACGCCGCACTACGCGGGGGCGGCCTCCGGCGTGCTGAGCACCGGCGCCTGGGCCGGCAACGCGTTCGGGGTGGCCGTCATCGGCGTCATCTTCTACGGGCGGCTGGCCCAGACCGGGCCCGCCGATCCGTTCGGGCACGCGTTCAGCGGCAGCCTCGTGTACATCATCGCGGTGGCCGCCGCACTCGCGGTGCTCGTGCAGTTGTTGCCCGCCAAACCTGCGGCCGCGAAATAGCGGTAGTACGATGTGCGGGGCCGGTTTCGCCGACCCCGCATATTGTCTTCAGCCTAATTCCCCTAATTCCTATCGATCCACTTTTAAACGGCCTCTGACCAGCGGTCAGAGACATGTCAGCGACATGTCACGGGCGTCTGATTGAATCGGTTCCGAGAGATAGTTCATTGACATACACGCATGTCGACAAATTCTCTCACGCCCGATATCAACCTCCGTTGCGCAGAGGTGGACGACACAATGACGGTAACCACGACAGCGGTCGAAATCCTGCAACGCCTTCCGATGCCCGACCGGCGGTCCGAGCTCACGGCCATGGTGTCGGAGCAGTTCCGCGGGGTGCTGCTCATGGACGAGGACGAGCGGCTGGAGCCCACCGAGAGCGTGTTCGCCCTCGGGATGTCCTCGGTACTGCTCGTGCAGGCCCAGGAACGGCTCTCCAACCTCTTCGGCGTCGACCTCTCCAGCGCCGTGCTGTTCAACAGCTGCACCGTGCAGCAGGTGACCCAGTACCTCGCGGGCGAGGTGCTGGCCGACCTCTTCACCGACGAGCGGCCGGTGCGCCGCGCGGCCCCCAAGGCGCGCACCCGCCTGCTCTGGGACGACGTGCTCGGCCGCGTCTACCTCGACGCGGCCTGACCCCACCCCCTTCACGAAACGGATGGACGGCATGGCGCACGCCTCGGAACCCACCATCGTCGCCCGGATCGCCGAGCACGCCCGCACCCGGCCCGGCCACGCGGCCATCGTGTTCGAGGACACGGTGGTCAGCTGGGACCGGCTGCACCGTGACAGCAACCGCGCGGCGCACGCGCTGCGGGCGCACGGGGTGACCCGGGGGGCGCGCGTGGCGTACATCGGCCGCGAGTCCCACCACTACTACACGCTCGCCGTGGCGTGCGCGAAGGCCGGCGCGGTGCTGGTGCCGTGCAACTGGCGGCTGACGCCGGGCGAGGTGCAGCACATCCTGCGCGACTCGGCCGCCGCGGTGCTCTTCGCCGAGGCCGAGTTCATGCCCGTCGTCGCGCGCGCCGTCGAGGAGTTCGACGTCGTCGAGGTGGACGCCCCCGGGCAGCGCTACGCCGGCTTCACGGCCTGGCTCGCGGGGCGGCCGGAGACGGACCTCGAGTTCGCCCCCTCCACCGACGAGCCGGTCGCGCAGATGTACACCAGCGGCACCACCGGCCTGCCCAAGGGCGTCGTGCTCGCGCACCGGACCTTCTTCACGTTCATCGACAACATGCGCCGCGCGGGGGTCGACTGGATCGACTGGCGGCCCGAGGACCGCAGCCTCAGCGCGTTCCCGGGCCTGCACGCCGGCGGGTACGCCTGGTTCATGCATTGCCTCAACGCCGGCGCGACGAGCGTGGTGCTGCAGACGTTCGTGGCCGAGGACGCGGTGCGGGCCATCGAGCGGCACGCCGTGACGACCCTGTGGGCGGCGCCGGCGATGCTGCAGATGATGCTCGTCGAACCCGGCGTCACCCGGGACACGTTCCGCTCGCTGCGCAAGACGGTCTACGGCGGCTCCCCCATCCACCGGGAGCTGCTGCTGCAGTGCATGGAGGGCTTCAGCGGCGAGCTGGTGCAGGCCTACGCCGCGGCGGAGACGGGCAGCTTCATCACCTGCCTGCGCGCCGAGGAGCACCGGCCGGAGAATCCCAAGCTCGCCTCGGCGGGCCGGCTGTGCCCGGGCAACGAGCTGCGCATCGTGGACGAGGACGGCAACACCCTGGGGCCGAACGAGCCGGGGCGCATCTGCGTGCGGACGCCGGCCGAGTTTGTGGAGTACTGGCACCGCCCCGACGAGACCGCCCGCATGAAGCGCGACGGCTGGCTCTACATGGGCGACTCCGGGTACCTCGACGAGGACGGCTACCTGTTCCTGCGGGACCGGATCAACGACACCATCATCGTGGCCGGGCAGAACATCTACCCGGTCGAGGTCGAGGACGTGATCCGCACCCACCCGGCCGTGGACGACGTGGCGGTCTTCGGCGTGCCGCACCCGCGCTGGGGCGAGGTGGTGCGCGCGGCGGTGGTGACCCGGGCCGGGGAGACGCTGAGCGGGCGGGACCTCATGAAGTTCCTGCGCGGCAAGCTGGCGGGCTTCAAGATTCCGATCGGGTACGACTTCGTGGAGTCGCTGCCGCGCAACCCGACGGGCAAGGTCCTGCGCCGCGTCCTGCGCGCGGAGGCCGCCCCCGCGCGCTGAACCCCCGGCCGGCGCTCAGGACGCGTAGCGCTGCTCGTCGGCCGTGTCGGCCAGGTCCTCGTACAGCAGCAGCGGATCGTGGTCCAGGATCGCCTTCTCGAACCGGCGCAGGATCGGCGACGGCTCGATGCCGAGCTCCTCGGCGATCCGCTTGCGTAATTCGCGGTACACCTCGAGCGCCTCGATCTGGCGGCCGGAACGGTACAGCGCGACCATGAGCAGGCTGCACAGCTGCTCGCGCATCGGGTTCTGGGCGAACAGCTCGGTCAGCTCCGGCACGATCCGGGCGTGGTTGCCGACCCGCAGCTCCAGGTCGAACAGCAGCTCGTGCGCGGTGGTGCGGGCCTCGTCGTAGCGGGCGACGGTGGTGCGGCACAGCGGACCGCCGGTCAGGCCGCCGAAGACCGGGCCCCGCCACAGGCTCAGGGCGCTGCGCAGGTCGGCGATGTCGCGGTAGGGGTCGACGCGCGGCCGGCTGCGGATGACGTCGACAGTGTGCAGGAAGGACATCGCGTCGACCTCGGTCCAGGCGACGGAGAAGCGGTACCCGGACACGCTGGTCACCAGCCGCGGCTCCCGCCGGTCCGGCTCCATGGCGGTGAGCACGCGCCGGATCCGGCTGATCTGCGCCTGTAGAGCGTTCTCCATCTTGAGCGGCGGGGTCGTCCCCCACAGCTCCTCAGCGAGCGCGTCCACGGTGATCAGATCATTGTTGGCCGCGATGAACGCCGCGACCAATGTCTGTTTCATCGTGCCCGAGACGCGGACGACGTGGTTTCGGTTTCGCATTTCCATCGCGCCGAGTACGAAGAAGCTCGTCATTTCACTTCCCACGTCGTGGCCGGCCGGAGAATTAGCGCGCACGGACACCAGCATCCACTCATGCGAATGCGACGATGTTTCCCCCGTTTGATCCCAACCCGACCGATGATTGCACACGGTGTGGGGCTCTTCAACCGATCGGAGGAGGCCAACTCCCTACCGCTCCGCCCGACAATCGGGGAAATAGACCGAGCCCCGCCGCGGGCGGCACCGCCATCACCTGCGGAAATCGCGGGGAGATCGAGCGGGAGCCGCCGGGCGGGTCCGGTATCGTAGGCAGGCTAACCGAATTGAGTCAATGTGTTGTACACCCCTTCATGCAACGGTCACATTCACCGGCATATTCATGTGCAGCGTCATCCCCATCCTCACGGGAGTTCGATCAACATGCCCGCGCCGACGGTCCGGTTCGTCGTTTCGTCGATGATGATGAACCCGCCGGTGGTGCGGTTGCGGCGGTACTCGTCCGCCAGCAGCGGCACCGTCGTGCGCAGCCGGACCCGGCCGATCTCGTTGAGCTCGAGGCGGCTGGCGGCCGTGTCGCGGTGCAGCGTGTTCACGTCGAGGCGGTACTGCAGGCCCCGGACCACGGTGCGGGCCGAACGGGTCGTGTGCTTGATCGCGTACTTCCCGCCGACCGTCAGCGGCCGGGTCTCGTCCATCCAGCAGACCATCGCCTCGATGTCCTGGGCGACCCGGGGCGCGTTGTTCGGCCGGCAGATGAGGTCGCCACGGGCGATGTCGATCTCGTCGGCGAGGCGGATCGTGACCGACATCGGGGGGTACGCCTCGGCGAGCTCGCCGTCGGCGGTCTCGATGTGCGTGATCTTCGTCGTGAACCCGGACGGCAGCACCATGACCTCGTCGCCGGGGCGCAGCACGCCGCCGGCCACCTGCCCCGCGTAGGCGCGGTAGTCGGGCGCGGCCGCCGACTGCGGCCGGATGACGTACTGCACCGGAAATCGCACATCCACGAGATTGCGGTCCGAGGCGATGTGCACGTGCTCCAAATGGTGCAGCAGGGACGGCCCCTCGTACCACGGCGTCTTGTCGCTGCGGGCCACGATGTTGTCGCCGTGCAATGCCGAGATCGGAATCACGGAAAGATCCGGCACCGACAGTTTGGCCGCGAACGAGGTGAACTCCTCGGCGATGCGCTCGTAGACCTCCTGCGAGTAGTCCACCAGGTCCATCTTGTTCACGCACAGCACCAGGTGCGGCACCCGCAGCAGCGAGCACAGGAACGCGTGGCGGCGGGACTGCTCCACCAGGCCCTTGCGGGCGTCGACCAGGATCAGGGCAAGATCCGCGGTCGACGCGCCGGTGACCATGTTCCGGGTGTACTGGATGTGCCCGGGCGTGTCCGCGATGATGAACTTGCGCCGGGGGGTCGCGAAGTACCG
>NZ_JBEZDS010000052.1:0-77491 GCF_040648435.1 Dactylosporangium sp. NPDC049140 | reverse complement strand
GATCCGCGACGACATCCACGAAGCGTTCATGAGCCTCGCCTGCTCCATCATCTGCTACCGCCGACTCATCAAGTGATCATTCTGTTAGGACTTGTAAGTCAAACCTTGAGCCGGTAGCGCTTCATCGCGCCAGGCGTCGAGTGAGCTGACCGCCTAGGCTTCGGGGGAGCCGCTTGGCTTGGAGGCGCCCCTCCGGTCCAGCCCTTAAGAAAGGGTTGGCTGTCTTCCTTCCCTCCCGTGATGGGGCGGCGCGCGGCGCCGCTATGTGGAGCACGTCAACCGGCCGAACCAGGTCGCGTTCGCCGGCTGCATGACGTGTTGTCGCAGAGTCGTTTCTGCTGCTTGGCGGATGGGGTTTGTTGTGGCTCGTTGAATTGCAGTTTGGGACTGGCCAGCAGTACGTCAGCTAATCGCTGATTGAGCGATCCGGTCCGGGCGAGCACCCACCGAGCACCCAACCAACCCCGCGAAACAAAGCGTCAGGGCCCCGTCCCGAGTTTCCCCAGGTCAGGGCCCTAATAATTGGTACGCCGCGTAGGACTTGAACCTACAACCCGCAGATTAAGAGTCTGCTGGCGTGGCTCGGGCTGCCTCTCCTCGATCCACTACCAGCCGTGGGGCTCAAAGCGGGGGGTTTATGGGGGCGCCCGTTTGGCTAATCGACAAAGAGTAATGGCTTTAGCCTGTTTTCCCAGCTCAAGCGATTTTCCGTGTCGGGACAGCGGGATTCGAACCCACGACCCCTTGACCCCCAGTCGTCGGAGGCCCCAGCGACGTGCTCAGCAACGTTCTCCCAGGTCGCTGCAAGCATAAACCGGCCGAGTAAAGGGGTCTGAGATTCTGATGCCGTTCCGCATCGAAGATGCGCTGCTCGCAGCGGCTATGTTGCCGTCCGGTGAGGTGTTCTGGTGACGTGGCTGACGTTTGCTGGTGGTGTGACGAGTTGGGCGAGGTCGTAGGCGGCTTGTTGGCGGCGGTGGGCGTTGATGCGGGTGTAGTAGCGCATCAGGGTGGCAGGGTCGTGGCCGAGGCGTTCGGCGACTTCGGGGATGCCGTAGCCGAGGTCGAGGAGGTTGGAGGCGAGGAGGTGGCGGATCTGGTGCGGCCCGATCGGGCGGACGTGCGCGGCGCGGGCGAGTTGGTTGAAACTCGGCATCTACGAGGACGCCGGTACCGCTACCTGCGCGGGTTACCCGGGCAGCCTGGGGCACGAGGCGCAGGATGCGCGGCTGTTCGCGTCCTGGGGCGTGGACTACCTCAAGTACGACAACTGCAACAACGCCGGGCAGACCAGCCAGCAGCAGTACATCGCCCGCTACACGGCGATGCGCGACGCGCTGGCGGCGACCGGGCGGCCGATCGTGTTCAGCATCTGCGAGTGGGGGTCCAGTTCGCCGTGGACGTGGGGTGCCAACGTGGGCAACCTGTGGCGCACCACGGGCGACATCAGCGCGTCGTTCTCCAGCATGCTGTCCATTTACCGGCGCAACGTGACCCTCGCCCAGTACGCCGGTCCCGGCGCGTGGAACGACCCGGACATGCTCGAGGTCGGGCGGGGCATGTCCACCGAGGAGGATCGCACCGAGTTCAGCCTGTGGGCGGAGATGGCCGCGCCGCTGCTGGCCGGCAACAACCTGGTCACCGCGAGCGCCACCACGCTGTCCATCCTGGGCAACAAGGCCGTGATCGCGGTCGACCACGACGCGCTGGGCAAGCAGGGCGGGAGGTCAGCTCCTCCGGCGGGCTGCACGTGCTGACCAAGCCGCTGTCCAACGGGGACGTCTCCGTGGTGCTGTTCAACGAGAACTCCGGAGCGGCGACGATCAGCACCATCGCGGCCGCGGTCGGCAAGACCGGCGCCGCGACGTACACCCTCGACGACCTGTGGACCGGGGCCAGCAGCAGCACCAGCGGGACGATCAGCGCGAGCGTCCCGGGGCATGGTGTGGTCATGTACCGGGTGTCGGGTGGCCGCAGTAGCCCGTCGCCGTCGCCGAGCGGCTCCGGTTCGCCCGGCCCGTCACCGTCGTCGTCCAGTACCGGTGTGCCGGTCGCGTGCCGCGTGTCGGACGTGGTCAGCGCGTGGGGCACCGGGCTGACCGCGAACATCACGATCACCAACAGCGGCCGAACTTCGTGCCAGAGCCAGCATGCCGTGTCCGCTGGCAGCCACCAATGTCACCCGGGCTGAGCCACGTGAGCCGAACAGCTACCTGATCAGCATCGTGGGTCGGCGCACCAGGTGCTAGATACGATATGAGGTATATCCGACCGGACACAGGGGTGTCGGATGACAGAACGCGAAGTGCTACCGGGCCGAGATCCGGCCGTTCGAAGCGCGATATTGCACGAAAGCGAGCGCGCATGCGTGAGCCGGCTGTTCGCTGGTGGGCGGACGGTCATCGGCAAGGAGGCGCTGGGCGCGGATGCGCAGCGGCGGTTGCAGCACGAGTCCGCGATTCTCGAGCGGCTGCGCGGCGTAGCGGGGGTCGCGCAGTTGGTGGAGGCACCGCCGTGCCCGCGGTTGATCGTGCTGGAAGACGTCGGCGGCAGTGCACTGTCCGCGGTGGCGAAGCCGCTGGCGGTTGATGAGCTTATCGGGCTTGCCCTGGGGCTGGCCCAGGCGGTGGCGAGGATGCACCGGCGGGGTGTGATGCACCGTGACATCACGCCGGCGAACGTCGTGGTCGCCCGCGACGGCGCGCCCTGTCTGGTGGATTTTGCGTTGGCGACGTCGTTCGCCGAGATCCGGCCCGAGTTCACGCATCCGACGGAGATCGTGGGGACGCTGGAGTATCTGGCGCCGGAGCAGACCGGGCGTACCGGCCGGCCGGTGGATCAGCGCGCGGATCTGTATGCGCTGGGGGCGACGCTGTATGAGTTGGCGACGGGTGCGCCGCCGTTCGGTTCGGGTGACCCGCTGCGGCTCACGCATGATCATTTGGCGCGGGTTCCGGTGCCGCCGGTGGAGGTGAACTCGGCCGTACCCGCCCCGCTGTCCGAGATCATCATGCATCTGCTGGAGAAGGAGCCGGACAACCGGTACCAGACGGCGGAGGGTGTGCTCTACGACTTGGAGCGGTTGCGGGACGGCGGAACGCGCCGTGGGAAGGCGGTGTGGCGGGTCGGCGAGCGTGACGTTCCGTTGCGGCTGTTGCCGCCGTCGCGGCTGGTGGGGCGGGACGCGGAGGTGGCGGCGCTGGAGGCGGCGTTCGACGAGGCGCAGGTGGGCCGGTGTCGCGGGGTGCTGGTCGCGGGGGCGCCGGGGGTGGGCAAGACGGCGCTGGTCGACGAGCTGCGGTCGGTGGCGACGGGCCGGGACGGCTGGTTCGTGGCGGGCAAGTTCGACGAGTATCGGCGGGATTTGGAGTTCGACGCGGTCTATCAGGCGTTCCGGGCGTTGGGCCGGTTGTTGCTGGCCGAGCCGGAGGGCGAGCTGGCCGAGATTCGTGGGCGGATCCTGGGGGCGCTGGGTCCGCATGCGAGCCTGATGACCGCGGTGGTGCCGGAGTTCGCGGCGCTGCTGGGCGTGCCGCCCGACCCGGGCGATCCGCTGACCGCGCAGACGCGGGCCCAGCGCATGGCGGTTGAGGTGCTGCGTGTGGTCGCCTCGCCGAAGCGGCCGGTGATTCTTGTCCTCGACGATCTGCAGTGGGCGGGGCATGCGCCGCTGGGGTTCGTGGACCTGGTGATCAGCGAGGCGTCGATTGACGGGCTGTTGCTGGTGGGTGCGTATCGTGAGGCCGGCGCGACCGCTGCGCATCTGCTGGCGGGACAGCTGTCGCGGTGGCGGCGCCAATCGGCGGTGCGGTGTCTGCGGCTGGATAACCTGCCGGTGTCCGCCTCCGTCGCGATGGTGGCCGAGGTGCTCCACGAGGACCCGGCGGCGGTGGCCGGCCTGGCCGAGATGATCAACCCGTGTACGTCCGGGAATCCGTACGAGACCGTCGAGCTGCTCAACGGACTGCGGCGCGATGACGTGCTGACGGCGACCGCGGACGGTTGGCGGTGGGATGAGGCGCAGGTGCGGGCGCGCCTGGGCCGGTCCGAGGTGGCCGAGCTGCTGGCGGCGCGGGTCGACGCCATGCCGGCGATGTCCCGGCAGATGCTCGATGCGATGGCCTGTCTCGGCGGGCGGACGGAGCCGCGCGTGCTGCAGACCGCCACCGCCGAGCCGGCGGATGTCGTGGAACACCGGCTGGCGCCCGCCATCGACGACGGCGTGCTGGTGGCCGAGCCCGGGGTGCGGCCGTCGGTGCGGTTCCGCCACGACCGGATCCGCGAGGTGATCCTGCGCCAGCTGGACCCGCCGCGGCGGCACGCCCTGCATCTGGCGATGGCGCGGCGGCTCGCGGCCGAGCCGGAGCTGTATGCGGTCGCGGCCGGGCAGTACCTGCACGTGGTCGACGCGGTCGATGACGCCGCGGAGCGGCCGCTGGTGGTGCGGCTGCTGCGCCGCGCCGCGGGCCAGGCGATGTTGATCGGGGACTACGCGCTGGTGAACGCGCTGCTGGCGGCCGCGTTGCGGCTGATCGGCCCGCACGAGACAGCCGCGCTCGCCGAGGTGCACACCGGCCGGCACGCCGCGCTGTACAGCCTCGGGCGCCTGGAGGAAGCGGACGAGGAGTACCACACGATCGAGGGGCTGTGCGCGACTGCGTTCGAGCGCGTGGATCCGACGGTGGTGCAGGTACGCAGCCTGACCCACCGCAGCCGCTACGCCGAGGCGATCGCGCTCGGCCTGGCCGCGCTGCGCGAGCTGGGCATCGCCATGCCGGCCGCGGATCGGCTCCCCATGGAGTTCGGCCAGCGGCTCGACCAGCTGTACTGGTGGCTAGAGCACACCGAAGACGTCGACGAGCTGGCCCGGCCCGAGGTCACCGAGCCGGCGCTGCTTGCCGCGAGCCGTCTGATCAACGCCATCCTGCCGGCCGCCTACTTCACCGCCCACACGACATTCGCCTGGCTGAGCCTGGAGGCGCTGCGGGCGTGGATCGAGTACGGCCCTGCGCGTACGCTGCTGGGCCCCGCGTGCCACGCCGGCTTCGCCGTCGTTGCGGTGCGCGGCGACTACGCCGTCGGGTACCGGACGCTGCGGCGGTTCGTCGCGCTGGGCGAGGGGCGCGGCTACGAGCCGGACACCTCACAGGTGCGCTTCCTGTTCTCGTTGCAGAGCTGCTGGTCCGAACCGCTCGACGAGTGCGTCGCGGCGGCGCAGCGGGCACGCGAAGGGTTGATCGCCGGAGGCGACCTGGCCAACGTGGGTTACACCTACCACTCCACCGCGATGTCCATGCTGGAGTGCGTGCCCTCACTGGAGCTCTACGTCACCGAAATGCGGACCGCACTGACCTACCTGCGGCGCACCGGCAGCGAGCAGAGCATCCATTGGCTCGACGGCTACCGGTGGCTGGCCCGCGTGCTGGTCGCCGAAAGTTCCGCCGCGGCCGGCGAGGCCGACCCGTTCGACCAATACGCCGACAGCCCGTGGGCGCTGTTCCACGCGTACGTTGCCCGCGCGATCGTCGCCGCCATCTTCGGCGACGTGGCGGCGCTTGCACGGCACACGGCCGCGATGATGTCGCTTCTGCCGATCGCCGGGCATGGCCTCTACACGTCCGCCCAAGCGCGGTTGCTGCGCGGGCTGGCCCTCGCCGTCCAGGCCCGGGACGCCCAGGGCCCCGAGCGGGGCGATCTGCTGGCCGAACTGGACGACGTGACCGGCTGGCTGGCCGCCCGTGCCGTGGACGCGCCGGACAACTTCCTGCACATGCTGCGGCTGCTGGAGGCGGAACGGGCGTGGGCCCTCGGCGACTTCCGCGGCGCCGCCCTCGGCTTCGACGCCGCCCGGCATGCGGTCGGGCGGCGGCGCCCGTGGCATCGAGCCCTGATCACCGAACACGCGGCGCGCTTCTACCTCGCCCACGGCCTCGAAGACGCCGGCTCCGGCCTGCTCGCCGAGGCCCGCCACGAGTACCTCGCCTGGGGCGCCACCGCGAAGGTCGACCAACTCGACTGGGCCTACCCGGCCCTGGCCACACAGGCCGACACGGTCACCGGCCCGGACACCCACCGCCGCTCCAGCGTCGCCACCGGCACCATCGATCTGCTCGCCGTCCTCTCCGCGTCGCGGGCGTTGAGCTCCGAGACCAGCGTCGAAGGTCTGTACCGCCGCCTGGTCGAGGTGCTCAGCGCGATGACCGGCGCCACCGGCGTACACCTGCTGCTGTGGAGCGACGACCAGCAAGACTGGCTGCTGTGCGCACCGGGCGGCGACGGCCGCGTCATCCCGGCGTGCGGAACCGGACACGAACACACCGTGCCGACGTCCGTCCTGCGCTACGCCCAGCGGATGCGGGAAACCCTGGTCGTGGCCGATGCCACCCGCGACGACCGCTTCGCCCGCGACCCGTACTTCGCCGACGTCACCTGCTGTGCGCTGCTGGCCGTGCCCATCATCAGCCGCGGCGCCTTGCAGGCGGTACTCCTCCTCGAGAACCGCCTCATCCGCACCGCGTTCACCACCGACCGCCTCGACGGTGTCAAACTCATCGCCGGCCAGCTCACGGTCTCCCTCGACAACGCCCAGCTGTACGCCGCGTTCCGGCGCATCGCCGACGAGCAAGCGGCCCTGCGGCGAGTCGCGACACTGGTCGCCCGCGGCATTGAACCCGAACTCGTCTTCGCCGCCGTGGCCGGCGAAGTCGCCACGCTCCTCGGCGCCGACGGCACCGCGGTCGTCCGGTTCGACGCCGACGGCCAGGCAACCGTCATGGGCGGCTACGGCTTCGAACACGCCCACGCCGGTTTGCGGGGCAAGCCCGGCGAGGACTCGGCCATGGCATCGGTCCAGGCCACCGGCCGCGCCGCCCGCCGCGACACCTACGACCCGACGTACCGGTGGACGCTTCATGCGGCGACCGACTCGAGCCCGGGCGAGACCACCCCCACGGCGGTCCGCTCTGCGGTCGCCAGCCCGATCGTGGTCGAGGGCCGGCTCTGGGGCGCCATCAACGTCGGATCACGCCACGAACGGCTGCCTCAGGACGCCGAACAACGACTCGCGGACTTCACCGAGCTCGTCGCGACCGCCATCGCCAACACCGAAAGCCGGGCCGAGCTCACCCTTTCCCGCGCGCGGATCGTCGCCGCCGCCGACCAGAGCCGCCGGCGCATCGAACGGGACCTGCACGACGGCGCCCAGCAGCAGCTGGTCTCGCTGGCGCTGCGGCTGCGCATGGCACAAGCGGCGCTGCCCCCCGAACTCGACACACTCGCCGCACAGCTCGACCAGGCCGTCGCCGACGCGACAGGCGCCCTGGACGGACTACGCGAGATCTCCCACGGCATCCACCCCGCCATCCTGACCGATAGCGGCCTCGGACCGGCGCTGCGCTCGCTGGCCCGACGCTCCCCGATCCCGGTCGAGCTCAACCTCCACACCCAGGACCGCCTACCCGAGCCGATCGAAGTCAGCGCCTACTACATCGTGGCCGAGGCACTCACCAACGCGGCCAAGCACGCACGCGCCACAACCGCCACCATCACCGTCGAAACCGACACCACCGGCAACCACCTGTACGTCACCATCCACGACGACGGCATCGGCGGCGCCGACTTCACCCGGGGCACCGGCCTGCTCGGCCTCAAGGACCGCGCCGAAGCGCTCGGCGGCCGACTGATCCTCCACAGTACACCCGGGACAGGCACCAACCTGCGCGCGGAACTCCCACTCACCCCCAACAGCAGCGACACCTCCACGGGCACGGCGCCAGCTGCGCGGTCGTGATCGGCAACACGGTGCCGTACGCACCGTGAAGAGCTAGACGTGGCGCGTGGCGGCGCAGTTGACGGCATTGCTCGGCGGGCCCCCAGCGCCGGCGGCAGACGGCACGCGGTGGCTGGCCCCCGCTTCGCGGGCCACACACCCCGCCCGGCGGCTTAGAAGGTCCGTCGAGTGGCTCCAGCCGGGCTTCTATTGATCCGCCGGTTGCCGTGACGGCAGTCCAGGATGGCGGAAAATGGTGGGGTGGCGGTGGCCGGCCGCGTTGACGTCGTTTCCTCGATTGGGGCTGCGAGCCCGATATTGATCCGGACGCGGGGGCTAGGGGCAGGTGCCCAGGACTGTTGCTGCGAGCACGTGACTCAATCTCTTGGTTGGTCCGCTCCCATGTCGGCCGGTCGCCGCCAATTCCAGGGTAGTCCGGGTGGCGTCCCGGGCCGGCTATGGCGTGGAGGCTGTGATGGCGATCAGGACAGTGGTGGACCGCGCGGCCGGGTTGGATATCGCCAAGGCGTCCCTGGCGGCGTGTGTGCGGGTGCCGGCGGGGCGGGGGTGGCGGACCGAGAAGCGGATCTTCTCGACCACCACGGCCGGGTTGCTGGACCTGGCCGACTGGCTGGCCGGGTACCGGGTCCGGCTGGTCGGGATGGAGTCCACCGGGCGGTACTGGAAGCCGGTGTTCTATCTGCTGGAGCAGCAGCTGGAATGCTGGCTGCTCAACCCGCGGCATATGCGGGCGGTGCCGGGCCGCAAGACCGACATGACCGACGCGGAGTGGATCTGCGACCTGGTGGCACACGGGCTGGTCCGGCCCTCGTTCGTGCCCGGGCCGCCGATCCGCTGGCTGCGGGAACTGACCCGCCGCCGCAGTGTGCTGCTGCGGGAACGGGCCCGGGAGAAGCAGCGCATGCAGCAGGTCCTCGAAGATGCCGGGGTCAAGCTGTCCGTGGTCGCCACCGACATCTTCGGCGTGTCCGGACGGGCCATCATCACCGCGCTGATCAGCGGGGAACGTGACGAGCACCGCCTGGCCGAACTGGCCCGCGGCCGGATGCGCACCAAACTGCCCGCCCTGGCCGAAGCGCTGGTCGGCCGGTTCGGCGAGCACCACGCCTACCTCGCCGCGCAGATCCTGCGACACGTCGACATGATCAACGAACTGGTCGGCGAGCTCAACCACCGCATCCACACCGAGATCGCCCCCTACCAGCAACAGATCGACCTGCTCGACACCATCCCCGGCATCGACCAGGATAGCGCCCAAGCCATCCTGGCCGAGATCGGCCCGGACATGCACCGCTTCCCCACCGCCGCACACCTGGCCTCCTGGGCCGGACTGTGCCCCGGCAACAACAAGACCGGCGGCAAAGCCAAACCCGCCGCTACCCGCCACGGCAACCGATGCCTCAAAGCCACCTGCGGCACCGCCGCCCTCGGCGCCATCCGCACCCGCAACCGCTATCCCAACGCCCAGTTCCGGCGCGTCGCCGCCCGCCGCGGCGGCAAACGCGCCCTCACCGCCGTCGCGCACACCCTGCTCCACGCCGCCTGGCACGTCCTGACCACCAACACCACCTACCACGACCTCGGCCCCGACTACTTCCTCACCCGCGACAACCCCGCACGCCACCGCCGCCGAGCCGTCGACATCCTCCAACGACTCGGCTACCGCGTCACCCTCGAACCCATCCCCACCACACCCTGACCCCACACCAAGACCTAATTTTCGACTCATCCCACACCTAACTCGGTCACAGCCAGTGGTTCACGTTGGTCGGGTCGGCGCCCTGGGCGAGGTATCCGGTGAAGAGGCGGTCCGGGTCCCGGGCCGCGCGGATCTCCTGCAGCCGGGCGAACTGCGCGTCGCCGAGCACCTTGAGCTCGCGGTGGGCTGGGTCGGAGTCGCCGAGATACTGGCCCACGGTGACCGGTTGCAGTTCGGCCGTCCGCGCGGTGAGCCAGTCGCGCAATGGTTCGTCGTCGGCCGCGTCCTCGTAGATGACGTACGTGGCCTGGTAGATCTCGCTCTGCAGGGAGCAGGCCATGTCCGGCAGTTCGCGCAGCGGCGCCATGCTGAACCAGATCGCGTACGACTTGGGCGTCGGCAACTCGGTGAAGGTACGCCGCAGCGCGGGGACTACCGCCTCGGGCGTACCGTCCAACCAGGCACTGTCGGCCCGGTAGCGGTGGCCCTCCGGGTTGGCGACGAATTGCGCGGCGCGTTGCGGCCCGAGGTCGGGATGCTCGGTGACGGCGCGCAGGTGCGCCTGGTCGGCCAGTGGGGAGGTCCACAGAGGAGCGAGCGCCCGGTCGGCTTCTTCGCGGGTCTCGGCGAGTGCGAGTCCGGTGACCGCGAGCAGATGCCCGCCCGGGTGGCCCGGCACCGGCCGCGGCGGTGTCATGGCCAGCGCGACGATCTCCACGTCCGGCGACACCGTGCCGTGTACCCGCTGCAGCCAGCTCATCACGTCGGCGTAGTAGTCGAGCGGGTAGAGCTCGACGGACTCGACGACGACCGGTGGCATCGACCGGGTCTGCAGGTGGAACGCGACGACGACGCCCGGGAAGCCGGGCCCTGCGCCCCGCGCGGCCCAGAGGAGATCGGTGTTCCGGGTCGCGTCCGCCGGGATCAGCTCGCCATCGGCGGTGACGACGTCCACGGCCACGACGTTCTCGGCGGCCCATCCCCAGCCGCGTGCGAGGTAGCCCTGGCCGCCCTGCAGCAGGAAGCCGCCGATGCCGACGGTCGGGCAGTGCCCGCCGCTGAAGAAGCGGCCCCGCGCCTCGAGGAATGGCCCGAGGTCGGTGCCGCCCCGGACGGCGGGGCCGGCCACGACTACGGCCGTGGCGTCGTCGTACGCCATGGAGCGAAGCCCGCCGAGGTCGATGAGCAGGGCGTCGTCCCGGACGCTCCAGACGGCCCAGCTGTGCCCGCCGGACCGGACGGACACCTGCCAGCCACGCTCGCGGGCCGTGCGGACGCCGGCAACGACATCCTCCGCGTCGGCGGCGAGCAGCACGGCGGCCGGGCGCCGATCGGGACGTCGGGCGTTGAACACCCGCCCGAAGACGGCATCCTCAAACGCGGCATCGCCGGGCATGACCCAGGTGCCACGAACCTCGGGCAATGGTGAAGCGGTGTGGGACATCGGTGATCTTTCCCTCGCCTGCGAGGTACACCCTTCCACGACGCCTTTGTGTGGTTCCCACAAGCGGAAATGGTCAGGCGCTACGGAGTACCAGCAATCAGGCTTGGTGATGGCGCCAAGGCTTGCAGGACGGCCCGCCGTCCGGCTGACTGGGACACCACGCCGACACCATGCCTCCGCCCTCCCCCCGAAGGAACATGCCGCGAATAAGCGTATACCCTGCGCCGCGCCGGGCGTCACCTGCCAACACCGCCGACAGCATCTGCGTGGTCGCCTCCGACGGCCCCGTTTTGGTCAGCCGCGAGGTCCCCGAGGAGGGCATCGCCTGCCACGAGATTTGGAACGCCGAGGGGATCCCGGCCCGGACCACCGCGGCGGAACCGCGGGGACCCCACCGAGCGCCCTCGCCGTCCCGCCCGTCACAGGGCATCAAGTCGGATCGACAAAGTCGGCGGACGGCCACCTGGACAACCGCGGGGCTCCAGTCGCCGCGAGGTCGTCGACCGGGACCCACGCGGCGGCGCCGGCGTCGGTGCCCGAGCGGGGCTCCCGGCAGGTCGGGCGCGAACGCGAGGTAGGCCACCGACACCACCCGCATGCGCGGATCGCGACCGGGCGCGCCGTAGGTGGCCGGCTGCTCCAGGTGCAGCCGCCGCGGCGAGGCGTCCAGCCCCGTCTCCTCAGCCGGCTCCCGGGCGGCCGCCACCGGTAGGTCCTCGCCCTCGCGGGCGAACCCGCCGGGCGGTGCCCACCCGCCCTGGCTCGGCGGGGCGGCGCGGCGGATCAGCAGCACGTGCAGCGCGCCGCGGCGGATGGTGAACGCGACGACGTCGACGGTCACCGCGACCGCGGGGTAGGCGCGCGCGTCGTACCCGGCGAGGAACTCGCGCCGTCCACCGGTGCTTCTCAGAGTGAATCCACCCGGGCAAGCCCGAACAACCGGGTTCGTGGACGCGCGGTCGTTAGCATGAGCCGGTGACCACTCCGCCGGTGACGGTTCCGGCGCTCCGCGAAGACTGGCAGCGGGCACTGTGCGTGGCCGCCCACCCCGACGACCTCGAATACGGCGTGGCCTCGGCGGTCGCCCGTTGGACGGCGCAGGGCAAGCAGGTGGTCTACCTGCTGGTGACTCGGGGCGAGGCGGGCATCGACGGGCTCGACCCGTCGGAGGCGGGGCCGCTGCGCGAGGCGGAGCAGCGCGCGGCCGGCAACGCGGTCGGCGTCGACGAGTTGGAGTTCCTCGACTACACCGACGGCGTCGTGGAATACGGGCTGGGCCTGCGGCGCGACCTCGCCCGGGCGATCCGCCGGCACCGGCCGGACATCGTCATCACCGGCTCCTACGCCGACAAGATGGACGGCGGGTTCGTCAACCAGGCCGATCACCGGGCCGTGGGGTTGGCGACCCTCGATGCCGTCCGCGACGCGGCCAACCGCTGGGTCTTCCGGGAGTTGAGCGCGGAGGGCCACACGCCCTGGGCGGGCGTGCAGACCGTGCTGTTCAACACCATATCGCCGGTCAACTGCGGCGTCGACGTGACCGACTATCTCGAGCAGGGCAAGACGGCGATGCGGGCCCACCACAGCTACTTCGCCGGGCTCGGCGAGGGCGTGGCCGACCCGGGCGAGATCGTGGCACACATCGCGACGGAGGCCGGCAGGCAGATGGGCGTGCCGGCGGCGACGCTCTTTGAGGCGTACGTGCTCGACCCGACCGGCCCGCCGCCGTGGGAGACCGCCTGAGTCTTACGGGCGCAGCGCCCGCCGCAGCGCCTCGCCGGCCTGGGCGACGGCGAGCGGCGCGGCGTCGAACAGCGCGAGCTTGCGCGGGAAGTTGTGGTTGAGCCCCGGGTAGCGCACCGCCACCGCGGGCACCCCGGCGGCGGCGAGCGCGGCCGCGTAGGCCTCGCCCTCGTCGCGCAGGACGTCGTATTCCGCGGTGATGACCAGCGCCGGCGGCAGCCCGGCCAGGTCGGCGGTGAGCGGGGCCAGGTCAGGCGAGGAACGGTCGACCCGGCCCGGCGGGGCGAACGCGTCCCAGAAGAACCGCATCTCGTCGCCGGTCAGGCCGTAGGCGTCAAGGTCGGGGTAGCGCATCCGCGGGTCGATGACCGGGCAGACGAGCACCTGGAACGCGAACGGCTCGCCCCGGTCCCGGGGGCCGGCGGGCGCCCACGGCCGCGAGGTGGCCGCCGGCGGAGTCGCCGGCGATCGCCAGCCGCGCCCCGTTGAGGCTTGCGGTCCGGCTTGCCGTCCCTGTGCCTATCTATCGGCTCTATCGGCATGGCCCACGTTTACCTGTTCTGGGCGTGGCCGCCCGGCCCGGGCCAGCCGGATCGCGGCGGCGGTGAGGAGCGCGACGGCGCCGAGGACCAGCAGCGCAGCGTTCAGTCCGCCGATCGTTGCCACGGACTCGCGGTAGTGCGTGGCGATCTGGTCCGGGAGCAGGCCGATGCCGGTGTCGCCGTCCTCAGGCAGGAAGGCGTCGAGGTTGCGCCTGCCGAAAACTCATCCATGCTGGTGGGAGCCAGTATGCGTAGCCGCTCCGATCTTGGCGTGGTTCCCCGTTCGGGTTCTCGCGTACCTGGTGCTCGCTGCGGCATGATGGTCCGTCGTGCTGCTGCGACTGGCCTACCTCGGACTGACCAACGTGTTCGCGGTTCTGCGCCTGCTGCCCACGAGTGACCGGGACAAGGACATCGAGATCCTCGTCCTGCGGCATCAGATCATGGTGCTGCGGCGCCAGCTCGGCAACGAGAAGATGCGGTTCGACAACGGCGACCGGGCGTGCCTGGCGGCGTTGCTGCACCGGCTACCACGCGACGTGCCGAGCCGCATGCGGCTGCCGGTGCGCCCCGAGACGGTGCTGCGCTGGCATCGAGATCTGCTCGCCCGCCGGCATGCACGCGTCTCCCGGCCCGGACGCCCTGGACGACCGCGGACCGTACGGTCCATCCGCGCGTTGGTGCTGCGCCTGGCCCGGGAGAATCCGCAGTGGGGCTACCGGCGCCTGCACGGCGAGTTGCTGACCCTGGGAGTCAAGGTCGCAGCGTCCACGGTCTGGGAGATGCTGCGGGAGGCC
This sequence comes from Dactylosporangium sp. NPDC049140, assembly GCF_040648435.1. Taxonomy (NCBI): domain Bacteria; kingdom Bacillati; phylum Actinomycetota; class Actinomycetes; order Micromonosporales; family Micromonosporaceae; genus Dactylosporangium; species Dactylosporangium sp. NPDC049140. The sequence continues at coordinate 63,477 of NZ_JBEZDS010000052.1, read as the reverse complement.
GGGATCGATCCGGCACCCGAACGGGCGGCCGGCACCTGGGCCGACTTCCTACGCTCCCAGGCCGACGCCCTGCTGGCCTGCGACTTCCTCGAAACCGTCACCCTGACCGGCACACGGATGTACGTCCTCGCGGTGATCGAACATGCCAGCCGGCGGATCCGGATTCTGGGCGCCACCGCCCACCCGACCGGCCCGTGGGTGGTACAGGCCGTGAAGAACCTCGTCATGGACCTCGAGGACACTGGAAGCAGGGCACGGTTCCTGATCCGCGACCGGGACGGCAAGTTCCCGAAACTGTTCGACGCGATCCTCGCCGACACGGGCATTACCGTGGTGCGGAGCGGCATCCAGACGCCGAGAATGAACTCAATCATGGAACGATGGGTGCAGACCTGCCGCCGTGAACTACTGGACCGGACGCTCATCTGGAACCAGCGACATCTGTTGCACGCCATGCGCGAGTTCGAGTCGCACTACAACGGCCACCGCCCGCACCAAGGCATCGCAAACGCGCGACCGTCGCGTCCATTGCCACCGCCAATCGCCGACCCGGACAAGATCCGCCACCTCCACATCCGACGACACGACCGCCTCGGCGGCATCCTGCACGAGTACCAGCATGCCGCTTGAACTGCACGGACACAGTTTTCGGCAAGCGCAGGGTTCGCCGACCGGCACGGCGGCACTGAGCGAGGCGTTGCGCTGGCCGCCGACATAGAGCCTGGATTGTCGCCGGGATCAGTGCTCGAGGTCGGCGTCGGCACCGGCGTTGTTTCCGTCGCCTGATCCGGATTGGCCGCGAACTTACCGTCTCTCTCCGTGCCTGGTCTCATATCAAGCGTGAACGATGTCCGCCCGCCTACCTGCCGCGCCGGCCGGCGCCGCCCTGCTCAGGTGCGCCCGCTGCCGGTCCGGCGCCCGCGAATGTATCTACCCGCCGCCGTGCCGCGCACGCCGGCCGCGAGCACGGTCACCCGGCCCGGGCGGCAGCCCCAAACATCCCGCCACCCTTCGCGTAACGGCTTCGGTACCTGGCTGTTTCGTCCGGCGGCGACCGGCTGGTATCCGGCCAAGGCGCCGCAGCGGTCCCGGCCGGTGCCTGTGCGGGCCGAGCCGTGGCCCGGCGTGCCGATCCGGGGACGCAACGCCGCGGGCCGGGCGGACGGCACGTGGGCACCGATCGCGCCGGAACTGACGCCGCACGGGCTGCGGCACGGTTCAGCTGGCGACGGGCCGCCAGCTGAACCCTTCGGAAGGAACCGACCGGCGGGCCGCAGAGCAGTCTCGGTTTAGCGGACGCCGTGGCGCCGATCGTGGCCGAGCTTGAGGACCTCGCGGCGCTGACCCCGGCGCCGGTGCTGCACGCCGACCTCCGCCTGGCCCGTGCGCTCCTGGCCGACGATGGCGAGGAGGCCGAGGCCCGTCGAGGCGGCGCTCCGGGCGGATCTCGCGTCCTGGCCACTGATCAGGGCCCGGACGCAGCTGACCTACGGGGAGTGGCTGCGGCGGCGGCGCAACGCCGAGTCAAGGGGAGCATCTGCGCGCCGCCCGCGACATGTTCGACGCGCTCGGCTGCATCCCCTGGGGCGAGCGGGCCTGCCGTGAGCTTCGCGCGGCCGGCGAGACCAGCCGCCGCCGGAACCCGGACGCCCGCGACCAGCTCACGCCCCACGAGCTGCAGATCGTCCAGCTGGCCGCCGAGGGGCTGACCAACCGCGAGTTCGGCCAGCGGCTGTATCTGTCGCACCGCACCGTCAGCTCGCACCTGTACCGCATCTTCCCGAAACTCGGCGTTGTGTCCCGTGCGGAGCTGCACGCCGTCGTCAGCCCGCTGCGCTGACATGCCGTCGTCCGGGCGCCCGCCCATCGGGGCGAGCGCCCGGACGGGCGGGCACATTGCGTGCAGGGGTGGGTCAGCTCAGGGGAGCGGCGGCGAGCCAGCTCGTGTCCTGGGCCCACGACGACATGGCGTCCCAGGCGTTCGAGCCCCCGTTGCTGGCGATGTAGGCGGTGAAGCGGTAGTGGCGGATGTACTTGGTCGGGTAGTTGACCGACTGGAACGAGTAGCCGGTGCCGCTGTTGCCGGGCCGCAGGCAGAAGGTGGCGTCGGCGGCGAACTGCGCGGTGCCGTCGTTCGGCTTGAGGTACAGCTCGAACGCGTAGTGCCGGAGGTACTTGCCGGCCGCGTTGGCCGACTCGAACGAGATGCAGGCGCTGTCGGCCAGGCCGGCCCGGACGATCCACGTCGCGTCGGCCTTGTCGGTCGATGAGCTGCCGGCGGTCACCGCCGCGATCACGACCTTGTCGTCGGCCGCGTCGTGTTGCAGGTAGTCGGCGGTGCAGCAGGCCGTGGTGGCCTGGAGCGAGACCTTCGATCCCACGGTGAGCGCGGTCGTGGTGTAGCCGGCCGCGGCGATGTTGGCGTGGACCGCGGCGTCGGCGGTGTCGGAGGGGTAGCCCTGGACCATGGCGCCCTCGTAGAAGGTGCCGGCGCTCTTGTTGGTATTGGTCTGGCAGCAGTCGCCGCCGCTGCCGAGGATGATGGCGCCCTGCTTCTTCATCGGGTTGTACCCGCTGGGCAGCGCGCCGCTGTAGAACGTGGTCAGGTTGCCGGACTGGGCATTGCCGCCCTTGAGCGCCATCGCGGTGGTGCCGTTGTTCTTCAGCATCGCCGTGACGAAGCGGCTGGTCTGCGAGACCTGGCTGGGGTTCCACGCCTTGCTGCCGCCGAGGAACAGGCCGTTCTCCAGGTCAGCCTGGACCCATGGTCCGGTTCCGCTGCAGCCGCCGAACCAGCATTCGGTGCCGAAGTTGATCGCGTCCATGGCGCCATTGCCGTCGGCCTTGTGGTCGATTTCGGTGTTGCCGTAGTCGAAGCAGCATTGGTTGTTGACGTGGGTGCCGCTGGTGACCATGTACTCGCCCTCCGGCGAGCTGCCGGTCGGCACCCCGGAGGCGGAGCCGTTGACCCAGTAGCTGTTGCCGGGGTTGATGTACAGCGCGTAGGCCTTGTGGCCGTTGACCGTCACCGCCTCCGTGGTCGCGGTGGCCGCGGTGTCGGCGCCGCCTGTCCCGCCGGGCCCCTGGTACAGCAGAGTGTTGCCGTTGCCGGTCTGGTCGTAGAGGCGGGTGATGGTGCACGCCGTGCCCGCGCAGAACGAGTCCTGCGCCGCGGCGTCGGCGACGCCACCCGCGGACAGCAGCCCGATGTCCTTGAACGTGTTGTCCGAGGCGCGCTGCACCTGGTAGAGCCGGCCGTTGTAGGCGGCGAACAGCGCCCGGGTGGTGCTGTGCGCGGCGACGCACGGCGTGCCGCCGGCGGCGTAGATGTCACACGGCGCTTGCGTGGCGGCCTGCGACGGGCCGGCCGTTGCCAGCAGGCCGGTCAGCGTGAGTACGGCCGCGGCGGAGGTCGCGAGCAGTCCCCGCAGCAGCCGGCGACGAGTGGGTAAGGCACGCATCATGAGCTCCTGTGCTCGGTCAGGCCCACGGGGACGCGACGATCCAGCTGACGTCGGCGGTCCAGAAGTTGGGGGTGTCCCAGGCGTTGGTGCCGCGGTCGGTGGCCGCGTACACGGTGAAGTTGTAGTGGCGGATGTAGTGGTCGGAGTAGTTGACGGAGGGGAAGGAGTACCCCTGTCCGCTCACTCCGGGGTGCGGGCAGAAGGTGGCGTCGCTGTTGAACAGGCTGCCGCCGTCGCCGGCGTTGAGGTAGAGCTCGAAGCCGGAGTGGCGCAGGTACTGCCCGGGCTTGTCGGCCGACTCGAACGACACGCAGGAGCCGTTGGCCAGGCCGGCCCGCACGATCCAGGTGGCGTCGGCCTTGGTCGCCGCCGGGCTGCTCGCGCTCACCGGGGAGATGACCACCTTGGTGTCGGCGTCGTCGTGGCGGAGGTAGTCGCCGGTGCAGCAGGCCGTGGTGGCCCGCAGGGAGATCCGCGAGCCCACGGTGAGCCCGGCGAGCGAGTACGTGGTGTAGGCGGCCGCGACGACGTTGGCCTGCACCGAGTTCTCGGTGGCGTCGGACGGGTAGCCCGACGTCATCACGCCCTCGTAGAAGGTGCCGGCGGAGGCGTTGCTGTTGTCACCCCCGACGCCGAGGATGATGGTGCCCTCTTTGCTCATCGGGTTGTAGCCGGAAACGGTCGGCCGGACGCCGTCGTAGAACGTGGCGAGGCTGCCGGACTGGGCGTCGCCGCCCCGGATGGCCCAATGGTTGGGCTCGCCCTTGACGACGGCGGTCGTGAACCGGTTGCTGATGGTGGGATCGTTGGCGTTGAAGCCGCGGTTGACGCCGGAGAACAGCCCGTTCTCCAGGTCGGCCATGATCCACGGACCGGTGCCGGTGCCTGAGCCCCAGCTCTTGTTGGAGCCGAAGTAGATGGCCTCCATGTGGCCGTTGCCGGTGTCGTTGCCGCTCACTTCGGCGTTGCCGTAGTCGAAGCAGCAGCCTCCGTTGGAGTGCGAGCCGTCGAAGATGGCGTACATGCCCTCAGGCTGGTCGCCCGTGGCGACGCCGTTGGTGGCGGTGGCGGTGTGGTAGCCGGTGCCGGGCGCGATGTAGACGCCGTACACCTTGTGACCGCCGACCGTCACCGGGACGGCGTTGGCGTAGGCGAGGTTGTCCTTGCCGCCGGCGGCGGGGCCGCTCCAGTGGCCGCTGCCCTGGGTGAGGTTGTTGCCGCGGCCGGACTGGTCGTAGATCACGGTGATGACGCAGGTGGTGTTGGCGCAGAAGGAGTCCTGCGCCGCGGCGTTGGCGTAGCCGCCGGTGCTGAGGACGCCGACGTTGAGCGTTGCGCTGTCGGAGGAGCGCTTGACCTGGTACAGCGACCCGTTGTACGACCCGTACAGCGCCCGGGTCGTGCTGTGCGCCGCCACGCACGGCGTGCCGCCGGCGGCGTAGATGTCGCACGGGCCCTGCGTGGCGGCCAGCGCCGGACTGGACACGGCAATTGCCGCGCACGCGGTCAGCGCGGCCGTGCCGGTAGCGAGCAGGCTTCGCCGGACACGACGAAACCTCGGCCGATCGCCCATCTGTGAACTCCTTCGGGGTGCGGAAAGGTGCCGCTCTTGCCCGAGCTCGGGCACGGCGAGGCCAGACCGAATCACCGCTCGGTCAAGGCGCGGACTGCCGAGCCCGCGGCGGCTGGGCAAGGCGGCAAATGTTAGCGTTCACATCTCTGCGGGCAAAGGGCAAAGGACTGCTAACACGAGGCTGGATGGGGTGGCGGCCCGCACAGATAGGCCACACTATTGCCGTGGGTCCATGCGATGTCAAGCCTCTCGAGCGGGCAGTTGTTAGCGCGCACATGAGGCTTCTTCCGATCTTGTCGGCGCCCGCGGGGGGCGGGAGCGCTCCCAAATAGCGATTGACGGGGATCAACTCCCAGCGGCCCCGAACTGGGTGCCGAGGTTCTTGTTATTGCGCGGTCGGCCCCCCGGTCTACTGGATATGCGCCGAACACGACCCACGCACGCCCCGGACCCCGACGGGGCGCTCACTCGGGTCGGTCGGAACGGATTGGAGTATCCGCATGTCACACCCCATCAGTAGGCGTCGATTGATGATCGGTGCCGCCGGGATCGCCGCCGCCGCCGCCGCGGCCACCGGCGCGGCGGCGAGGCCTCGAGACGCCGAGGCGGCAACCACGTACACGGCGTCCTGGGCGTCGGTCGACCAGCACCCGGCGGCCCCGTAGTGGTTCCGGGACGCCAAGTTCGGCATCTACTTCCACTGGGGCGCGTTCAGCGTGCCCGCGTACGGCAACGAGTGGTACCCGCGCCGGATGTATATCTCCGGCGACGTCTGCAACACGCACCACGTCGCCACGTACGGCCAACCGTCGGCGTGGCCGTACCACAACTTCATCAACGGGGCCAACGACCTGAACGGGAACTTCACGAAGTTCGCGCCGAAGCTCACGTCGGCCGGCGGCAAGTTCGACCCCGACGCGTGGGCGCAGCTGTTCGTCGATGCCGGCGCGCGGTTCGCCGGGCCGGTCGCCGAACACCACGACGGCTTCTCGATGTGGAACAGCCAGGTCAACGAATGGAACTCGGTCGCCAAGGGCCCGGGCCTGGACCTGCTGCAGCTGTTCACCACGGCGATCCGTGCCAAGAACCTGAAGCTGCTGGTGGCCATGCACCACGCGTTCAACTTCAACGGCTACTACGACCACGTGCCCGCGCAGTCCGACCCCAGCCTGCAGAAGCTGTACGGACAACTGGGTGCGACGGCGGAGAACCAGCTGTGGTACGACAAACTCAAGGAGGTCATCGACAAAGCGCAGCCGGACATCCTCTGGGAGGACTTCGACCTCAACAAGGTCAACGAGACGCAGCGGCTGAATTTCCTGTCCTACTACTACAACCAGGCCAACGCCTGGGGCAAGGAGGTCGTCGCCACCTACAAGGACGGCTACGACGCCTACGGCGAGGTGTTCGACTACGAGCGCGAGGGCCCCGGCAACCTCACCGCACCGTACTGGCTGACCGACGACAGCATCTCCAGCTCCAGCTGGTGCTATACGGTCGGCATCGGCTACTACAGCACGCAGCAGATGCTGCATTCGCTGATCGACCGGGTCAGCAAGAACGGCAACATGCTGCTCAACATCGCGCCGATGGCCGACGGCACTATCCCTCAGGCGCAGCAGGACGTGCTGCGCGGCATCGGCGACTACCTCCACCGCTTCGGCGAGTCGATCTACTCGACCCGTGCCTGGACCGCCTTCGGCGAGGGCCCGACCCAGATGGGCGGCGGCTCGTTCACCAACCCCCAGGCCGGCACCGCGCAGGACATCCGGTTCACCCGCAACAAGGCCAACACCGTGCTGTACGCCACAGTGCTCGACTGGCCCGGCAGCACCCTGAACATCACCACGCTCGGCTCGCGCCGGATCAACCTCGCCTCGCTGACCTCGGTGCAGCTGCTCAATGCGACCGCCGGCAGCTACCTCAACCTGGCCGCGCCGACCCAGGACGCCGCCGGGCTGCACGTGACCCTGCCGTCCTCGTCGGCGCCGTTCTCCGCCCTCGCGTACGTGCTGAAGCTGACCTTCTCCGGCCCGATCCCCACCCTGCAGCCCGCCGCCGGGGCTGTCGTGTACCAGGACGTCAACTACTCCGGCAGCACCGCGGTGCTCGCCAACGGCAGCTACACCGCCAGTCAGCTGCGCATCATGGGGATGGCGTCCCTCAGCATCACCTCGCTGAAGCTCGCGCCCGGCTGCCAGATCATCGGCTACTCCGGCGACAACTTCACCGGTACCGCGTGGACGTTCACCGCCGACAATGCAGACCTGCGGGTCACCGGCAACAACGACGCGATCGTGTCGTTGAAGGTGCAGTTCAACCCGGCGACGTACTTCAGGATCACGAACGTCACCGACGGGCTGGTGCTCGACAGCGGCGGCAACGTCGCCAGCGGCTCCAACCTCAAGCAGTGGACGTGGAACGGCAGCACCAACCTGCAGTGGCAGGCCGTCGAGCTGGGCACCGGCTACTACAAGCTGGTCAACCGCGCCAACGGGATGGTCGCCGACGGGTGGGGCGCCACCGCCAACGGCGCCGCCGCGCAGCAGGCCCCGTGGAGCGGCAGCACCAACCAGCAGTGGCGGATCACCGACCACGGCAACGGCCGGTACAGCATCGCCAACCGAACCACCGGCCTGGTCCTGGACGGCGGCGGCAACGTCGCCCAGGGCTCGATCACCAAGCAGTGGGGCGCGGGCAGCAGCCCCAACCTGCAGTGGACCTTCACCGCACTCTGAGTCGGATGGAGGTGCGGCAAGGCCGCCCGGCTGTATGGGCCGGGCGGCCTTGTCGATCGTTCGGTTGCGCGGTCGGGTCAGACCCGGCGGAGATAGATCTGGGAGGAGCTGCCGTCGGTCCACGCCGGGACCAGATCGGTCGCCCATGAGTAGAACGTGACGTACTTTCCGGACGGGGACAGCGCGCCGGCGTACCCGCCGCCGCCGGTGCCGGCCGCGGTGGTGGTGACCACCCGCGTGGTGCCGAGGAGCAGGTCACGCACGAAGACGTGGTACGCGCCGTTGAGTGGTTCCGACACGAGGTTCGTGGATAGCGACTGGAACGAGACGTACCGCCCGTTCTGCGACAGCGAGGCGAAGTGGCTGCCGCTCCAGCCGTTGCCGGACACGCCGTCCAGCCCGATCGAGGCCTTGACCGTCGTGCCGGTGCGCAGGTTGTGCACGAAGATGTCGCCGGTGGGGTTGGCGGCTCCGTCGGCGGTCAGCCCGTTGGCGCCGGACATGAACGCGACCGTCGAGCCGTCGCGGGAGAAGACCGGGTCGGTGCTCGAGCTTCCCGTCCCCTGCGCTCCGCTGGTGCTGACCGAGACCCGCGTAACGGCGCCGGTCCTCAGGTCCCGGACGAAGACGTCGAAGTCGTTGTTCGTATCGCCGGGGACCAGGTTGTCCGCCCGCGAGGCGAAGGCGACGAGCCGCCCGTCGCCGGAGATCGCCGCGCCCTGGCTGAAGTTGTCGGCCGGATCGCCCGCGGAGTTCGCCGACACCAGCGTGGTCGTGTGCCGGCGGAGGTCATGCACGTACACCATGGAGCTCGAGATGCTGCCGACGCCCGGAACCAGGTTGGTGGAGTTGGACGAGAACGCGACCGTCCGGCCGTCGTCGGAGATGTCCGCCGCGGTGTGCCAGCCCGGCAGCACGCCGTTGTCGGCCTGGCTGCCATCGCCGGCGACCGATACCCGGCTGGTCACGCCGGTCCCGACGTCGTACAGGAACACGTCGGCGGAGTTGTTGGTGTCGCCGGCGACCAGGTTGGTCGCGGACGAGGTGTACGCGACGTAGCGGCCGTCGGGCGTGATGGAGGGCGCGGTGCTGCCATAGTCGCCCGGCGCGCTGCCGGGCGAGGCGGAGATGAGCTTCGTGGTGCCGGCGATGACGTCGCGGAGGTAGATCTGCGGCGGCGCGACCTCATCGGGCGGCGGCGATGCGATGCCCGGCGTCAGGTTCGTGGCGCTCGATTCGAAGACCACCAGCCGGCCGTCGGCGGACACCGCCGGCATGGAGCTGGCGCCGTTGCCCGGCGCGCCGGTCGGCGCCGCGGACACCTGATGGATGGGGGTGCCGCACACGCTCGCGAAGGCCGGCGCGGCCGCGGCCTCACCCGCGGCCAGCAGGAGGAACGCCGATCCGGCGCCGAGGATGGCGTGCCGTCGGCCAAGCCGTGGGCGGCGGGTTCGGGTGTACGTCATGAGTGCTCCGATCAGTGGACGGCGGCGTGCATGTCACTGCGCGGCTCTGCGCCATCGGTGATCTTGGCATTACCGAACGTCACGGCGAATCAGATACACAGCTCGATTCGTTGGCCGAAATCTTCGTTATCCCGCATGGCGAATTCCGGACACAATCACCGCCATCGCTTGCTTTCTGTTATGCCGGGGACGGCCTCGCGGTCTTCCGGGTATGCACGGATCACCACCCTCGGTACCCCGGCCGCCGGCGCGCCTCGACAGGAGCGGAGGTGTGCCCGCGGTGAGCGAACCGACGATGCGCGACGTCCGGCGTCGCCTGCGGACGCCGGCCGCGGCTGCGCTGGTCGTCGGCGCCGGCGCGGCGCTGATCTTCGCGACGCTGCGCATGGCCGACGCCCCCGGGCCGGCCGCGACCGATCGGCGCGCTGGCGGGGGCCGTTTCGCCGGGGAACCGGTCCCCGGCGGCGCGGCCCCGGCGACCCCGTCCACCGCCGCCTCGGCCGCGGTGGCCGCGTCCGCGTCGACGAGCCGTCCGGGCGGGTCCGGACGTGGACCCGGGTATCGACCCTGCCTTCACCAGCGATCCCGACCTGACGCGCGCGGGCGGCTACCAGTCGCGCACGACGAAGCCGGGTGACCACGCGCTGCCGACCGGGACGGTCACGGCTCAGTACGACGTCTCGACCGCGGGTACAGTGTGCCGTTGCGCGAGGTGCTGGCCAAGGTGCGGGACGCCCTGTCCCGGGCCAGCGGGCTTGCGGTGTATCTGGCCGGCGGCACCGCCCTGAACGACGCGGACCTCGCGACGCTGCAGAAGCTGCACAAGCCGGTGGGCGGCGGGCTCGGGCTGACCAACCTGGACACCCTGTACGTCTATAACCTGCACTCGCTGCAGGGCGGCCAGGAGTGCACGCCCACCTCGGGACTCGCCTGCGCGGGGCAGACCGCGCGGGGTGGCACCTACCAGTACCTGTGGTTCAACGGCTGGCGGGACAACTGGGTGCGACACCTCGTCCTCGACGACCTCGAAGAGGTCAAGCCCGGCACGTTCAGCAACCACAACTTCGCCAGTGTCAGCCTGGGCTCGGTCCCCGCGCGGTCGGCGCGATGGCGTTCGGGCACGCGCCCTACGCCCGGCTCGCCGTCGTCTACCTGCCGAACGTCACCTCGATCGGCCGCGACGCGTTCCGGCGCAACGAGTACCTGGTGAAGGTGAACCTGTCGCGGGCGGTGACCGTCGAGGACTACGCGTTCGACGACACCTCGCGGCTGGAGCACTTCGCCGCGCCGGCCCTGGAGTCGATCGGCCGCCACGCGCTCGACGACACCCACGCGCTGCGCGCGGTGCACCTGCCGAACCTGCGGTACATGGGAATCAACTGCTTCGACCTCTGCAGGTCCTGCGGCTGCCCAAGCTGGAGAAGCTGGACAAGAAGACGTCACGGAACTCGGCGAGCTCCTCGGGGACGGCGTCGTACGACGGCGCCCTCAGCAGGTCCGGCTGGGCGGCCCGCTGCTCCTGCGTCAGCGGCCGGCGCTGGATCGGGGGCCCCGGGAGCAGCCCGACCGTAACGAGCTTGATCCGCCCCTCCGGCGTGAAGTCGACGGTGCAGTAGTGCCGCTCGAAGTCCCAGCGCGCGAAGCATCCGGCCTTCGGTGCGCCAGCGGGTCGAGCAGGGCCCGGGTCTGCTCGACGGTGAGGTCGAAGGTGAGTGCGTGTGGCAGTTCGCCGCGGTACTGCCGGTACCCCTCGAAACCCTCGGCGTGGATGACTCACGCCGACGTCACGGGCGCGTCGCCGGCCACGCCGAACCGCTCCCAGCCCAACAGCGCGCGGGCCGGCTTGAACAGGATGTCCCAGCCCCCGCTCCCGCTCGCTCGCGTAGCAGTTCCGGTCGGTGATGTACTCGGGCCGCGCCCTGCCGAGCTCGCCGAGTAGCTCGTCGATCGCGCTGTCCATCATGGACACACCGAGCAGCGCGACCAGCCGCGGTCCCGAGTCAACGGCCACCGGTACTCCCAGGGATGTGATGCGCACGGTCGATGGGCGAACCGCGCGAGCATATCGCCGCGACGCCGGGATGCGCGCCCATCGGCGCCGAGCGTGAGGTTTCGGTCGAATGCTGCGCAATGGGTCGCAAACGGACCACCGAGAGCAGCGGCTTACGAGGTTTCTGCCGTGGCCGAGCAACCTTTCCGTCCCCACGAACCACTCAAGGTGGTCGAGTCGACCGGGAACGGCTGAAGGAGAACCTGGACATGCTCCCCTCGCACCCCCGACGCCCGTGGTGGGGCGCGTTCATGGCCGTCGTGTCGGCGGGCGCGCTCGTGGCCGTTGCCGGCTGCGCCGGCGCGCACTCCCGCCCGGGCGCCGACCCGGCCCCGAGCGGGGTGGCCGGCTCGGACCCGGCCGGCGCGGGGGCCCTGTGGCCGGCGCAGTCCGGTGCCGCGAGCGCCAGCCCGTCCGCGTCGAAGGCGGCGCCGTCGGGCAGTCCGACGATCGAGCCGGCCGCGACCGGCGGGCTGCTGTCGCAGGTGCACACCGCGGGGCGGGTCGAGGTCAGTGGCAACACCATGCGGTACAGCTGGCCCGGCGTCTATTTCGAGGGGCGGTTCCGGGGCACCGGGGTCGGGATCGTGCTCAACGACTCCGGCGCCGACTACGACGTGCAGATCGACGGCGCCGGCGTCGCCACCCTCGTCACGCCCGGCAAGACCACCCGCTGGGTCAACGGGCTGAACAACGCCCAGCACACCGTGCGCGTCGTCAAGCGCAACGACAGCCCCTGGAGCATCAGCGAGTTCGGCGGGTTCGTCGCCGCACCGGGCGGCGCCATCCTCGCCGCCCCACCCGCCCGCAGCCGCCAGATCGAGTTCATCGGCGACTCCCTGACCGTCGGTTACGGCAACACCTCCACCAGCCGCAGCTGCCCCGGCGACCAGGTCGCCCGCAGCACCGACACCGACCTCAGCTACGGCGCGCTCGCCGCCCGCCGGCTCGCCGCCGACTACCAGATCAACGCCATCTCCGGCAAGGGCTTGGTCCGCAACTACAACGGCGGCGACCCCGGCACCGACTACCGCGGCTCCTACGACCGCGCGCTGCTGAGCGTGGCCGGCGACGTATGGAGCCTCGGTTCCTGGCGGCCCCAGCTCGTGGTGGTCTACCTCGGCACCAACGACTTCTCCACCGCCGTCCACGCCGGCGAGCCATGGACGGCCGACACCTTGGTCACCGCCTACCGGGACGCCTACACCGGATTCCTGCAGAAGCTGCGCAACCGCTACGGTGCCAAGACGACGATCGTGGCCGTCGGCGCCGGCTCGTTCGCCAACTACGTCCAGCAGGTGGTGCAGCAGCGTAACGCGGCCGGCGACGGCCGCGTCCGCTACTGGGCCCTCGACGGCAGCGGCCTGGACTCCAGCGGCTGTGACTACCACTTCTCCACCCACGACGATCGGCTCATCGCCGACCGGCTCGGCGCGTACATCGGCACGCTAGCGCTGGCCTGGTAGCCCCGGCCACCGCGGCAGGTGCCCCAACCCCGACTCAAGAGAAAGCACGCAGATGAACGATGCTCCCGCCCGACCGAAGCGGCGCCGTGGCGGTCGTGCCTCGGCGCTCGTCGGCGGTGCCTTCGCCGTGGCGGTGGCCGCGGCGATCCTGCCCGGTACGGCTCATGCCGACACGACCATCACCACGAACCAGACCGGCTCCAGCAACGGCTACCACTATTCGTTCTGGACCGAAGGGGATGGGGCGGCGTCAATGACCCTCGGCTCCGGTGGTGGCTACCGTACTTCCTGGAGCAATGCCGGAAACTTTGTCGCCGGCAAGGGCTGGGCCACCGGCGGGCGCATGAGCGTGAGCTATTCGGGCAGTTTCAATCCGTCGGGCAATGCGTACCTGTCCCTGTACGGGTGGACGACCGGCCCGCTCGTGGAGTACTACATCGTCGACAACTGGGGGACGTACCGGCCCACGGGGACGTTCAAGGGCACGGTTACCAGCGACGGCGGCACGTACGACATCTACGAGACGACGCGGTACAACGCCCCGTCCATCGCGGGCAACACGACGTTCAACCAGTACTGGAGCGTCCGACAGTCCCGGCGGACGGGCGGCACGATCACGACCGGTAACCACTTCGACGCGTGGGCCCGCTACGGAATGAACCTGGGCGCCTTCAACTACATGATCATCGCGACCGAGGGGTACCACAGCAGCGGGAGCTCCGACATCGTGGTGGGCGGCTCCGCCGCGCCCCCGGGCGCCCCGCGGCCGACGACGGCCGCGCCCACGACCCCGGCCGGGTCGCCGACTCCCAAACGGTCGGCCTCCGGGTCCCCGACCGCCGTGGCGTCGCCCACGGCGGCGAGCCCCGCGGCGGCGCCGTCCGGGGCGGGGGCGCCCTGGGCATCGACGTCGGCGCTTCCGCCGGCGCCGGCGGACAACGTCCAGGTAGCGGCCGTGCCGGTCGGATCCGTGGGCGGTGGCACCCGGCTCATCTGGCTGGTCGGCGCCGCCGTGCTCCTGGCCGCCGGCGCGGCCGCCGGGTTGGTGCTGCGGCACCGCCGCCGCACCCGCAAGGCGTAAGACCCTACCCATTGAGAGGGGCCACCGGCGCACGCGCCGGTGGCCCCTCAAGGTCTGGCGGGACTTCAGAAGCCCCCGCTCGACTCGACCCGGTTGCCGTCGACGGTGGCCACCACGTGGTACGTGTCCCGGCTCGTGTCCCGGCCGACCGCGTGGTTGTACTGCACCGCGAAGACGTACGTCGACGGCGCGATCGTGACGCCCGGCTTCAGCGTGAAGCGGTAGACCAGCGCGTCCGGCTGCCGTTCGACGTCCGTCACCAGGAACTCGGCCAACACGGTGCTCCACGCGCCGGTGTTCGCCAGGTTGGGGGTGGCGGCGATCCGGACGGTCACCTCGAGCGCCGTCGCGGTCTGGCCGGTCACCACCGTCACGTTGCCCTGCGCCCAGTTGTCGATGCTGTGCGGGTCGGTGGTGCCGCTGGTGCGAAGAATGTCCGGCTGCGCGCCCCTGGCGCTCGACGAGGCGGCCGGCGACCGGGGCGCGTGGGTCGCCGACGGTGCGCCCCTGGCGGCGTCGGGCCGCTGCGCCGGCGCGGGGCTGTCGCTACCCGGTGCGGGGGCCATCATCGGCCCGTGCGGGGGCCTTTGCAGTACGTCCGTGCCCACGGCGGCCCACGTGACGGCCACGCTGAGCCCGAGCACGGCGGCCACCGTCACCCCGACCCCGGCCATCCGGACCGTCGCGCGCCGGCGGCCGGCGCGGGGCGTCCGCCCGAGATCGAGGGCGGCCTGTCCGCGTTCGACCCGGGCCAGCATGGCCGCCCGGTCCGGCTGGTGAGCGGCTGCCTCGGCGCGAAGCGCGGCACGGATCCGATCCGACGACATCACTCCTCCCTTCCTGACCGGGCCGACCGGCCCGCGACCTGCGCCGCGGACATCCACGAATCCGTGCGGTCGACCGCTGGCGCCGACGCGCCGGGTCGCTGACCCGGTCGCGTCATGCCCAGCAACTCCGTCAACTGTGTCACTCCGCGTGACGTCTGGCTCTTCACCGTGCCGACCGTGACGCCGAGGGCGCGGGCCGTCTCCTGCTCCGAGAGGTCGAAGGCGTACCGCAGGACCACGCACGCCCGGCGCCGGTAGGGCAGGCGGCGCAGCGCCCCGCGGACGTCGACGACGGCCGGCACGTCGATGTCCCGGGCGTACGTGCGATCCGACCACAGCGGGACGAGGCCGACCAGCCCCCGCCGCTCCCGCTGCAGCCGCCGGATCCGGTTGCGGACCAGGTTGAGCAGGACGCCGCGCGCGTACCCGGCCGGGTTGTCCGCCGCGGTGACCCGGTCCCAGTACCGCCATACCTCCAGCAGCGCGTCCGCGGCCAGGTCGTCGGCCACCTCCGGCTCGCCGGTCACCAGGAACGCCAGGCGCGACAGCTCTGCGGAATGTGCCTCGAAGAAGGCGTGGAAAGCCTGCTCGCGTCCGGCCGCCACCGCCATGGCCGCCTCGGTCATCCGTTAGCCTCCATGTGCGAGCCAGTTGCGGAACCACCTGTCTTCGCGGCGATGGTCAAGTCGTCGCCGCGCGTGGTCTCCGGCCACCCCGACGCCGGAAAGTAACAGTGCGTGCTACGGGCGTCAAGGTGCCGCCTGGCCAGCCGACCGGCCGCGCGCAGGCCCGGGCAGGGGCGCCGTCCGTGAACGGCTGCGCCCCTGCTTGTGTGGCTGCGCACCTGGGCCTACCGGAGGGGGGTGCCGCCGGCGTTGTGGTAGGCGATGGTCTTGTTGATGAGGTTGTTGCCGTCGGTCTCGGGGGTGGTCTGTTCGCTCCAGCCGGCGCCGAAGAGCAGGCCGGCGACGTGGGCCTGGGCGACCTGGTCCATGTGGCCGAAGAACCAGTCGACCTTGTCGTCTTTGAAGTGGCCGGGGGTGTTGTTCTGGGCCATGTTCCCAACCGGGATCTGCCACAGCACGACGGGTTTGCCCGCGGACTCGGCCATCGTCTTGTAGAAGTGCAGCGCTTCGGCGGCTTTCTGGTCGGTCCAGAAGTGGTCGCTGCCGCCGTGCGCGGGCTGGGCGTACCAGCCGGCGTCCCGATCGGACACGTCGGTGACCAGGAAGTCGGCGTTCTTCGCCCCGAGATCGGCGTAGTCGTTGATGCACTTCTGCAGGTTGCTCTGCCAGTCGAAACACGACAGGTGCAACCCCACCCCGGTGTTCGGCGCGTACTTGCGGGTCATCGCCATCAGACAGCGGGCCAGCCCGGCCGCGCTGTTCTCCTGCCCGCCACAGTCCGTCGGGTTGGCCGCGGTCACCTGCGCCGGCACCTGGTGCAGATTGCCCAGCGACCGGGCAAACCCCCAGAAGTCCGGCTCGAGATCGACCATGTCGTGCGACGTCCCGATCTTCTGCAGCAAGAACCGGTAGTCGTTGAGATACCGGGTCAGCAGATCCGCCCGGTTGATCGCCACCACCTCACCCGGCCCGTCACCCTGCCCGGCCGCGTCCCCGAGATCCCGCAGCGAATACCACGTCCAGAAGAACTTCTGCGGCCGCGGACTGCCCTTGTACGTCTCCTGCGCCGCCTGCGCATCACGATACGTCACATACGTGCCCGGCGCCGTGGTACTGCCGGTCCAGCAGCCCCACCAACCCGACCACCCGTCCTGACACCGCGACGCCGTGTAATACGACGACGACGGCGCCGGCTGACTGTGCACGTAGGCGTACCGCACATCAAACGGCGCTGCCTTCGCCGACGCATCCTCCATCGATCCACCAACCAGGACCGTGCTACTACCCATGAACCGCACCGCCGAGCCGCCGCCACCGGCCGCCGGAGACGTCGGCGCGGCAGACGGCGTCGACGACGGGCGCGCGCTGCTGGAGGGCTGGTCCGTGGCGCCGCCCGCGCTGCCCGTGGCCGGCGTGCCGATGCGCCCGGCGGGGACGAGCTGCCACTGCTGGTTGGCGCCGCCCCAGTCGCGATACTGCACGACCTCGGCCCCGTCGTCCTTGGAGGCGCCATTGACCTCGACGACCATGCCGCTGAAGCGGTTGACCAGGCGCACGTAGCCGTCCGACGACTCCGCCACCTTGAACTGCTGGTTGCTGCCGTTCAGGTCGCTCCACTGCACGATGTCGGTGCTGGCGGTCTTCGACCAGTTGAAGTCGTCCAGGATCTTGCCGGAGTTGCGGTTCTGCAGCCGGTAGTACCCGTCGCCGGCGTCGATGAACCGCCACTGCTGGTTGGCCTGGCCGTGCCGCGCCCACTGGATCACGGCCGCGCCGTCGTTGGTGGCGAAGCTGCGGTCGTCCAGCGCCTTGCCGCTGTTGCGGTTGACCAGCACGTACCACGACGCGAGATCGAGGGTGTTCGCCGAGGCCCGCATCGCGTTGACCAGGACGACGGAGCCGGCCGTGGCGGCCACGATGGCGGCCGCCACCAGGGCGCCCCGGCGTGAGAGGAACCGATGGCCACGGAGCGTCACTGTTTGCCTCCTCGCGACGGCTGGCCGAACCGACCGGCACCGACCGCCGGCGCCGGCGCGCCGTGCCGCTGTTGACATGGGGGTACGAGGGGCATGTCCGTGCTCTCTTTCAGCCGCTGCATCTGACCGGGACGACAGTGAGTGGTCCGGCCGGTCGGAAAGGTTGCTCGCGTCGCGGAGATTTGCTCCGGCGCCGGCGGTCGGCAAAAGTTCGCCGAGGATTTCGGGGGGCTCTGTTGCGCTCACTGTGGGCAAGACCGACGCAGGCTTGAGCGATGATGCTCGCTGCCTGCCAACGCCCGATGATGCCGCCGAAGCCGGCATTCGCCAGGTTCCGATTTCCGCCTGAAGCGATCGTGGTCGCGGTCCGCTGGTACGCACCGGCTCAGACCGATGCGCGGGCTACGAACGGACAACACAGCACAGGTCATCATCGCCGGACATGTCTTCATGCATGCAGAACCTTCGCCGCGGCCACTCCGAACTCGCCGTCGACGCCCCGCCCGCTCGGCGGGTCGCAGCCGCGTTCACCGAACTCGCCCGAGCGATCTGACCGCAGATCCGACACGGGTTCAACACGTCCGCCGATCCCACAACGCAACGGGCGCCCTCGTACCTGCTTTGTACGGCGGGCTGCTCCTCTATGGGACCGCTGCCCGGGTTCGACGACAACGAAGGTTCACGCCAGCTGGTCTATGACGCGCCGGCGCTCGCGGACGAGGCGCTGCGCGATGCGGGCGTGCTCGACTGCTTCGGCCCTGACCTCTTTCAGATGGTTCAGGAGCTCGATATGCGCCGCAGATTCGAAGTTCTCGGCCACCAGAGCGGTGCGACAACCCCAGGTTGTCAATGTCAACCGGGGGTTGTCACATGGTGCTGGCGGCGACTGCGCCGTGATCGCCCGAGCCGGGCCGCGGGCCGTCGTGCCTGCGGCCCCGCTCGGGCGTTGGGTCAGGACGGGTCGCCGTACTGCAGACCGCGTCCGTTGGTGCCGATGTAGACGCGGCCGTAGGTGTCGGGGTCGCCGGTGATGACGGCGGGGCCGCCGGTGCTGCCCCACTGGTGGGCGTCGTCGTTGACGCGGACCCAGGTGGCGCCGCCGTCGGTGGAGCGGAAGACGCCGGTGACGTCCTTGACCGTGCCGATCAGGTACAGGGCCTGGTAGGAGGCGCCCGGCGCGGCCTTGCCGAAGCCGAGGGCCGAGGCGGACTGCACCGTCGTGAGCGTGGTGAAGCCGCGGCCGCCGTCCGTTGAGTGCAGCAGCCCCCGGCCGCCGCCGGCGATCCACAGGTCTCCGGCCACACCGGGCACGGCCACGAGTCGGCCGCCCGGCAGGTTGGTGGCGCGGGCGGTGAAGGTCGCGCCGCCGTCGGTGCTGGCGTAGAGCGCGCCGCCGGCCAGCGAGTAGAAGGTCCTGGCGGCGGAGCGATCGGCGACGACCACGGCGTCGGTGCCCAGGCCGCTGACCTTCGACCAGCTCGCCCCCTTGTCGGTCGAGCGGTACGGGGCTTGGCCGGCCTCGGTCCAGACGATGGTGGAGCCGTCCGCCGCGAGCGCGACATGGCCGCTGTTCGCGCTGCTCACCGGCTCTGCCGTGAAGCCGTTCCAGCTGCTGCCGCCGTCGGTGGAGTAGGCGCCGTCCTGTGCGCCGCCCGTGCCGACGCGGACCATCACCGCGGGGGCCGACTGGGCGAAATCGATGTCGGTGCTGCTGCTCATCAGCGGGTTCTTCAGCCGTCCGGCGGGCACCTCGGTCAGGGAGCCGTGGCGGAAGCCGCCCTGGTCGCCCATGGAGGTTATGACGGTGGCGCCGCCGGGAGGGGCGATCGCGTCCGCCAGCGAGGTCTCCTCCAGCCCGCGGGCCCCGGAGGTCCAGTGGCTGGTGCCGCCGCTGTCGGAGGCGTTGGCGTCCTTGCTGCGCCAGATGCCATTGCCGGTGCCGTACAGCACGTGCCCGGAGTTGAAGGGATCGATGGCCAGCGCGGTCATCCAGTGCCCGATGCCGGTACCGACGTAAGGAGCGGCGGAGGCGTCTCGCACCGACTTGTCGGCCAGCGTCTTCCAGGTCGTACCGCCGTCGGTGGTCCGGTAGAGCTCGTCCTCGGGCCACCAGCGGTCGAGGGTGGTGACCATCACCGTGGACGGCTTCTGCGGGTCGACGGCCAGGCCGGAGAACCCGTAGCTGCCCTGGGACGGGGAGATGTTCTTCCACGCCCCGCCGGACGGCGTGTACTTCCACACCGAGCCCGCCGTCGCGTCGTTGGGGCCGATGTCGTTGCTGTACGTCAGGTACAGCGAACCGTCACCGGAGACCACACCGTGCTGCGGCATCTGGCCGGTGGGCTGCCCGGAGACGGCCTGCCAGCTGTTGCCGCCGTCGGTGGAGCGGTACAGGGAGGCGTACTTGTCGTTGACGCCGACGTAGACCGTGTTGCTGCCCCCCGGGCCGTACGTCACGAAGGAGATGCCCGCGCCGCTGCTCGCGCCGTCCTTGACGGGGAACGAGGAGACCTGACTCCAGGTGACGCCGTAGTCGGTGCTGCGCCACAGGCCGTTCTTGCGGGTGCCCAGCAGCAGGGTGCCGTGGTTCGCGGGGTCGATCACGAGCCGTTCGCCCGCCCCGCGGCCGGGTTCGTTGCCGCCCAGCTTGAAGGGCAGGTTGGTGCGCTGGAAGGTGTGGCCCCGGTCGGTGGAGCGCAGGATCGCGGCGTTGCCCGCCCAGTCGTTGGTGTACGTGCCTGCCCCGATGTACAGCCGGGCCGGGTCGGCGGGGTCGGTGGCCAGCGAGTCGATGCCCAGCAGGTTCCAGTCCTTCTCGCCGGCCCAGTCGGTCAGCGGAGTCCACCGCTCGGTCCCAGCGTCCCAGCGGTAGGCGCCACCCATGTCGGTGCGCGCGTACAACAGGCCGTTCTCCCGCGGGTTGAACACCAGCCCGGTGACGTAACCGCCGCCCACCACCTCGGCGTTGTGCCACACGTACGGTCCGGCCCCGGTCGGGATCTGCGTGCCGCCGGACCCGCCCGTCGGGGTCCCGGCCGTGGGCGTCGCGCCGCCGGCCCCGCCCGTCTGGGTCCCGGCCACCTTCACCAGCTTCCACTGCTGGTTGCTGCTGCCCTTGCCGTGGTACTGGATGACCGCCGCGCCGTTGGCGGTGGACTCTCCGTACACGTCCAGGACCTGGCCGGTGCGGCGGGAGCTGAAGGTGACGGCGTCGGAACCGTTCACGCCTTCGACCCGCCACTGCTGGGACGAGGAGGAGGTGTCGGTCTGCTGCTCGGTGGCGGCCGCCTCGGCGGTCGAATCGCCGGCTACGCCCACCACCTTGCCGCTGTTGCGGTTCACCAACTCGTAGTAACCGTCCGGGGTCGCCCGCAGCTTCCACTGCTGGTTGGCGGTGTTCTGGTCGGTCCACTGCTGGATGCGGGCGCCATCGGCGGTGGAGAAGGCGTTGACGTCCAACACCTTGCCGCTGTGTACGGCGACCAGCCGGTAGAAGGCGTCGCTCTCGATCGTCGTGGCCTGCGAATCCGCGTTCGTGAGCAGGAGGTACGGCACGATGACGGCGGGCACGCCGAGCAGCAAACCGATGACGGTCCGACGACGCAGGCGACGCGCGCGGCGCCCCCCGTTCGTGGGGTTCTTCATGGCGAGGTGTTCTCCTTACATCCCGTACACCAGAGGAAAGCCGGATCCAGCGCCGGAGTGGCCGAGTCCCACTCCTCTGTGGTCCCAGGCCCGCAAAGGGTTGCCTCGAACGAAGAACTTTTCTTGCGTGGGAGCACCGCGTCGATGGAGGACGCGTAGGCGGAGGCCGCGCCGTTCGACCTGCGGTACGCCTGTGTGCACAGCCAGCCCGCGCCCTCGTCGGAGTACTACCCGGCGTGGCGTTGCCAGGATGCGTGGTCGGGCTGGTGGGGCTGCTGGACCGTGCGCACCACGGCGCCTGGCACGCACCACGCGGTGGCCACCGCCAACGGCACCCGGGCCGAGGTGGCCGGAGGCTTCTCAAAGCCTCGAACGCTGTCAGGGGCCACCGACGCATGCGGCCGGAAAGGCTGCTCAACCGCGCCGAATTCACCAGCCGCCGTCATGACCACTCGAACAAGAGTCGACCGGGTCAGCCATTGACCTGCCGTAACAGTGTTGTCAACGGCAATGGTGATGTGGCGCTGACGCTTCGCTCAGACGGCGGGTGAGGACGAGTTCGGCTTGCTCGTTCCAGTCGGCAAGTCAACGGCTGGCCCGGTCGACTCTTTGTTCGAGTGGTCATGACGGCGGCTGAAAATTCCGGCGCGGTCGAGCAACCTTTCCGGTTTCCCGGGCCACTGAAGGTTGTGAGTACCGCCTACCGCCAGGCGCCAACCTCTCTTCACACCCCAGGGAGAGTTTTGGTGTACCCGTCCTCAGGGCATCGTCCGCGCGGACAGCGCAGACTGCTGCCCTTGTCGCACTCGCCGTTACCGCTGCCGCGGTCGCGGACGCCGTGCTGAATACCAGCCCACGCTGGACCCGACGCTAACCCCAACGGCAGACCCCCGGAGACGCAACTTCCCCGGCGACCGCTCATCGCCGATGCGACGCCGGTGTCTGCCATCGCAAGGTCGTTCCCCTATGCGAGGAGTACGTGATGCGAAACAAAGTAAGATGGCTCGCCCCGATCGCGGCGCTGGGCGTCGCGGTGGCCATCGTGACGACGCCGATCGGCCCCGCCGGCGCGGAGTCCAACGGCGGGGTCCGCGTCATGCCGTTGGGTGACTCCATCACCAACGGTGAGACGACGCCAGGCGGATACCGGATCAACCTGTGGCAACGCGCCGTCAACGGCGGGTACACCATGGATTTCGTCGGGTCTCAGTTCAACGGGCCAGCGAGTCTCGGCGACCACGATCACGAAGGGCACTCCGGCTGGCGGATCGACCAGATCGACGCGAACGTCGTCGGCTGGCTGAACACCTACCAGCCGCACACCGTGCTGCTGCACATCGGCACCAACGACATCCTGCAGAACTACAACGTCTCCACCGCACCGGACCGGCTGTCCACACTGGTCGACCACATCACCGCGACGGTGCCGAGCGCCGAGGTGTTCGTCGCCCAGATCACCCCCCTCGCGAACAGCGGGCAGGACGCGGCCGCGCGCACCTTCAACGCGGCGATCCCCGGCATGGTGCAGAACAAGGTGAACGCCGGCAAACACGTACACCTGGTCGACATGCACAGCGCGCTGAGCACCGCCGACCTGGTCGACGGTGTCCACCCGACGGCCGGCGGATACGACAAGATGGCCGCGGTCTGGTACAGCGCACTGCAATCAGTATCCGGCAGCATCGGCGCCCCGGGCAGCAGCCAGAGCACCGAGATCGTAGGCGCCCAGTCCGGTCGTTGCCTCGACGTGACCGGAGTCAACACCACCAACGGCACCGCCGTGCAGCTGTGGGACTGCTGGGGCGGCTCCAACCAGATGTGGTCCTACACGGCCAGCAAGCAACTCATGGTGTACGGCAGCAAATGCCTGGACGCCTACGGTCAGGGCACCAACAACGGCACCTCGGTCGTCATCTGGGACTGCAACGGCCAAGCCAACCAGCAGTGGAACGTCAACACCAACGGCACCATCACCGGAGTCCAGTCCGGCCTGTGCCTGGACGCCACGGGCGCGGGCACCAGCAACGGCACGAAGATCATTCTCTGGTCCTGCGGCGGACAAGCGAACCAGCAATGGACCAGACGATAACGACAACCGTCCACTCTCGACCGCCATCGAAAGGAAAACCCATGCGAGTAGAGAATCCGTTGAGCCGTTCCGGTCCACGCCGGGCCGGCCGGGTGGCCGCGACGGCCGCGCTGCTGCTGGTGGCCGTCGGCGCCGCGTTCTGGTTTGTCGATGTCCGTTCGGCCGTGCCCGCGCAGGCGCTGGACAATGGGCTGGCGAAGACGCCGCCGATGGGGTGGAACGACTGGAACGCCTACGGCTGCAACGTCTCGGAGACGCTGGTCAAGCAGACCGCCGAGAAGATCGTCTCCTCCGGGCTGGCCGCGGCCGGTTACCAGTACGTGAACATCGACGACTGCTGGATGCAGTCCAGCCGCGACGCCAACGGCAACCTCCAACCCGACTTCGCCAAGTTCCCCGACGGCATCTCCGGCACCGCCGCGTACGTGCACAGCAAGGGCCTGAAGCTCGGCATCTACGAGGACGCCGGCACCGCCACCTGCGCCGGGTTCCCGGGCAGCCTGGGCCACGAAACCCAGGACGCGCAATCGTTCGCGTCCTGGGGTGTGGACTACCTCAAGTACGACAACTGCAACAACAACGGCAGCTCCACCACCCAGCAGTACATCAGCCGCTACTCGGCGATGCGGGACGCGCTGGCCGCGACCGGGCGGCCGATCGTGTACAGCATCTGCGAGTGGGGCGTGAACTCGCCCTGGACCTGGGCGCCGAGCGTCGGCAACCTGTGGCGTACCACCGGCGACATCCAGGCCAACTTCAACAGCATGCTGTCGATCTTCCACTCGAACATGGGCCTGGACGCGTACGCCGGGCCGGGCGCCTGGAACGACCCGGACATGCTCGAGGTCGGCAACGGGATGTCGGCCACCGAGGACCGGGCCCACTTCAGCCTCTGGGCCGAGATGGCGGCGCCGCTGCTGGCCGGCAACAACCTCGTCAACGCCAGCGACACCACCCTGTCCATCCTGGGCAACAAGGCCGTCATCGCGGTCGACCAGGACTCCCTCGGCAAGCAGGGCCACGTGGTGAGCTCCGGTGGCGGGCTGGACGTGCTGGCCAAGCCGCTGGCCAACGGCGACGTGTCCGTGGTGCTGTTCAACGAGAACGCCGGCACCGCCACGATCAGCACCACCGTGTCGGCGATCGGCAAGAGCGGCGCGTCCAGCTACACCCTGACCGACCTGTGGTCCGGCGCCACCAGCAGCACCACCAGCGCCATCAGCGCCAGCGTCCCCGGCCATGGCGTCGTCATGTACCGCGTGGCCGGCGGCAGCAGCACCCCGCCGTCAACCACGATCCTGCGCGGCACCGGCTCCGGCCGCTGCCTGGACGACCCGGGCAGCAACACCACCAACGGCACGCAGGCGATCGTCTGGGACTGCAACGGCGGCACCAACCAGCAGTGGACGTACACCAGCGCCAACCAGCTGCAGGTCCTCGGCAAGTGCCTGGACGCCTACAACACCGGCACGACCGCCGGAACGAAGGTCGTGGTCTGGGACTGTAACGGCGGCTCGAACCAGCAGTGGCGGCTCAACGCCGACGGCACGATCACCGGCGTGCAGTCCGGGCTGTGCCTCGATGTGACGGGGGCCGCCACGGCCAACAACTCGCCCGTCGAGCTGTGGACCTGCAACGCCGGCACCAACCAGAAGTGGACCCGTTCCTGAACCCGGTACCCCACATCCTGATACGCGGGCGAACAGGCTCGGCATGCGCGTCTATGTGAGCGATCCCCCAACCGTGACAGTCACGGAGCGCACCATAGCGTTCCGTCGACAGTTGGCGCTCACAGGGTGACTCTCGTTGAAGGAATGCACCATGAACCCCGGTCGTAAGGCGGCGCCGGCCGCCCGGCAGCGCCTCCGCACGGGGATCATCGCCGCCGCGGTGATCGCCCTGGGCGGTGGCGCCGTGGTCGCGTCGACATGAGCGCGGCCACGGCGGCCAGCTGCTCGGTCGACTACAGCTGAACCGAGGGTTGAACGCGCCGCCGAGGCGCGAGGCCGACGGGCGCTTCGCACGGCTGGTGCCGGCGCGGGCGCCCGTCGGCCGCACCGGGCCGCCCGGACATGCTTCGTGGCATCGGGGCCGCCAACCGGCAAATGGCCGCCCGTACAACCTTTTGGAGGAGAACATGAGCAAACGCAGAGGCCGGCTGGCGATCACCGTGATCGCCGCCTCGCTGCTGAGCCTGTCGGGATTTCTCGGGGTTCAGTTCGCCGCGGCGCCGGCGGCGCACGCGAGCACGAACCAGTTCCACGGCGTGAACTGGGCCGACCCGCGGGACAACTTCGCCACGGACGAGGTCGTCCCCGTTGGACTGTCCAAATCGGACAGCTACGACACCACATACGCCAAGTCCACCGCGGTGTTGCGGGGCTTCCAGGGCCTGGGGGCCAACACCATCCGGTTCCCCATCAACCCGCAGACCACCTCGTCGGGATGGTGGGGGAAGTACACCGCCGCCTTCGACGCGGCGAGCGCGCTGGGCATGAACGTGTGGATCGCCCCGTGGACCCCGCCGGACGGCAGCGGCCGGATCGCCGGCGGCACGACCGCCTTCTACGCCATGTGGGACAAGGTCATCGCCAAGTACAGCGGCAAGAGCAACTTCTACTTCGACATGATCAATGAGCCGTGGGGGTACAGCGGCAGCGAGCTGACCAACCTGGCCGCGGACTGGCTGTCGCACTACCCGAACGTGCCGCGCGGCCGCATGGTCATCCCGGGCCTGTACGCCGACCAGGACATCTGCACCGTCGGTGCGGACTCGCGTCTCAACGGCACGCTGCTGTCCATCCACCTGTACACGCTGGGCGGCGAAAGCCACCCGACCGAGGCGGACTGGATCAACGCCTTCAAGAGCAAGCTGTGCAGCTACGCCGACCGGGCCGTGCTGAGCGAGTTCGGCGTGCCGATGAACACCGGCGTCAACTACAACGGCGCCCGGGACGGCACCAACAACGTCTCCTACTTCTACGCCCTCACCGACACGGTTCGCGCGCTCGGCATGGGCTCGCTGCTGTGGACCGGGGTGAAGGAGGCCAACCAATACTCGGGCCCGGGGCCCTGCTTCGACGCCTCCTGCGCGATCACGTCGCTCAACGGCAGCGGCACCAACCTCTCGCTGAGCGTGACCAACCAGTCCGGTCTCGACCGGCTCCAGTACGGCTGGGGCGCCAGCGCGCCCACGCCCACGGCGACGGCGACGACCACTCCGCCCAGCGGCGGCGCGGTGCTGCGCGGCGTCGGGTCGAACCGGTGCCTCGAAGTGCCCGGCGCGAGTCAGACCAACGCCACCTTGGTGCAGATCTGGGACTGCAACGGCGGGACGAACCAGAGCTGGACGCTGAACAACGGGGCGCTGCAGGTGTACGGCAACAAGTGCCTCGACGTACCGGGGTACGCGACGGCGGCGGGTACCAGGATCGCGATCTGGGACTGCAACGGCGGCGCCAACCAGCAATGGCGGCTGAACTCCGACGGCACGGTGGTCGGGGTGCAGTCCGGGCTGTGCCTCGACGTGGTCGGTGCTGGCACCGCCAACGGCACGGAGGTCGAGATCTGGGGCTGCAACGGCGGAACCAACCAGAAGTGGACTCGAAGCTAAGGGTTCCTCGTTGGGCTTGTCGATGGTTGTTGCGCCGTAACGGTTTCACCGTTTGGTGGCAGGTGGGGCATGCGCCGGTCCAGGTTGCGAGCATGCGTTGCAGCTCGCGGATGACCTTGCAGAAGGTCACGCCGGCGCATCGCTTTGGGTCGTGTCGCAGCATGGTGATGAACAGGTGCGCGGCGGTGACGACCTGCGACGCGGGTTGGGTGGTCGCTAGCGAGTGCCCGGTGCGGCCGGTGGCGGTTATAGTGCGCCGCGTACTCGGCCAGCACGCTTGTGAGGTGCCGTTCGCCGGCGATAAGGATCCGGTCGGTGCACGCTCGACGAACGGTGCCCACCCAGCGCTCCGCGGTGGCATTCGCTTGTGGGGCTTGCGGCGGCGTGCGCAGCACACCGATTCCCGCGGCGGTGAACTTGGTGTCCCGGTCGCGCAGCAGGAATCGGAGCTCATCGGTCCGGCTGTTGAGGTCCATGAGTAGGTTCCGCGCCTGCTGCGCTACCCAGGCGCCGGTCGGGTGTTCGGTGGCACCGACGATGTAGACCTGGCGGGTGGCGAGGGCGATAAAGCACAGGTTATAGATCCGTTTGAACAGCACGGTGTGGACCGTGAAGAGGTCACAGGCCAGCATCGTGTTCGCCTGGGTGGTGAGGAACTGTTTCCGGGAGGTCCGGTTCGGCGGGGTGCCGGGTCCACGCCAGCCTGGTGCAGGATCTTCCAAACGGTGCTGGCCGCGATCTGGTAGCCCAGACGAGCCAACTCACCCTGCACTCGGCGGCGGCCCCAGGCCGGATTCTCCGCGGCCAGGCGCAGGACCAGTTCCCGGACCTGACGGTCGACGGGTGGCCGCCCAGGTCGTGCGTGCGGGTAGGTCCAGTGCCGGGCGACCAGTAGCCGGTGCCAGCGCAACAGCGTTGCTGGCGTAACGACACGCGGGCCCGCCGCGACGGCTGGGGTGACTATGCCGGCGGCGCCGCGCCCGGCCTGTCGTTCACCACCGCGGGCTGGCTGCACGACACCGAGATCGCCTCGATCGCCACCGACACGTGGGGCTTCGAGGTGCGCCCCAACGAGTTCGACGACGCGTTCCAGCCGCTGCACCAGGTCGCCATCCCGCACATCGGCCTGTTCATCGGCGAGATGTGGGATCTCGACGCGCTCGCCGCCGATTGCGCGGGCGACGGCGTCCACGAGTGCTGGCTCACCGCCGCCCCGCTGCCCGTCACCGGCGCCGTCGGCAGCCCGGTCAACCCCCTCGCCGTCAAATGAGCCGTCAGGTGAGGACCCGGGTCGCGATCGTCGGCGCCGGGCCGGCCGGGCTGCTGCTGGCGCACCTGCTGGACCTCGCCGGCATCGACTCGGTGCTGATCGAACGGCAGACCCCCGAGCACGTCGCCGGGCGGATCCGGGCCGGGGTGCTGGAGTCCTCGACGGTCGACGTGCTGCGCCCGGCCGGGCTCGCCGGCCGGCTTCTCGCCGAGGGCGACGAGCACCACGGCATCCACCTGCAGTGGCCGGGGGAACGGCACCGGATCGACTTCATGGCCCACGTCGGGCGTCCGGTGTAGGTGTACGTGCAGACCGAGCTCACCAAGGACCTGACGGCGATCGACCGGCAGGCGTACTACCGGGTGAGCGACGTCGCCCTGCACGACCTCACGGGCGACCGGCCCGCGGTCACGTTGACCGACGCGGGCGGCGTCGACCGCCGCGTCGCCGCTGACGTCATCGCCGACGTGGCGCCGTCCACCGCCGAGCTTATCTACGCCTGGCACCCGGACGGGTTCGCGCTGCACTCGATGCGCTCCGCCACCGTGTCCCGCTTCTACCTGCAGGTCGGCCCGGACGAGGACCCCGCCGCCTGGTCCGACGAGCGGATCTGGCAGGCGCTCGCCGACCGGCTCGGCGACGGCCTCGACGCCTGCCGGCTGGGCAGCGGGCCGATCACCGAGAAGCGCGTCCTGCCGATGCGCTCCTACGTGCAGGCGCCGATGCGGCACGGGCGGCCGTTCCTGGCCGGCGACGCCGCCCACGTCGTCCCGCCGACCGGCGCCAAGGGACTCAACCTCGCCGTCGCCGACATGGCACTGCTCGCCGACGCCCTCACCGCCCTGCTGCGCGACGGCTCGCCGGACCTCGCCGACGCCTACAGCGACACCGCGCTGCGCCCGGGTCTGGCGCTGAACCCACTTCTCCTGGTGGATGACCACCGGGGCCGCTTCGCCTGCGTGCTGAGGGGACCCGACCGCGCGACCCTGTTCATCACCGCCGCGGAGTGGCAGAGCGTCACCGCGGCCGACATGGTGACGCCGGGCGGCGGCCAGGTGCTCGCCGTCGAGGTCGACGTCCCGGGCGCCGGCTGGCCGTGACGCCGATGCCCAGTCTTCGCTACGTCGATGCCTTCGCCGGCGAATACCGCGCGAACGTGTCGGTGAACTTCGCGTCCCGGTCGCGGATCAGGAACCGGAACCGCTGCGCACGGTCGCCGAGGTCCATCAATAGGTTACGGGCCTGCTGCGTGGTCCACCCGGCGGTTGGGTGAGCGGTGACGCGCAAGATGTGGACCCGCCGGGTGGTGATCTCCATGACGAACAGGACGTATAGGCGGCGCAGCATGATGGTGTCGACGTCCAAGAAGTCGGTCGCCACCAGTCCGGATGCGTGAGTCCGCAGGAACATCCGCCAACTGGTGTCCATCTGACGCGGGGCGGGACCGACGCGCGACCTGGCAGGATGCGGCGGATGGTGCCGGCACCGACCCGGTGACCGAGCCCCACGAGCTCGCCCTGGATACGCCGGTGCCCCAACGCGGTTCTGCCGGGCCAACCGCAGCACCAGGTTGCGCAGTTCATCGCTGAGGGTGGTCGGCCCGGCCGGTTCGGGTAGGTCCAGTGCCGCCGGACCGGGCGTCGGTGCCAGGCCAGCAGGGTGCCGGAGCGATGATCCGGTGCTTCCACAGCTCTCGCGGCAGCGTGCGGACCAGCGCGGACAGGACCGCTCGTTCGGGCCAGGTCAGGCGCGGCCGACCGACCTGACGCCGCAGCACTGCGACCTTGCGACGCAGCACCAGCAGTTCGGCGATCAGCGCCGGCTCGCCGCGGGTGGCGTACGGCAGCCAGCCGAACACCCGCACCGCGCTGAGGAATGGTCAGAGGGGTCACGGGACCTGCGCCAGAGAGGAAATCGCCTGGTCAGGGCGTCGGTCTGCGTTGGTCTGGGGGACTTTCGGACGGCGACGTGTGCAAGATCGTCTCCCGGATTTCTCCCGGCATCGGGGCGTGGCTGGATCGAAACTGACCTCCTCCGTGTCAACTGTCGGCGTTGCGGTCAGATGAAGGTTTGTCCGAGGGCAGTCGGCGCGATTCTGTCCGACGCCGGGTGGTTCGAGGGCGTGGGCTGCGGTACTTCGTTGCTGTGCCTGACGTCAATGCTGGTGCCGGTTCCGGATTTCCGCCGCCTGCCGGTGCAGCGGTTCGGCGTCGGCGGTCCGGCCCAGCGTCCGGAGGGTGGCCGCGAGGTTGTCCAGCACGGTTGCTGTGTCGGGGTGGTCGGGGCCGAGGGCGGTCTCGGTGATGGCCAGCGCCCGCCGCTGCAACGGTTCGGCCTCGGCGGCCCGGCCCAGCGCCCACAGGGTGGTCGCGAGGCTGTCCAGCGCCGATGCTGTGTCGGGGTGGTCAGGGCCGAGGGCGGTCTCGGCGATGGCCAGCGCCCGCTGCTGCAGCGGTTCGGCCTCGGCGGCCCGGCCCAGCGCCCGCAGGCTGAACCCGAGCATGGTCACGCCCCTAGCTGGTGGGTAGCGCGACCCGCTCTTCGACCGTCAGCCGAGACGGCATTCGAGAGCCGCTCGACGGGTGGGATGTTCTGAGTGCCCCCGGCAAGAGACAGACCTGCGCTTCATCCCGCCGTTCTCAACGTCTCTAGCTGCGAGGATGTGGTTCCTGACCTCGTGGTTCGGGCGGGAAGCTTGGCGCAGGTTGGTCCTTTGACGACTCGGTGGAACGGCCTCCGCCGGCGAGCTGGCCTGTCCCCGCTGCAGTGGTGTGCTGCGCCCGTGGGCGTACGCGGCCAGCCGGCCGACCGGCAACTTGACGGCTCCACCCGCACGGTGCGGCCCCGCCGGGCCGCTGCACGAGCTGCCGCAGCACTCAGGTCCTGCTGCCCGGCTCGCCGCTACCGCGCCGCGCCGATGCCACCGAGGTCATCGGTGCCGCCCTGCTCGCCAAGGCGCGAGGCCGTGGCTGGCGGCAGATCGCCGCCGAGCTGGGCCGGCCGCCCCGACCGTGCGTCGCTGGCTACGCGTCACCGGTGAAGTGTGGCAGGCCGCCTCCGACCGGCGCGTCGAGCCGGCCCCCGTTCATCACCGCTACCCGCTCGCCGAGGCGGCCGCGGCGCACGTCGCCGCGGCGAGCAGAGAGACCTTCGGCCGGGTGGTCCTGGAGGTCGGGCAGTAGGCCGGCGTGAGCGCAGGCGGCGCTTTCGCGCGGACGTCCGTTGCGGCGCGCTTGGGCAGCGCGCCGCACACGAACGCGTCCGCGAGCATACTCAGGCGGCGGCGTTCAACTGTTCAGGTTCGATCCGGTTGCGCAAGGTTCCGATGCCCTCGACCTCGGCCACCATCTCGTCCCCGGGCTGCAGATAGCGGGAGTTCTTGTCGCCGGCGCCGACGCCGGCGGGGGTTCCCGTCGCGATGACGTCACCCGGCAGAAGCTGGACGATCCGGCTGAGAAACGCGATCTGCGCCTTCAGGTCGAAGATCATCTCGGCTGTCGTGGAGTTCTGCTTGACGAGGCCGTTGACCATCAGTGTCATCTTGAGGTCGCCGGGGTTGGCGCAGAACTTCGACGGCACGAGCCATGGCCCCATCGGGCAGGTAGTGGCCCAACCCTTCTGAGTGAACCAGTCGAACGCCATCGGCGGCTCGGGAGCTGGCTCGCGCTTGAACCGGTCGCGTACGGATACGTCATTGATCACGGTATAGCCGGCCACACAGTCAAGGGCGTGCTGCTCGGACAGGTTACGCGCCGAGGTGCCGATGACCGCGGCGAGTTCCACTTCCCAGTCCAGGCGCTCGATGCCGTGCGGCAGCACGACGGCGCTGTCTGGACCCACGACGGTTGAGGTCGGCTTGAGGAAGAAGAACGGGCCGTGGAGCGGACGCGCGATCGGGGCGTCGCGGGGAAGCCCGCGCATCTCGCGGGCGTGATCGGCATAGTTGGCGCCGCACATGTAGAGGTTGCGGGGCTCCGGAAGCGGGGCCGCGAACTGCACGTCCCGCACCGGAACACCCGGGCCCAGACGGCCCGCCCCGATGGCGGACTCGATCTGTCCCATCCATCCTGGCCAGTCGTCCAGCACCATCCGCATCGAGGGACCGCCGGGAAGTTCGTACACGGTGTCGTCGTAGACGACCGCCGTCTTGGGGCCGCCTCCAGATTCAATGCTGGCCAGCACGTAGCGAGGGATCGTCATGTGGTGCCTCCAATGTGAACAACGACGGGGAAGCGAACACGGCGAGGGAAGGTATATAGAGTTCTACCTGGGCGCCTGTGGGTCAACGCCGTCAGCTCGAGAGCCAGGCCGCCGTCGGCGAGGACCGCCGGGAGGACGCCGCGCGCGTACCCGCGCAGCTCTTCCAGCGTGCCCGCCGGCCCGGCCAACTGCGGAAGCCAGGTCAACTGAGTGACTCTTGGCGCAGATAGCGCTGGTGGTCGATCTCCGGGCAAGGTGGTCGCGGCACGCGGTGACGGCCACCCTCAGCTCCCCACCGGGTGCGCCGTCACGGTCGCGCGAGACGGTCGGGTACAGCATCGAAGGCCCCTCCCCTCCTCGCCCTGCGTACGCAATCGATCGTCAAACTCTATGGACTTCGGTTTCTAAGGCTATATGATCCACCTCACGTACTCAGAGGAGGTGGACGTGAGCACTGCACCCGGGAAGGGAACCGCAGGTCGCGCGGCCAAGTCATTGCACGTGCTGATCATCGGCGGCGGCATCGGAGGGCTCTGCCTGGCGCAGGGCCTGCGCAAGAGCGGCGTCAGCTGCGCCGTCTACGAGACCGCGCCGGAGGTCGTGCGCACCGGCTACCGCCTGCACATGAACAGCGAAGGCGGCCGGGCCCTGCAGCAGTGCCTGCCCGAGCCCTTGTATGAGCTGTACGCGCAGACCTCGACGGTCACCCCGCGGCGAGCGCTCATGGTTCACTTCGACCACCTGGGCAACGAAGTGGGCACGCGTCCCCACCTGGATCCGCCCAACGACCCCGTTCGCCCCCACACAGCGGTCAACCGGCGCACTTTGCGGCAGATCATGATGGTGGGCCTGAAGGACGTTCTGCACCTCGGCCGCACTGCTACCGGGTTCGCGGCCGATGGCGACGGCGTGCGAGTGCTGTTCGCCGACGGTTCGTCCGTGACCGGGGATGTCCTGGTCGCCGCGGACGGCATCCACTCCGTCATCCGCCGACAGCTTCTGCCTGGCGTGCCGGTCGTGGACACCGGGCTCCGCGGCCTCTATGCGCTCGCGCCCTTGACCGACGAGATGGTGGCGACCTTGCCTGCCGGTCTCTTCGACGGGTTCGCCATGATCTCCGACCCGAAGGGAACCCTGCTGGTCTGCGGCGCGTACCGGCCCCGGCGTCCGATCGCCGAGGCGGTCGCCGATCTCGCGCCCGGCGCCGAGATCGATCCGATCGGTCCCTATCTCATGACCGGCCTGTTCACCCCGCCCGGCAGCGACGTGTTCCCCGGGGACGCGGAGCTCTGGAGCGCGACCGCGGATGCACGGCACAACCTCATGCGGGCGGTCGTCGACGACTGGCACCCGGTCTGGTCAGGGCTGGTGGGGCGGGCCGATCCGGCGACGATCGTTCCGGTGACGGTACGCCACCTGGAGCCGGCCGAGCCGTGGCCGGCCTCGCGGGTCACCCTGCTCGGCGACGCCATCCACGCCATGCCGCCCGCCTACGGTACCGGCGGCAACACCGCGTTGCGGGATGCCGCGTCCCTGGCCCGGGCCCTGACCCAGGCGGCCCGCGGACAGGTGCCGCTGCTGGAGGCGATCGGCGCGTACGAAGCCGAAATGCGCGCCGAGGTGTTCCCCATCCTCAGGGCGGCGTCCGATCCCCGGTCCAGCACCGTGCCGGAGTTCCTGCCCGACCTTCAGATGACGGGACAGCGCCCCGCGGCCGACTACCCGGACTGACCGCGTCCGAAGCGAAGCAAGAGGACTTTCCCCTTCGAATCTGCACACCCCCGACTGGAGTCACACACCCCCGACTGGAGTCAAGCATGTCCGTCCCTGATAGGAGCGCAGCCCCGGCTTCGGCCGGAGGGATGCGCACAGCCACGCTCATCGCGGTTTGCGTCGGCGTGTGCCTGGCCCAGCTCGCCATCGCCATGCCCGCCACGCTCAGCGGAGCATTACAGCAGAACCTCCACTTGACGGGATCCCAGGTCACCTGGGTTACCGTCGTCCTGCTGCTTCCGATCACGGTGCTCGAGCTGACCTTCGGCGTGCTCGGCGACCTGTTCGGCCGCAAGCGCCTGCTGACGGGCGGCGCCGCCCTGCTGGCGGCCGGCGAGTTGATCTCGGCGCTCGCCCACGATTCCGCCCTGCTGCTGGCCGGCCAGCTTCTGTCGGGCATCGCCGCGGCCGCGCTCTTCCCCAGCACGCTCGCCATGGTGGCAGCCGGAACGCGCACCCTGCGAGAACGCGCGCGCGGGATCGCGGTTTGGGGCGCGGCCATGGCCATCGGCGGCGGCCTCGCTCCTCTTCTCGGCGGGCTCACCGCGACCTACGGGTCGCTGCGGTTGTCGTTCTCCTCCGTGGCGGCGCTCGCGGTGATCGGCGTGATCATCTCCCGCTTCGCCCAGGACTCGAACGCGCCGCAGGGACGCTCGCTCGACTGGGCCGGCCAGGTCACCATCGTGATCGGGCTGTCCGCGTTGCTCTACGGCGTCATCCAGGGCCCGAGCGACGGCTGGTCCTCACCTCGAGTTGTCACCGCATTCGTGACGGCAGCCGTGTTCCTGGTGCTCTTCCTGTTCGCCGAGTCCAGGGGGCGGTCGCCGTTGCTCCAGCTCGGGCTTTTCCGTAACCGCGAGTTCGCGGCGGTATCGGTCGTCGCGGTAGTCGGCATGTTCTCCTTCCTCGGCTTCGCGTACGCAACGAGCTTCCGCCTGGGTGTGATCCAGCACCTCAGCCCGATCCTCCTGGCCGTTCCGTTCCTGGCAGCCAACGGCGTCATGGTGGTGCAAGCCCCGGTCACCGCGCGCTTACTGGAGCGAGCCAGGCCGCGCGTCGTTCTTTGCGGCGGTGCGCTTCTCATCGCCGTCGGGGCGTTCTGGATGGCGGCCCTGAGTATCACCAACCGGTCGGTGGTTGCGGTCTTGGCGCCACAGATCATCGTGGGCGTCGGCGCTGCGCTGTTGATCGCCTCGATCAGCGCGGTCGCGGTGAACAGCGTGCCGGCGCACCTGGCGGGCATGGCCAGCGGGTCGATCAGCATGCTGCGTGACCTCGGTCTCGCGCTGGGACCGGCGATCGTCGGCGCGGTCGCGCTGAGCCGCGCGTCTTCGCTGTTCGGCAGGGGCCTGGAGGATTCCGCTCTGCCTCCCGGGCTCAAGGCCGCCGCCGGAGCGGTCGCCCAGGCCGGCGGTCCGCTTGCCGTGAATTCGGTGCCGCCGAACAGTCCCCCCGGCCAGGCCGCTCCCATCGCCATGGCAGCGCTCGGTTCTGGCTACTCCGTCGGCTTCGCGGTGTGCGGCGTGGCGGCCGTGATCGCCGGCCTACTCGCCGTGGTGACACTGCGCGGTGCGAGCCGGGTGGCGGGCGCGGACATCCCGTCGCCTGCCGAGACGACGGTCGGGCCGGCCGGGCGGGAGGCGGGAGCCACCGGTTCACGGGAAAGGGACGTGGCGAGTGAAGGTCGCTAATATTGGTCACCGCGCGCACCTGGTCGAGGGCGGCCTCTGCTTCGATATCGCACAGGCGAGCGATGGCCGTTTCCCCGCTGACCCCCAGGCGGTCTTCGCCCGGTGGCAGGAAATCTCGGACTGGGCCGCGGGAAGCTGCCTTGGCAACGGCCGGCCCTACCAGGCAAGCGAACTGCTGCCGCCAGTGCCGCGGCCGCGGCAGATCTTCGGCATCGGTCTCAACTACCTTGAGCATGCGGCCGAAGCCAGGGTGGACCCTCCGCGTGAGCCGATGGTCTTCACCAAGTTCGTCACCAGTCTCACGCCGCCGGGGAGGAACTGACCATGCTCAGTCCAGCGCTGCTCGCACAGCTGCGGCAGGCGGTCCAGCCGGATCCGGCCACCCAGCCCCTTCCGGCACCACAGGTACGGCATCCGGGTACCCGGTCCTACAGCGACATCGAGTTCGCGGCGTGGGAGGGCTATCGGCCCCTTCTGATGGACGTGCACCGTCCCGCGGCAGCGGGCCCGGCCGGCCTTGTCGTTTACGTGCACGGGGGCGGCTGGCGGAGAGGGTCACGGCGGCGCTTCCCGTTCGCCGTCTCCACGTTCACCGAGGCCGGCCTGGCGCTGGCGTGCATCGACTACCGGCTCAGCGCCGAGGCGACCTTCCCCGCCCAGCTGAGGGACGTCTACGCCGCCCTGAGCTGGCTGGCCGCCCGGGGCAGCGAGCTCGACCTGGACACCTCCAGCGTGCTGCTCTGGGGTGAGTCAGCCGGGGCTCATCTCGCCGCGCTGGCCGGCCTTGGCGCTCGGGATGCGGCCGGGGAAACGCATGCCGCGGTCACTGAACCGCGGCCGGCGGTCGCGGGCGTCGTGGACTGGTTCGGGCCAGCCGACCTTCCGGCGATGTGCGACCCGGCCGACCCGCACCTGCGCGAGGCTCAGCTGATCGGCGGCCCGATCGGCGAGCGCCTGGCCGAGGCGCGCGCGGCGAGCCCGGTCAACCACGTCGGGCCGGACGCGCCGCCGTTCCTGATCATGCACGGCACCGCGGACTCGCTGGTACCCGTCACGCAGAGCCAGGCGCTGGCCGCGGCACTGACCCGGGCAGGAGCCGAGGTCGAGCTGATCACCGTGCCCGGCGCCGAGCACGGATGGCTCGGCATGGACGACACCGCACCGCTCGTCGCGTCCGTGCGGAATTTCGCAGAAAAGCGCCTCGGCGCTTCCCGGTGCCGCACTGCGGACCGAGCAATTGAGGAGCAGGGAAAATGACAACTGTCTTTATCGACGCGAGGATCTTCGACGGCACCGGGGGCGAGCCTTTCGCCGGGGAGGTGCGCGTGGAGGGCGACCGGGTCACCCAAGTCGCCGCCGGTTCGGGCCAGGTCAACCGGGAGGGCGCCGAGGTCGTCGACGCTGCGGGAAAGACCCTGCTGCCCGGTCTCATCGAGGCGCACGCCCACCTGTCGTGGCCGTCGTCGGTGGACCGGCTGATCCCCACCATGGAACTTCCGGCGGAAGAACACCTGCTAGTCACCGCCCACAACGCCAAGACTCTGCTGGATGCCGGGTTCACCAGCGCGTACTCGGCCGGATCGCTCGGCGGCAGGTTCGAGATCGCGCTGCGCGCGGAGATCAACGGCGGCTGGCTGCCCGGTCCGCGGCTGCGCGCGTCATGTATCGAGCGCGCACCCGAAGGCGACGTCGGCGTCCCCGACTCACACGATCCGGACGACCACGGCCGCGGCCCGGAGGCGGTACGGGCATTCGTCCGCAAATGGGCGGCCAACGGTGTCGATACGATCAAGTTCCTGCTGTCCAGCGACGACGCATTCGTGCCAGGCGGCTCGCATCAACTCCTGTACACCGACGAGGAGGTGCAAGCGGCCGGAGAGCAGGCCCGCGAGTCCGGGGTCTGGCTGGCCTGTCACGCTCACGCCGCCGCGTCGGTCAAGCAGGCGGTGCAGAACGGCTTCCGCGCCATCTACCACTGCACGCACGCCGATGAGGAGGCCCTGGACCTGCTCGAGGAAGCCAAGGACCGCGTCTTCGTCGCACCGGCGGTGGGAGTGGTCTACACCGGTGCTTACGAGGCAGCGCAGTTCGGCATGGACGCCACGGTCATTGCCGAGAAGGGCATGCTGGAAACGCTCGAACGGTGGAGTACGGTCATCCCGGAGATGCGGCGCCGCGGTATCCGGGTACTGCCCGGCGGCGACTACGGTTTTCCGTGGAACCCGAACGGAGCCAACGCCCGCGACCTGCAGTATTTCGTGGAACTGTACG
The DNA here is from genome assembly GCF_040648435.1 of Dactylosporangium sp. NPDC049140. NCBI lineage: Bacteria > Bacillati > Actinomycetota > Actinomycetes > Micromonosporales > Micromonosporaceae > Dactylosporangium > Dactylosporangium sp. NPDC049140. Next base: position 25,658 of record NZ_JBEZDS010000052.1, on the reverse strand, counting down.
GCTTCAGCCCCGCCGAAGCCCTGCGGGCAGCCACGATGTACGGCGGCCAGCTGATGGGCATGGGCGACGAACTCGGGCTGGTCCGCGAAGGCTACCTTGCCGACCTGCTGCTGGTGGACGGCGATCCGCTGCGGGACATCGGTATCCTGCGTGACCGCGACAGGATCACGCACATCATGCAAGGCGGCCGTTTCCACAAGCGCCCTCGGCGCGAGGAACTCGAGTCCCTGCTCGCCCTGCAACACCAGAGCGTTCACGCCTGAGCCTGGATCCACCGGCGAAATCCCGGATGTTGCCGGCATTCACAGGAAAAGGTGCCCTCTGAACTCGTAGGAGAAGTTCATGACCGCAGCCACCGATGTCGCCGAGATCCTGACCCTGCGCCCCGAGGTGCCCGGCTGGCTCGTCGACCACTACGCCTTGGTCGACGCCGGCGATCTCGACGGGTACAGCAAGGACTTCGCCGACGACCTCACCCTGACCTTCGGCGCGCTTCCGCCGCTGCACGGAAAGGCGTCCGCGGTCCAGGCGCTGCGGGCCGCGCACCAGACGCACGCGATGCAGCACACCTTCCGCAACGTCTGGGACGCGCACGGCCACGTCATGATCCAATTCCAGGAGCGGTTCACCTTCCCGGACGGCCGGGTCGAGACCGTGCCCACCATGGCGGTCATCCGGCATGACGCGCACATCATCAGCAGTCTTCAGGTATTCATCGACCGCGCGCCGTTCGTCACCGTGCCATGAGCGCAGCCACCACACGCGCTAGCGCCGACCGAATCAGCCGCCTCGGTGCCGGCGGCCGTCAACGCGATAGGCAGGATTAGACATGAAGGCTGTACAGAACGGGGCGGATGACGCGGCCGAGCTGACCGCGGTGCGCCAGTCGCCATCCGGCGGCCCGGTGCATACGGGCGCAAACGGCCGGCAGGCCACCGCGGAAGTCGGGAACCGGCTCCGCACGATGATCCTGCAAGGTGCGCTTGAGCCCGGCTCGGTGCTGTCTCAGGTCGCGCTGGCCCGGCAGCTGGGCGTCAGCACCACGCCCGTCCGGGAAGCGATCCGGCTACTCGAAGCCGAGGGGCTGCTGATAACCGAGCGCAATCACCGTGCGCGTGTCCCGCCGCTCGACATTCAGGATCTTGACGCGGTCTACAGCAGCCGGGTGCTGCTGGAATCCATGGCGGTCGCCGTGACCACCCAGCGCATGACGAGTGCGGACCATGCGGCCCTGGCAGACAACGTGGCCAGGCTGGTAGCGGCGGTCAAGAACGACGACCTGCCGGCCTGGGATGCCGCCCACCTCGAGTTCCACCGCCGGATCGTGGCACTCACCAGCCCGTCGCAGGCGCAGATCATCGCGAACCTGATGGACCGCGCCGAGCGCTACCGGCGGGTGTCCGTGCTGTCCTCGCGGCCTCGCGTGTGGGCGTCGGTGAACACCGAGCACGAGAAGATCGCCGAAGCGATTCTGTCGCGGGATCCAGCGGCCGCAGCCGGCTGCCTGGCCCGACACCTGGCCCGCACCGCCCTCGTGCTGACAGCCGACTTCGCGCCTGAGGCAGACGCGATCTGCACGCGGACCGCCCTGCAAATCGTCGGGTCATGGCAAGGTTCGTAACCGAGGACCACCGAACCCTCCTGACACGGTCCTCTATAGAGTTGCCTGCAGGCGGGCGTACCTTTCTGATCCGCGAAGGTGCGCTCCGCTTGTGTGGGTGAAGAGACGACTGATCTGCTGGACGGCGGTCTCGAAGGGGTGCAGATCCAGTGGTTTGGTCACGAAGGCGTTCGCGTGCCGGGTGTAGCTGGCCAGAACGTCACCATCGGTGTCTGAGGTGGTCAACACGACCGCCGGGATCGATTCCAGATCCGGGTCGTTCCTCACCTCGCTGAGCACGTCGTGACCGCTGATCCGGGGCATGTTCAGATCCAGCAGGATCAGGTCCGGCCGGGCTGCCTCGGTGTACGGCTCATGACGGCCCAGATAGTCCACCGCTTCCTGTCCGTCGGCGACCCGGGCGATCTCGGGCGGGTTCGCGACGGCCTGCAGCGCCTCCTCGATCATGAGGGTGTCCGCGTCGTCATCGTCGACGATCAGCACCTTGAGTGTGTGCCCGGCTGCCACGGCCCGCTCCGTCCTCGGCGGGACATTCCCATCGTCCCGGTTGGATATCACCCCGAAAAGCTACGGCACGCCGGAGTCCGCGACGCCAACACCGAGCAAAGGCTGACGTCCGGGCGCCGACAACGACAGCGGCGACTATTTGCCGGGCGGTTCGAGGGGTCCGGCGTTTGCGCCGGAACCCCGGCTTACGCGACGCGGGACGCGCTGACCGGCATCGAGACCTTCCGCCTGCACCCTGGGAACCACGCTGCGGGCGGAGAGGACCCTCGCCACGTCGCAACCCGTGCGGCGGATCGAGGTGATCGGCGGCCACCGCGAGCCCGCCCACATTCTGGCGACGGGCGGCGGCAGCGCCTGCGACGTCTCGGTCGCCGCCGGCGACATCTTCGTCGCCGGCCGGCGCCCTCGCTGAGCCCTGGCGTTCATCGGACGGGCTCGGGCGGCTCGACCAGCGCGGGGAGGCTGATGCCGAGTGCGTCGCCGAGTTTCCGCAGGGTGCCCACGGTGGGGTTGGCGACGCCCTGCTCGACGTTGACCAGCATCCGGCGGCTCACCCCGGTGGCCTCCGCCAGCCGGTCGAGTGTCCACCGGCGCGCCTGCCGGGCCAGCCGGACCCGGGCCCCGATCGCCGCCGCCAACGCCGCCAGGTCATCCTCGGATGGTGCACTTTTCTGCACTACTGGCGCAGGTGGTTGCGGGTCCTCCGGCCCCCGGGAGGCGAGCCACGGCGGGAGCGGGCGCCCCGCGCTGGCCGCGGCGAGAAGCTCCGCGCACGCGGCTTCCAGCCGGCCGAGCCCTTGCGGGCTGAGTGCGTCGAAGACCGCGGCGCGCACCGCCGCGACGTGACCTGGCGCGGCGGCCGCCACCTTGGCGTACCCCGCCTCGGTCAGCACGGCGACGCTGCCCCGCCGGTCGTGCGGGGACCGCTCGCGGCGGATCCATCCGCGCCGCTCCAGGGCGGTCACCAGGTGTGAGAGCCGCGACCGGGAGCCGTTCGCCATCGCGGCCAGCTCGCTCATGCGCATCGCCCGGTCCGGCATCTCCGACAGCGTGGACATGACGGCGTACCCGAAGTGGGTCAGCCCGGCGTCGCGCTGCAGCTGCCCCTCGATCTGGTCACCCACAAAACCCAGCACCACCGCGAAGAGCCGCCACACCCGCACCTCCCGCTCGGTCAACCACCGCACCTGCTCCATCGGACCGACGATACGGGACCATCCGGCAGCGGATGTGGTGCGGACAACTGTTGACCGTTCAACTACAAGGCTCTAGCGTCGCAGTTGCTTGTACGGACAATCACCTCGGCGGAGAGGACTCCAGCCATGACCACACTCAGCAGGCGACAGGCGCTCGGCGCGGCGGGGACGATGCTCGGCGCGGCCGCGCTGGGCGCCGCGATCCCCGCCAGCGCCTCGGCCGCGTACACGGGCATGCCGGTGCCGGAGGAGCGCAAGTCGCTCACGCAGCTGTACGCCGACGCCCTCCGCGAGGGCGGCGAGCTCGTCATCTACGCCGGCGGCGACACCCAGGACCAGCAGGACGCCACCAAACAGGCCTTCCTGTCCCAGTTCCCGGACATCAAGCTCACCATGGTCGTCGACTACAGCAAGTTCCACGACGTACGCGTCGACAACCAGCTCGCCACCGGCACCCTCGTCCCCGACGTGGTCCAGCTGCAGACCCTGCAGGACTTCACCCGGTGGAAGAGCCTTGGCGTGCTCCAGCCGTACAAGCCGGCCGGCTTCTCGAAGCTGTACCCCGCCTTCCGCGACCCGGACGGCGCCTGGGTCGGCATCGCCGTGTTGTCCTTCAGCTACATGTACGACGACAGCCTCGGCACCGCCGCACCCGCCACCCCGCTAGACCTGGCCGACTCCCGCTGGAAGGGCACGATCGCGTCCTCGTACCCGAACGACGACGACGCCGTCCTCTACCTGTACAAGCTGTACGCGCAGGCCTACGGCTGGGACTGGGTGGCCCGCCTCGCCGCGCAGGACATCCAGTTCGGCCGCGGCACACCCACCCCGATCGTCGCGGTCGCCAGCAAGCAGAAGCAGGTCGGCATCGGCGGCGTCGGCTCCCTGACCGGCCCGCTCGCGCCCGGCGTGAAATGGGTCGCGCCCGGTGGGCACCCGTTCATGGCGTGGGGCCAGCGGGCCGCGATCCTCGCCAAGGCCAAGCACCCCGCCGCCGCCAAGCTCTACCTGAACTGGTCACTGTCGGTCCCCGTACAGCAGGCCTCCTTCGACGGCTGGGCGGTACGTACCGACGTCCAGCCCCAGGGCGGCCTCAAGCCGATCTGGGAGTACCCCAACGCCCACCTCGACGGCTTCCCAGCCTTCATGGCCGACCGGGCCGAAGCCGAACGCTGGCGGCAGACCTTCACCCTCTACTTCGGCGAGGTCCAGGGCCCGCCCAGCCCCGGCGTGCTCGGCCTGCACCCCGGCCGGTGAACCGGCCCGTCCCGCCCGCCATCGAACCCACTACCAGCGTCGGGAGACCGCTATGACCGTCACCTCCACCTCCTCCACCTCGGCGGGCCGCACGGTCGCCGCCGTGGCCCTTTCCACCCTCGTCGGCGCCGCGGCTGCCGGCCTGGCGACCGCCTTGATCGCTCTGATCGCCCGGGCCGCGGGCGCCTCGCCCGATTTCCGGCCGCTGTGGCCCAGCAGCTACCTGCCGCTGACCGTGCTGGGCGTGCTCGCCGGCGCGATCGGCTGGCAGATCATCCGCCGGCGCGCCGCCCGGCCCGCGTCCGTCCTCCGATGGCTCGTCCCCTCCGCGGTCGCCCTCTCCCTCATCCCCGACATCGCCGTCGGGGCCGCCGGCACCAGCCCGGGAGTCAGCTGGGGCGCCGTCGCGGCCCTCATGCTCATGCACCTGGCCGTCGCGGCCGCGGCCGTCACCGTCTACCGGTGGCTGATGCCCGTCGCGGCGAGCTTGAACAGTCACTTGGCACGGGGGTAGCAGAGAAGCGGGGCACGGCCGGTGCTCAGGTCCACGGGTAGATTCGCCTGCATGACCGAGGCTGAGTCGTATGCTCACATCGATCGATTCAATGCGGCCGTGTCCAGACCAAATCACCAGCCTCTTCATCCGGTTCGACTGATCGTTTGATTCGATCTGATCGTCCACGGCAACGGAGAAGGGCTCCTCGGTCGGTCCGGAACGCCGAACCTTCCTCAATGCATCGACCGAGGCGACGGTAAGTGAGGGAATCTCATCGACCGGCCGCGCGTGTGTCGCCCGACTGCCAATAGCCAGATCTGCGATCACGTCGGAGAGGAGGCCTCGATCTCCTCGCGCTTGGCCTCGACCGCACGCCGGCCGTCGTTGATCAGCCAACATCTGGTTCCTCGACCGCACCCCAGTTGTGACGGCGCGGCGGAGGAAGCGGCAACGTAGCGGACACGACCAATACACGGGTCGGCGTGGCGCAGTTGTTTGTGGAGCCCCCGGCTAGAGATGTCCCTGGCCATGGCAAGTCTCCGCTCGTGGCCAGTGAAAGTCCCCACCTCGCAGGGGATTAGCTGATCTTTGGGGTCCTTCGGGGCCGAGACTTGCGGCGCCAACCAGCACGTCTGCAAGCCCCGAAGGACCCCTCTATTGAAGACTGCGAGGCAGGAGTTTGGACATCATCAACGCCTACGAAAAGACCGGTAGCCTGCGGGCTGCCGCCGCCTTGTGCGGCACGACCCATAAGACCGTGAAGCGGGTGTTGGAGCGCCGCACGGCCGGGCAGCGACCGGGCCTGCGGCGGGCGCCGGCGCCGGGGCTGGCCGATCCGTTCGCGGATCTGATCTTCGCCAGGGTGAAGGCGACGGACGGGCGGATCACGGCGAAGCGGCTGCTGCCGGTGCTGCGGGCGGCCGGGTATACCGGTTCGGCGCGCACGCTGCGGCGGGCGGTCGCGGTGCAGAAAGCCACGTGGAAGCGGGTCCGGCGGGTGTACCGGCCGTGGACGCCGGAGCCGGGTGGCCATCTGCTCATCGACTACGGCACCGTCACCAAGGGCCCGAACCGTGGATTGAAGCTGTTCACCGCGGTGTTGCCGTGGTCGCGGTGGCGGTTCGTGCGGTTCACCCGGGACGAGACCCTGGATACGACGTTGCGGCTGCTCGCGGAGTGTTTCGAGGCCGCGGGTGGGGTGCCGGCCGAGGTCCTGGCCGATCGGATGGGCTGTCTGAAGGGCGGGGTGGTCGCCAACGTGGTCGTGCCGACCGCGCAGTATGTACGTTTCGCCGCGCACTATCGGTTCCGGCCGGACTTCTGCGAGGCCCGGGACCCGGAGTCCAAGGGCGCGGTCGAGGCCCTGGTCCGGCTGGCGAAGTCGGATCTGGTGGTGCCGGCCGAGGACTTCGGTGGGGATCTGGCTGTGGCCAACGACGCCGCCCGGGTGTGGTGCGCCGAGGTCAACGCCCGCGTCCACGCCGAGATCCAGGCGGTGCCGGATCAGCGCCTGGCCGAGGAGGTGCGGGTGCTGCGGGCGTTGCCGTCGCTGCGCCCCGCCATGGGCCACGGCGTGTCCCGCAAGGTCGACAAGCTGGCCACGGTCCGGATCGGGTCGGCCCGCTACTCGGTGCCCCACACGCTGGTCGGTGCTCAGGTCGAGGTGGCCACCGTCGAGGACCGTATCGAGGTCTGGCACGAGCAGACCCTGGTCGCCTCGCACCGCCTCGTCCCGCCCGGCGGCACCTCGATCCTGGACGAGCACTACGACCGGCCGGCCCGCAAACCGCAGCGGGCGGTGCGGCCCCGCACTCGGGCGGAGCAGGCGTTCCTGGCCCTCGGCGCGGATGCGGAGGCGTTCCTGCGCGCGGCCGCCGCGGCCGGCACCACCCGGCTGCCCAGCCACCTGGCCGGGATCGTCGCCCTCGAGGCCGCGCACGGCCGCGACACCCTCACCGCGGCGCTGCGCCGGGCGACCCGGTTCCGCCGGTTCACCGCCGAGGACGTGCGGGCGATCCTGGCGGCCGGCCCGGCCGCCCCGACCCCGCAGCCGCCAGGCGCCGCCCTCGACGGCGTTCTGCCGGTGGTGCCGACCCGTGGCCTGGACGCCTACCACACCGACCGGCTACGGGCCGACCGGCTACGGGAGGTGGCCTGATGCCCGCCCGCACCCCACCAACCACCGCGCCGGCGCCCCTGCCCGCGGACCTGACCGAGGCGCTGAAACGCCTCAAACTGTCCACGGTGCGGCAGCTGGCGCCCGAGGTGCTGCACACCGCGAAAGTCCAACGCTGGACCCCCGAGGAGGTGCTGCGCACCCTGATCGAGGCCGAGGTCGCGGCCCGTGACGACACCAACCAGCGCAACCGGCCGCGCGGCGCCGGGTTCCCGGTCACCAAGACCCTCGACGAGTTCAAAGTCGCTGCGTCCTCGGTGCCGCAAGCCACCTTCGACTACCTCGCCAGCCTGGAATGGATCGGCAAGGCCGAGAACCTGTGCCTGGTCGGTCCGGCCGGCACCGGCAAGTCGCACCTGCTCGTCGCGGTTGGCCACGCCGCGGTCGCCGCCGGGCACAAGGTCCGCTACCTCTCCGCCGCGGAACTCGTCGAGCAGCTCTACCGCGGCCTGGCCGACAACTCCGTCGGCCGGGTCATCGACACCCTGCTGCGCCACGACCTGGTGGTGGTCGACGAGGTCGGGTTCGCCCCGCTGGACGACACCGGCACCCAACTGCTGTTCCGGTTTGTCGCCGCCGCCTACGAACGCCGCGCCCTGGGCATCGCCTCACACTGGCCGTTCGAACAGTGGGGCCGGTTCCTGCCTGAACACGTCACCGCGACCAGCCTGCTCGACCGGCTCCTGCACCACGCCACCGTCGTGGTCACCGAAGGCGAGTCCTTCCGCATGCGGGAGGCCCGCACCAGAACCGCAAGGAGTCGATCATGACCTGACATGGCCACCGGTGGAGACATTCGGTGGCCACCAGTGGCGACATCACAATGGCCGTTGACAAGAGATGGACCTGCGCTCGAAGACAAGGCGCTTACCCCTGTTGCCGAGGTCGGTGACCTTGCCGGCGGGCCGTTCCCGGTCGCAGTAGCCGCAGCGGCGTAGCTCGATGGCCGGCGGAGTGGGTGTGCTCATGAGGTGCCCCTTTCCTGGAGTGCCGCGATGAGGTCGGGCACCCCGGCCGGCCCGTTGGTAGTGGGCTAGTGCAGGCAGCTCAGCCCCGACCGGGGGTAGCCGGGCGGGGAACAGATCCTCGCCGTCGACGGTGATCGTCGGCGATCCCCGCAGCCCGACAGCACCGGCCTCCGCGGTGCTCGCCACCGGAACGAACGTCACCGCTGTCCGCGTGGAGTCGGCCTGATCGAGAGCGGCGCGGACCCGCCGTCCGGTCTCCTGCCAGTTCGGGCAGCTCGCGATGTACAGCGCAGAGCGATAGCCGCGGCGCCGACCTCGACGTTGCGATCATCTTTGGGCGTCGGTGGCGGCGTGGCGTGATCGTGTTCCTCGTCGCGGGGCGCTAGTGCGTGCCGTCGTGGCGGGTCAGCCAGGGGCCGAGTGTGTCGTGGGCGACGCGGTGGACCAGGCCGTCGGTGATCGGCTGGTTGCTGAGCAGCCGGCGCGCGAACAGCGGGCCGAGGAGTTGGTCGAACAGGTCGTCCGTCGGCGGGGCGGCGCTGAGCTCGCCGGTGCTGGCGGCCTCCCGTACGGCCTGGCTGATGTTGGCGTGGATGGCGGCGACCAGTCGGTCGCGCATCTCACGGGCGGTCTCGTCGAACTGGGCGCGGTCGATCACGGCGGCCGCCAAGGCGGTGACCGGGGCGCTGTTGAGGTCGCGCGCCACGCGGTGCAGTTCGGCCTCGACCCGATCGAGCAGGGCACCCGGAGCGGGGTCGAGGAAGCGCAGTGTAGTGCCGGCCAGGGCGTCGTTGAGCAGGTCGCTCAGGTGCGGCCAATGCCGGTAGACGGTGGCCCGGCCGACGCCGGCCTTTTCGGCCGCGCGCTGGTGCGTGACGGCGGCGGCGCCTTCGGTGGCGATGAGGTCCACGACGGCCCGCAGGATGGCTGCACGAGCGCGGACGGCTTGCGGCCGGGAGGTCGAGGTCACACCACCAATTATCTGAGACGGATTGTCTCAGCGCAAGAACTGAGACATGATGTCTCAGTAAGCATCGGCGGCCGCTGGGTGAAACGGCGGCTCGCCGACGAGTTCGCTGACATCATCGGAATGGTCCAAAAGCTGCAATACGGGCTATTCCCCAGACCGATGACGTGAGGCCCGCGCACATGGGCCCGACCACAAGGAGGTACCGCGATGAGCGAGCAGGTGCTGCAGGAGAAGTTCCAGGGCTTCCCGGCCGGGATCCGGGAGAAGATCGACAACGCGGTGACCGACGCGAAGATCGCGCTGAAGGTGCGCCTCGCGGAGATGCTGGTCGACAAGCAGGAGATGGCGTTGCACGCGGTCACCACCGCGGGCCGGATCGGGGCGAAAAGCGGTGAGGTGTCCGAGCTGACGACGATCCTGCCGCTCAAGCCCAACGGTGCGGCCCGGCTGCGGAAGTTCTTCAAGCTGGTCAGCGGGAACCTGGCCGGCGCCGGGCAGGTCGGCACGCTGCACGACATGCGCTTCGTGTTCCTGGACAACGACACCAAGCTGCTGTTCGCCACCGCCTACGACGGCGACTGGGACCACTACATCGACGACTTCGCCACCAAGATCCCCGAGATGATGGACTACCTGTTCAGCAACGTCGAGGGCTGGCCCGGCATCGCCGCGCCGGGCGTGAAGGACTTCATCACCCAGTACCAGCTGCCGGCCGAGGCGTGGTTCGTCTCCCACCCCACCATGACCGTCACCGAGGCCAACCGGCTGCAGCGCCAGGACGCGGCCGTGCAGCGCTTCCTGACCGATCTGAACTGACCATGGACATCTTCCGCCGGTTCCGCCGGCCGCCGACGCTCGATCTGGACGACATCCAGGCCGCGGTGCTGCGGGCCCGGCCGGAACCGTACTTCGGCACCCACGCCCTGCTCGAGATCACCGACCAGGACGCCGGCCGGGAACTGCTGCACCGGCTGGCGTCTCGGGTGAGCTCTGCGGCGCACTGGGACGAGCCGCGACCGTCCTGGCTCGCCCTGGCAATCAGCTATCAAGGGCTGGTGGCGCTGGGCGTGCCGGAGGCCTCACTCGCCTCGTTCCCGGCCAACTTCCGGGCCGGGATGGCTGGCCGGGCCGACCGGCTGCGCGACACCGGCGTCAACGCCCCGGACAAGTGGGAGCAACCGTTCGGCAGCAAGCGGGTGCACGTCGCGGTGAGCGTCTACGCCGACAACGAGCGCGACTGGCGGGCCGAGATGGCCGGCTACGAACAGCAACTCCACGGACTGCCCGCCGTACGGCTGCTGTCGCATCAGGACTTCGGGGCCACCGGCTGGAACGTGTTCGGTTACCGGGACGGGTTCTCCCAGCCGGTCGTCGAGGGCAGCGGCGCCGAACCGCTGCCCGGCGACGGCCGGCCGATCAAGGCCGGCGAGTTCGTCCTCGGCTACCCGAGCGAGACCGGCCACCCACTGCCCATGCCCGCCCCCGGCGTGCTCGGCCGCAACGGCACCTACGTCGTGTTCCGCAAGTACCACTCGCACGTCGCGGCGTTCAACCGTTACCTGCACGACAACGGCCGCACCGACGACGAACGCGAACTGCTCGCCGCCAAGCTGGTCGGCCGCTGGCGCAGCGGCGCACCGCTGGCCCTGGCACCCGAACGCGACGACCCGAAACTAGGCGAAGTCCCGGACCGGATCAACGACTTCGACTACGCCGACGACCCACGCGGCCTGAAGACCCCGCTGGGGTCGCACATCCGCCGGATGAACCCCCGCGACACCAAGCTGGAAGTACTCACCGACGTCAACATCCGCCGGATCGTCCGGCGCAGCACCTCCTACGGCGACGCCCTGCCGGCATCGGTGCTCAAGGACGACGGCAAGCCGCGCGGCCTGGACTTCATCGCCCTCGGCGCGCGGGCCATCGACAACGTCGAGTTCCTGCAGAGCGAGTGGGTCAACTCCGGCAACTTCGTCGGCCTCGGCAAAGAGAAAGACCCGATGATCTCGCTGCAGGACAAGAGCGCCTACTTCACCGTGCCCGGCACCCCGCCGCGCCGGGTACACGGCATCCAAAGCTTCAACACCCTGCTGGGCGGCGAGTACTTCTTCATGCCCAGCCTCACCGCGATCACCTGGCTCGCCGACCCGGGAGGGAGACACCCGTGACCAGCGCACACACCACCACCCGCCGGTACGTCCGCTACTCCGACGACCTCGAACGACCCTTTCCCGACGAGGACGAACTCGTCCGCCAGATCGTCGAGGCGATGGAGAGCGCCAACCGGCAGGTCGCCGCCAAGCACCGGCACGGCCTGCGCGACGCGCACGCCAAGAGCCACGGCGTGGTCGCCGGGGAACTGCGCATCCAGCCGGACCTGCCCGAACACCTGGCCCAGGGCCTGTTCGCCACCGGCCGCACCTACCCGGTCATCGTCAGGTTCTCGACCGCGCCCGGCGACCTGCGCTCCGACCAGGTACCGGTCCAGCGCGGCATGGCCATCAAGGTCATCGGCGTCGACGGCCCACGGGCGGTCGACGACGGCCTGGCCACCCAGGATTTCCTGCTGGTCAACCACCCGACCCTCCCGTTCGGCACCATCGGCGAGTACGCCAAGCTGCAGAAGCTCCTCGAACAGCAGCCGCGGCAGAGCGACCAGCAGCTCCAGGTCACCGGCCTGGCCGCCCGGACCGCTGCCCGGGTCCTCGGTCAGCTCGGGCGGCCGCTGCCGCCGGCGATCGAGACGCTGGCCGCGGCCAACAACCACATCCTGGGCGAGACATTCCACTCGATGGCCGCGATCCGGTACGGCGAGCACGTCGCCAAGATCTCCGCCGCGCCCCGCACCGCGAACGTCCGCGCGCTCACCGGCAAGCCAGTGCGCCGCAAGGACGGCGAGTCGGCACTGCGGGACCTGGTCGCCGACTTCTTCACCGGCCAGGACGCCCAGTACGACGTGCGGGCCCAGCTCTGCGTCGACGTCGACCGGATGCCCATCGAGGACGCCTCCGTCCCGTGGCCCGAAAGCCTGTCCCCGCACCAGGTCGTCGCCGTGCTGCACCTGCCCGCGCAAGACCCGTATAGCGACGCCCGCCGCCGCTACGCCGACGACGTCCTGTCCTTCAACCCGTGGCACGCCCTCGCTGCCCACCGCCCCCTCGGCTCGATCATGCGGTCCCGACGCACGGCCTATCCCCGGTCCAGCGACTTCCGCCACCACGTCAACGGCATCGACCACCACGAACCGTCGCACATCGAAGAACTACCAGCCTGACTCCCGCTACGGGCAACCCGTTACCCGGATACGACCGGTTCCCTTGGCTCTGGCGCGGAAACGGTGGTCGCTGTGAGCGATCTGCGCGAGCAGGATTCGTTGGCGGTAGGAGCGCGAAGCCGGCGCGGCCGTACATCTGCCGTGTCTGCTCACGGAACATGCGGCGCGAACAATCCGGGGTCGAGCAGCGCAGCCGCCGTACCCTCATGTCGACAACTACGCCACGGCCGCCGGCCGGCAGGTCCGCCAGCCGGCGGCGGTGATAGGCATGCACCCGTTCGGCCGGTTCACTGCAGTACCTGGCTCAGGGCGCCGTGATGGCCGTCGAGGACGGCTGGGTGCTGGCGCAGCACGTACGCGCCGGACGCCCGCGACGTACCGGGCACTCCTCCGGCGTCGACTGGGCGGCGGCTCTCGCGGCGTACGAGGCGGTACGCACCGAGCACTGCCGCCGGGTGGTCCTCGCCGCACGCGAGTGGGGCAGGCTGTGGCACCTCGAAGGGATCAAGCGGATGCAGCGCAACGTGCTGCTGCGATCGCGCGACCCGCAGGACTACGCCTTCACCGACTGGCTTTACGGCCCGACCGCCCTGACGCCCGGCCAGTTGCCGAATCCTTTCCCAGCGGTCGCGCTGGACTCGGTCCAGGCGCCTGTGCCGTGACCCGCATACCTTCCGCAGGCGAGGATGAACTGGCACGCCCACCACGACGCCGCCGATACCCCGATGGCCTGGACATTCCGTTCCAGTACGAGGTCGAGAGCCAGTTCTTCGCCCCGGACGGCAGACCCTCACCGAGGCCGAGCACGCGATCCCGCGACGGTCGTGCGCCGAGCAGCTCTGGGGCCGGCAGGGGATCGCCCCGGTGTCACAGCTCGGTCCCGGGCCGGGCAGCCCGCTGCTGGCCTACCGATGGGCCGACACGGACGGCGCTCTGACCGCGTGGCGCTCGGAGTCGGCCGCGCTCTCCGCCGTGGGCGGCATCTAGTCAAATGGCGGACATGGGCGACCGGCTGACGTGGACGTACGGTTGCGGCCAGCACACGAGGCGGATGGTGTCGCGTCCACGAGACCATCGGTCACCACGATGGTCCCGGTTCTGACGGTCGGGGGCATCGAGCGATCAACGCCGGGTTCGCGGCGGTGGCAGCGGGAACGTGGCTTCAATCACCAGCGTGCCCGTAGGCTGTGCACAGTTCTGTGACGTGCCCCCGGCTGGAGATGGCCCTGCGCTCTCCCGACGCCCTCAGCGGTCAGCCTGACCTGGGTGTTCCCGGTTGCTGACCTCGATTTTCGCCCGTTCCGCGTCGCGCAGGTTGGTGCCCCGGTCCGGAGCAACCAAGCGCGGGTTGTAGAACCCGGCGAGGCGCTGGCGCTGCGTGGTCCAGTGGTTCTGGACAGCTGACCAGTGCTGGGTCTGTCCGGGCGCTGCTTTCCCGCCAGCGGGACGTACTCTCGCACTGCCGGTGATGCCGCCGAACTGTTGGCCGGTAGCTCGGGGCGGAGGGTTGATGGAGATCCAGGCGCTGCGGTACGTGGTGACGTTGGCCGAGGAGTTGCATTTCGGCAGGGCAGCGAAGCGTCATTTCATCTCCGCCCAACCATTCGGGCAGGCTGTGCAGCGGCTGGAACGTGAGGTCGGGATCCGCCTGTTCGAGCGGACCAGCCGGCGGGTCAGCCTGACCTCGGCGGGTGCGCGGTTTGTCGGGCGTGCCCGGGTGGTGCTGGCGGAGCTAGAGGGGTTGCGCCAGATTGCTGCCGAGGAGCCGGGCCCGGAGACAAGCTCGTTGCGGGTGGGCATTCTGGGGTTCGGTGCGGCTGACCGCTGGCAGGCGCTGCGGGATGCGGTGGGCGTGCAACAGCCGGGCCTGTCCTTGCAGTATTGCGACTTGGATTTGACGGATCAGTACGACGCGGTGCGCCGGGGTGAGGTGGATGTCGCCGTTGTCCAGTTCGTGGGGGAGTTGGACGGGGTCGACTTCGAGCCGATCCTGTCCTCGCCGCGGGTCGCGGTGGTCCCGGCGTGGTCGGAACTGGCTGGGGCGTCGTTCTTGACGTCGGGCGATCTGGCGGAGCTGCCGTGGTTGGAGGTGGGTGGCCGGGAGCCGCTGTTGGCCTCGTGGGTCGGTTCCGCGCGAGTCGCCGGCGCACCGTGCGTGCGACACCCGGCGGCCGTCCCCACGGCGGTGGCGACGACCGGCCGGGTGTCTCTGCACGCGGCGGCGGCTGCCCGCTACTACCCGCGACCTGATGTCCGTTTTGTGCCGGCGGAGGGACCGCCGGTGGAGATCGCTGTCGCCACCTGCAGCCGGGATCGCCGGCCGGCCGTGGCCGCGTTTCGCCGTGCGGCGGCAATCGTCCGCTCCTTGCCCGCTGCTTGACCCGGGGTGGGCAAGCTCCGGGACAAGCCCGGCAGGCAGTTCGTGTCCGGACCTGGACCGCAACTTTTCTGGCTGATGATCGCCGTTGGCCTGGGGTGATGTGCTGCTGATGACGGTCGTCACAGGCCGGTAACCAGCAGATGTCTCTAGGGTACGCGGTCATCATGGCGACGCAACGCACCCTCGTCCGGGGTGGGCACATCCTGTCGATGGATCCGGACATCGGCGTACTGGCCCAAGGTGATGTTCTCGTCGAGGACGGGCTCATCGCAGCTGTCGCGCCGTCGCTGGGCGAGGTCGACGCCGAGGTCATCGACGCGTCCGGGCACATTGTCGCACCGGGGCTGATCGACACCCATCGGCATACCTGGCAGACCCAGATGCGGGCGCTATGCACGGACTGGACGTTGACGGACTACCTGTTCGGGATCCGGTTCTCGGTGTCTCCGGCCTACACCCCGGCCGATGTGCATCTGGGCAACCTGTTGGGTGCCGCACCATCTCCTGTTGCTGCTCGCCGCGGCGTGCGACGAGACGACCGGCCGCGCCCTGCGCACGGTGCCGCCACCTCCTGACGACCCCGCTCGGCCGCACCCTGCTCGACCCCGTCGGGGGCCTCGCCCGCTGGGTCGAGGAGCACGGCCGCGCGGTCCTGTCCAACCGCGCCGGCCGGCCGGCTCCCTGATCAGCGGTTACGCCACTGCGGCCGGCGCTTCTGGGCGAAGGCGGTGAGCCCCTCCACCATGTCCGCGCTCACCATGAGCTCGTCGAGGGCGGGGCTGTGGTGGGTGACGGCGTCGACGACGTCGGGTATGCCGCGGGTCTCCTCCATCACCTGCAGGGAGATGCGCACCGAGGTGGGCGAGGACTCCAGGATCTCGGCCGCCAGGGTGCGGGCGCCGTCGAGGGCCCCGCCGGCCGCGGTGACGCGGTTGACGAGGCCGTGCGCGAGGGCCTCGTCCGCACTCAGCCGCCGGCCGGTGAGGATCATCTCGTTGGCGAGCTTGACGGGGACGGTGCGGGGCAGGCGCACGACCCCGCCGGCGCCGGCGATCAGGCCGACCTTGACCTCGCTGAGCGCGAACTGCGCGGTGGCGTCGGCGACGACGAGGTGGCAGGCGAGGGCGATCTCGCAGCCGCCGCCCATGGCGAAGCCGTTGACGGCGGCGATGACAGGCTTGGGCATGTGCCGGCGGCCGGTCAGGCCGGCGAAGCCGTTCTTGGGCACCCACATGGGCTTGCCGGAGCCGGAGTAGATGAGGTCGTTGCCGGCACTGAACGCCTTGTCACCGGCGCCGGTGAGGATGGCGACCCACAGCTCGTCGTCGGCGAAGTAGGCGTCGAAGGCGTGGTCGAGCTCGTCGTTGGCCATGGGGTGCAGGCTGTTGCGGGCCTCGGGCCGGTTGATGGTCACCTCGAGCAGGTGGCCGTCGCGGCGGATGAGGATGTGCTCGTACCGGTCGCGCAGCACGGCCGGCTCGGGCGGGAACAGCGCGTCCATGGCGGCCTCGTCGACGGCGACCCGATTGCCGAAGCCGAACGAGCGCGCGTAGATCCGCCGGCCGATGGGCTCGCCGGTGGCGAGCAGTTCGACTGTGGCGGTGTCGCGGTCGTCGGTGCGGGCCACGAACCGGCGCCCGTCGGCCTCCAGCCGGCCGATGATGATGCCGGTGCGGCGGCCGTCGCGGCCGTGCTTGACGGTGTACGTCTCGATGGTGGCCCAGCCGTCGGCCTGGCGGGCCTCGTCCGGCGCGGGCCAGGCGTCGATCTCGGCCTGCAGGGCGGCGCTGTCGTCCGGCCGCCACGGCGACGGGGTGGTGGTGTAGACGCCGGCCGAGTACTTGCTCATGATGCCGCCGTTGGCGCCGACGAGCCCGTAGCTGCCCGGGGCCCGGCGGACGCGCTGGACGATCTCGGCGATGCCGTGCATGGAGTAGTTGTTGCCGGCGCCGCCGAAGAACGGCAGCCCGCCGGTGACGGTCAGGCCGCGGGGGTCGTCCGGGGCCAGGCCGAGGCCGTCGGCGATGTTGAACACCGGCGCGGCGAAGCAGCTGTAGAGGTCGATCGCGGCGAGGTCGCCGGCGCCGATGCCCGCGACGTCGAGGGCATGGCGCGCGGCCATGACGGAGGCCGGACCGCTCGAAAGGTCCGCGCGCTGCATGAGGTCGCGCTCGCGCAGGTCGGCGTGGCCGGGCAGGAACACCCACCGGTCGGCGGGGACGCCGAGGCGGCGGGCGGCGGCCACCGACATGAGCAGCACGGCGGCGCCCTGGTTGACCTTCTCCCGGGCGACGACGTAGCGAGTGTACGGGTCGGCGATCGGCCGGTTCGCCTCGCTCGGCATGACCAGCTCCGGCGCGCCGCGCTCGACCGGGGCCGCCGCGTGCGGGTTGGCCGCCGCGACCCGGGTGAACGGGGCGAACAACTCGCCGATCGCGGCCGCGTACTCCTCGCGCCTCAGCTTGAGCCGGGCCCGGCGGGCGTTGTCGAACAGCGCGTACTGGCTCGGCGCGTCGGCCAGCCCGTGCGCGGCGTGGTGCATCGAGACCAGGCCCCGCAGCCCGTATCCGCGGTCCTCCAGGGAACCGTCGGCGTGCTCGGTGAAGTCCGGCCGGTCCTCAGCCTTGGCGTAGTGCTCGACGGTGGAGATGGCCTCGGCGCCGACGAGCAGCACCACCTCGGCGCCGCCCGCGGCGACGGTGGCGGCGAACTCGTTGACGAGGTGCTGCGGGCTCTGCCCACCGCTGACGTCCAGCACGGCGCGGCGCGGGTCGGCGCCGAGGCGCCCGGCGACCGAGCGCGGGAAGTTGTCCGAGCGGCCGAGCGGCGCTCGGGCCATGGGCGTCGAGTGCTCGAACTGCCGCGTCGCGGCGACGGTGTCGACGGCGGCGGCGATTGCGGCGGGGTCGGCGCCCGCGTCGCTCAGGGCCTCGCGGGCCGCGTCGGCGGCCAGGTCGACGGGGGAGCGGCGCCGGTACCCGGGCGCGTCGAGGCGTTCGGACGCCTGCCCGACGCCCACCACGATCGGGGTGCGCGGGTCCAGGTCGTCGAGGTTCGGTGACATGTCGGTGGCTCCTGGGGCTCGGGCGGTCAGAGCAGTGCGGCGAGGTCGGCGATGCGCCGCTCGCAGTCGGCGGCGATCGCGCGCAGGATGTCCGCGGCCGGGCGCACCTGCGTGAACGAGCCGACGACCTGGCCGATGAAGAACGACTCGAGCTCCAGGGCGCCTTCGTGGCCGGCCTCGGCGGCGGCGTCGATGCGCTGCCAGGCCTCGTTGACCAGCAGCGGCTGCAGCGGCATCGGCAGCGGCCTCGGGCTGCCGGCGGCCTCCCACGCGTCATGCCACGCGGTGCGCAGCTGCCGGGCCGGCTTGCCGGTGCGCGTCGGCGAGCGCAGGGTGTCGTTGCTGGTCGCGGCGAGGAACTTCCGTTTGATCGCCTGGTTGGCGACGTCCTCCTCGCTGGACAGCCACACCGAGCCGGTCCACACCCCGGCCGCGCCGAGGGCGAGCGCGGCCGCCATCTGCCGCCCGGAGGCGATGCCGCCCGCGGCCAGCACGGGCCGGTCGCCGGCGATGTCGACGATCTCCGGGGTGAGGACCATGGTCGCGATCGTGCCGGTGTGCCCGCCGGCCTCGGTGCCCTGCGCGATGAGCACGTCGACGCCGGCCTCGAGCTGCCGGCGGGCGTGCTTGGCCTGGCCGACCAGCGCGGCCACGACGACCCCGGCGGCCTTGCAGCGCTCGACCAGCTCCGGCGGTGGCGCGCCGAGGGCGTTGGCGAACAGCTTGATGTCGTGCTTGAACGCGGCGTCGAGCAGCGCGGTGGCGCCGGCGGGGTTGATGCTCGCGGCGATCTCGTCGAAGCTGCGCGTGCCCGCCGGCACGGGCGGGATGTCGTAGCGCTGCAGCAACTCCTGCACGAACGCGAAGTGCTCGGCCGGGATCTGCGCGCGCAGGCTGGCGATGAGGTTGTCCGGGTCGCCGGCGGCGAACTTCTCCGGCACGAGCAGGTCCACGCCGTAGGGCCGGCCGCCGACCTGCTCCTCGATCCAGGTGAGCTGGGCGTCGAGCTCCTCCGGGGTGAACGCGGAGCCGGCCAGCACGCCGAAGCCGCCGGCGTTGGTGACCGCGGCGACCACGGCGGGCGAGCGGTTGAACCCGACGATCGGGTGTTCGACGCCGAGCAGCTCGGTCAGGGCGGTGCGCATCAGTACTGGTCCTTTCGCGTCCACGTGACGACGGCGTCGAGCGCCTCGACGCTGCTGCCCTCGACACGCAGGGGGTTGATTTCCAGGGACTCGAGGTCGTCGCCGAGTGCGAGCGCGAGGTCGCCGACGCGGGCGACGGCGGCGGCGACGGCGTCCAGGTCGGCGGGCGTGCCGCCGCGGGCGCCCTGCAGCAGGGCGATGCCGCGCAGCCGCTCGAGCATCCCGCGGGCCTGTGCCGGGGTGACCGGCAAGGGGGAGAGCACGGAGTCGTGCAGGATCTCGACGTAGATGCCGCCGAACGCCACGGCGAGCATCGGACCCCACTGCGGATCGCGGACCACGCCCACGAGCAGCTCGACGCCGCCGCGCCGCATGGGGCTCACGAGCACACCCTCCAGGCGGGCGCCCGGCACCGTCGCGGCCGCAGCGGTCACCGCCGCATACGCGGCCCGGACGCTCGGCGAGTCCGGTGCGACGTCGAGCCGCACCCCGCCGATGTCGCTCTTGTGCAGGATCTCCGGCGAGACGATCTTGAGGGCGACGGGCCGGCCGAGCTCGGCGGCGGCGTCGACCGCCCCTTCGGCCGAGGTGACCAACCGGCCCGGGACGACGGGCACGCCGGCGTCGGTGAGCAGGCGGCGGGCGGCGTCCTCCGACCACTGGCCCCGCCGGCCGCCCGCCGGCGGCACCGTGACGGCCGCGGCCGGCGTCGGCGCCGCCGTCGAGCGGGTGGCCTCGGACCACCAGGCGACGTTGCGCAGGGCGACGACCGCCTGGCGCAGCCCGGGGATCACGTACGGGACCCCGCCCTTGGCCATGATGGCGCGGGTGTGGTCGGTGATCGGCTGCATGACCTGGTTGATGAACGCGGCCGGGCAGGCCGCGGCGGACATGCCGGCGCCGATGGCGTCGATGAACATCTGGCCGAAGTAGGGCTGCCCCTCGTCGATCCACGGCACGCCCTGCACGACGCCGACCACACCGATCGACGGGTCCTTCGACAGCGCCTCGATGGAGCGGGTGAAGATGCTCGGGTCGATGATGGCGGCGCCGGTGACGTCGAGCGGGTTCTGCACGGTGCCGTACCCCGGCATGATCTGCGCGAGCGTGGCGCGCGTCGGCTCGGCCAGCTCGGGAAGGGCGGCGCCGAGGTCCTCGGCCCGGTCGGCGATGATGTCGCAGGCGCCGCCGGAGATGGACACGATGCCGATGCCCGGGCGCTGCAGCCGGCCCAGGGCCGCCGCGGCGCCGGCGGTGATGAGCATGTCCTCGATGCTGTCGACCCGGATGACACCCAGCTCGGCGAAGACCGCGTCGATGACCCGGTCGTCGCCCACGAGGGCGCCGGTGTGCGCGGCAGCGGTGCGGGCGGACAGCTCGCTGCTGCCGGCCTTGAGCACGACCACCGCCTTGCCCGCCTCGGCGGCGCGGCGCGCGGCCCGGCGGAACACCTCGGGGTCGCGGACGGTCTCCATGAAGATGGCCACCGCCCGGGTGTGCGGGTCGTCGACGAGGAAGTCCAGCACGTGCCCCGCGGTGATCATCGCCTCGTTGCCGAGGGTGACCATGTGGGACAGGCCGACGTTGACCATCGTGGCGAACTCGAGCATCGCCGCGGAGCTGGCGCCGCTCTGCGACAGCAGCGCGACCGGGCCGGCGACCGCGGGCAGCCCGGGGATCGAGCAGACCGGGATCCGGTCGACGAAGTTGGCGAAGCCGAGCATGTTCGGGCCCAGCAGCGCGATGCCCAGCGACTTCGCGTGGGCGACGAGCTGCTCCTGGGCCGCGCGGCCCGCGTCGCCGGCCTCGCCGTAGCCGGAGGAGAGCACGACGGCGTTGCGGATGCCGGCGGCCGCGGCGTCATCGAGGGCCTCCGGCATGCCCGCCTGCGGCACCATCAGGTACGCCACGTCGACCGGCTCGCCGATCTGCCGGCAGGACGTGACCGTGGCCCGCCCGTGCGTCTCCGCGCCGCGGCGGTTGACCAGGAACGTGTGCGCGTCGAAGCCGAACTCGACGAGGTTGCGGTAGGCCAGGGCGGAGAACGTGGACTTGTTGGCGGCGCCGACCAGCGCGACGCTTCGGGGGCGGAAGAGGCTGTTGAGCCGCTCGCCGGTGATGTCGGACGACATGTGCTGCTCCAAGGGGGTGTCTAGCGGGGTAGGCCGAGGCCGCGGGCGATCAGCCCGCGCTGGATGTCGTTGGTGCCGCCGCCGACGACGTACATGATCGACAGGCGCAGGCCGTACTCGAAGGCTCCGCCGCCGGGCACGTCCCCGCTCAGCGCCGCCTGCGGGCCGAGGATGTCGAGCATCGCCTCGCCGAACTGCTCGGCCAGCTCGCCGCCGAGGACGCCGGCCATCGGCGCCTCCAGGCGGGCGCCGCGGCCGCCGGCGGTGGCCCCGATGGCGGCGGCGACGAGCGCCCGGTTGGCCTGCAGGGTGACGGCGAGCTCGCCGAGGCGGGCCCGGCGGGCCGAGCCGCGCGGGCCGACCCACGCGTCGGGGTCGGTGCGTACGACGGCGAGCAGGTCGTCGAGCTGGCGCAGCAGGCTCGCGGCGATGCCGCCCATGAGCACGCGCTCGCCGGCGAGCGCGTCGGTGATGACCTTCCAGCCGCCGTTGACCTCGCCGACCCGATAGCTGTCGGGGATGCGCACGTCGTCGTAGAAGACGGTGCAGGAGATCTCGCCGGACAGGGCGCGGTGCTGCTGCACGGTGATGCCGGGGGTGTCCATCGGCACGAGGAAGACCGTGATGCCGGCGTGCGGTGGGCTGGCGTCCGGGTCGGTGCGGGTGGCGAGCCAGACGTGGCTGGCCCGGTGGCCGCCGGTGGTCCACAGCTTCTGGCCGTTGACCACCCAGCCGTCGCCGTCGCGGTCGGCGCGGGTCTTGAGCGAGGCCAGGTCGGAGCCGGCCTCGGGCTCGCTGTAGCCGAGGCAGAAGCGCAGCTTGCCGGCCCGGATCAGCGGAAGGAACGTCTCCTGCTGCTCCGCGCTGCCGTGGCGCAGAATCGAGCCGCCGAGCAGCATCACCGAGCCGAGCTGCAGCACGACCGGCGCCCGGGCATAGGTGATCTCCTCGTGCAGCACGACCTGCTCGGCAAGGGAGGCGTTGCGGCCGCCGGCCGTCTCCGGCCAGCCCATCCCGAACCAGCCACGCCCGGCCATCTCGTCGGCGATCGTCGCGTCGTCGCACGCCGCGATCACGTCGCGGACCTCGCGGCGGAAGCGCTCGCCCACCTCGCCGGCGTCGAAGGCCGGCAGGGGCGAGCCCGTCTCCACGAGGACGTCGGCGACGCTGCCGGCGGCCGGGCGCAGGTCGGCGAGGCGGGCGACGTCGGCGTGCACGCGGCGGAACAGCCACGGCGCCTCGTGCTCCTCGAAGTACCCGATCGCGGCCAGGGTGTGGTGCGCGCCGAGCTGCACCCGGCGGGCGGCCGCGGCGACGAACTCGACGGCGATCTCGGCCTGCAGCGGCCAGTCGTCCCGGCCGGCGGCGTAGGCCCCGGCGGCCCGGTCGATGAGGTGGTTGCCGGCGCTGACGTCGATCTGGCAGGTCGCGGCGCGCTGCTGTACCGCGCCGAACGAGCCGATCGGCGCGCCGAACTGCCGGCGGGTCTTGGCGTGCTCCACCGCCATCTCGTGCGCGCGCTGCGCCGCGGCGAGGGCGCGGGCGGCCAGGCCGAGCCGCAGCAGCGCGATGCTCTCGTCGCGCTGCCGGTCCGTCATCCGGACGCTCAGCACGAGCGGGCCGGGCCGGACCCGCGACCAGGTCGGGACGGCGAGCCCGGGCTGCTCCTCGCGCTCGGCGATCTCGTACAGCGCCGCCTCGCCCAGGTGGAGCACGTGCGTGGCGTCGCCGGCCGCGTCCAGGTGCTCCAGCGCGGTGCCGGCCAGGACCCGCCGCCCGGTCAGCCCGAGGCGCGCCGCGACGAAGGCGTCCATGACGGGCAGCGGGCAGGCGAGCGCGCCCAGCGCCCGGGTCACCGTCAGCGCGGCGCCCAGGTCGTCGTCGGCGCCGATGCCGAACCAGCCCTGGGCCTCACCGGCCGAGTACAGGTCGCCGAGCTTGCCGGTCCCGGCGGCGGTGGCCGAGCCCCAGTGGCGGGCGGCGACGCCGCGTACCGAGTCGGACAGTGCGGCGAGCTCGTCCGGTGTCATCTTGGACCCTCCATTACTGAACGCCTACCGTTCATATAAGCCGAATGTTATCCTGACGGAAACCGTTCAGCAATAGCGGAGGAACCACGATGAGCGCTACGCCGCCGGCGGCCGGCCGGCCCCGCGATCCGGACGTCGACCGCCGGATCGCCCGGGCCGCCCTGGACGTGTTCGGCGACGCCGGGTGGGCCGGGTTCGCGATGGAGGTCGTCGCCCGGCGCGCCGGCGTCGGCAAGGCGTCGCTGTATCTGCGGTGGAGTACCAAGGAGGCACTCCTCACCGACGCGCTCACGGCCGGCCTGCCGAAGATCAGCGATGTGGACACCGGCACCGTGCACGGCGACCTGGTCGAGCTGGCTACCCAGATGCTCGACCTGTACGCCGGCCCGACCAGCCGCGCGGCGCTGCGGCTGTCCCTGGAGGCCGGCACGATCTCCGGCGTTGCCGAGCACTATGCGGCGATGGGCACGGCGCAGATCCTCGCCGCGCGCGCGATCGTCCGCCGCGGCATCGGCCGCGGCGAGCTGCCCGCCGGCACCTCCGTCACGCTGCTGCTGGACACCCTGGCGGGCGGCGCGATGATGCACGCGCTGAGCACGCCGCCGCAGCTGCGCGAGGCGCTGGCCCAGGACTCGGCGGCCCATGCCCGGCGCCTGGTCGACTTCCTGCTGCGCGCCGTCACCGCACCCACGGCGGCCGGCGCGTGATCGTCACCGGCACCGCACAGCACGAGGCGTGGCAGCGGCGCGTCCTGCCGCCGGTCGAGCGGGTCCGGCCCGGCGTGTGGTCGATACCCGTGCCGATACCGCACAACCCGCTGCGGTACACCCTGAGCTATGCCTTCATCGACGACAGTGGCGTGCTGCTGGTCGATCCCGGCTGGGACACCCCAGAGGGGCGCGAGGCCGTGGCGGCCGGGCTGAGCGCCGCGGGTGCCGGCATCGGCGACGTCACCGGCGTCGTGGTCACCCACATGCACCCGGACCACCACGGGCTCAGCGGCTGGTTGCGCGAGGCCGGCGGCGCCTGGATCGGCATGCACCCGGTCGAGGCGGCGTCGCTGCCGGGCCGCGTGTGGCGCGACCGCCGGCCGGCGTCCGACCGCGCGTGGCTGGTCCGGCACGGCGTGCCCGGGGACGAGGCGGACCGGCTGGCGCTGGACCCGGAGCGGATGCGCGACATCCTCGGCATGGCCGAGCCGGACCGCGCCATCGAGGACGGCGACCTGCTGCCCCTCGCGCGGCACGAGGTCCGCGCCGTCTGGACGCCCGGGCACACTCCCGGCCACATCTGCCTGCACGACGCCGGCGCCGGCATCCTGCTCACCGGCGACCACCTGCTGCCCCGCATCAGCCCCAACATCGGCGTGCACGCCGGCGGCGACGGCGACCCGCTCGGCGACTACGTGGCCTCGCTGGAGCAGATCGCGAAGTTCGGCGCGGATGAGGCGCTGCCGGCGCACGAGTACCGGTTCCGGGGTATCGACGACCGGGCCGCGGAGCTCGTCCGCCACCACGACGAGCGCGGCGCGGAGATCCTCGGCGTCATCGACCGCCTCGGCGATCCCAGCGCGTGGGACGTCGCCGCCGGGCTGACCTGGTCCCGCGGCTGGGATGCGCTGCGCGGCATGATGCGCCGGATGGCCCTGGCAGAGACGCTGGCGCACCTGCACCACCTCGCCGCGGCCGGGGCCGTGCGCGCCGGACGGGACGCACCGGTGCGCTGGCGCCGCGTACCGTACGGGCCGTGACCGAAATCGACTTCGCCTACGTCGACGTCTTCGCATCGTCCCCGCTCACCGGCGCGCCGCTCACGCTCGTGCCCGACGCCGACGCCCTGACCGACGGGCAGATGCGGGCCGTCGCGCGGGAGTTCAACCAGTCGGAGACGACGTTCGTGCTGCGCTCGCCGCGGCCGGACGCGACCTGGCGGCTGCGCTCGTTCACCCCGACCGGCGAGGAGGTCTTCGGCGCCGGGCACAACGCGCTGGGCGCCTGGCTGTGGCTCGCCTCCTCCGGCCGGCTCGCCCTGGAGGGTGGCGAGGGCGCCTTCACGCAGCTCATCGGCGAGGACATCCTGCCGGTGCACGTCCGCCTGCCCGACCCCGCCGCGCCCGTCGTCACGATGGACCAGTCCGCGCCCGTCTTCGGCGCCGAGGCCGCCGACCGGGCCGGGCTCGCCGCCGCGCTCGGTCTCGCCGAAGACGACCTGGTGCCCGACCGGCCCGCCCGGGTGGTGTCCACCGGCGCCGGCCACCTCCTCGTCCCGATCCGCGACCGCGCCGCCGTCGACCGCGCCGCGCCGGACTCCGCCCGGCTCGTCGCGGCGCTGCGCGAGGTCGGCGGCGAGGGCTCTGTTGCGTTGACGGTAGGCATGATCGAGGCAGGCTTGAGCGATGAAGGTCGCTACCCACCAACGCCCGATGATGCCGCCTGGGTCAGC
>NZ_JBEZDS010000051.1:53277-81020 GCF_040648435.1 Dactylosporangium sp. NPDC049140 | reverse complement strand
ACGACAACAACTCCCACTCAACATCCGTGAGCTCATACCGACGGATCACCGGTCAGATCATGCCCGACCCATGATCCTTTGAAGACACTGCCTAGGGCGCATCGCCCGGCGCCGCGGCGGCGGTGCGGAAGGGGCGCCCGAGCCGGCGGGCTAGCCGGCCGGGAGCTCCTCGGGCAGGCCGGTCAGCCGCGCCGACAGCGACCACAGCCGCGCGGCGTCGGCCGGGTCGGGCCGGAACGGGGTGACCGCGCAGTCGGCGCTGTGCACGCCGCCGAGGTCCGGGGTCACGGCCGCCCACAGCTGGGTCGCCGCGCCCTGCTCGACGCTCTTGAAGTACCCGGCCGCCCGCCCGTCCTCGTCGATCCAGCCGGCCGCGACCATCTCGTCCCGCGTGAGGTGGCGCTGCAGCGGGGTGAGGATCGCGCCCGGGTGTACCGACGAGGCGCGGACCCCGTGCGGGCGGCCGAGCACGTCGAGGTGCGCGGCGAACAGCGCGTTGGCCGCCTTGGACTGCCCGTAGGCGGCCCAGCGGTCGTAGGGCCCGGCGGCGAAGTAGGGGTCGTCCCAGCGGATCGGCGCGTCGGGCCGGACGTTCGACGACACGGCGACGACGCGGGCGCCCCCGGATCGGCGCAGCGCGGGCCACAGGTGGTGCACGAGCGCGAAGTGCCCGAGGTGGTTGACGGCGAACTGCAGCTCCCGGCCCGGCCCGACGCGCGTCTCGGGGCAGGCCATGACGCCCGCGTTGGCGATGAGGATGTCGACGGTACCCATCGCGGCCGCGAAGTCCGCGACCTGGTCGAGGTCCGCGAGGTCGAGCCGGCGCGCCGTCACCCCGGCCGGCCCGGCGGCCCCGGGCTCGCGCACCCCGGCCACGACCGTGGCCCCGGCGCGGGCGAGGGCCTCGGCGCACACCCGCCCGATGCCGGAGCCGGCCCCGGTGACGACCGCGGTCCGCCCGGTCAGGTCGATCCCGGCGAGCACGTCGGCGGCGGTACTGGAGGCGTCGAAGGTCATGCCGGGCACGCTACGAGCTAGACCGCGGTCTAGCTCAAGCCCGCTACGCTCGCCGGATGGAGCTGACCATCGGCCAGGTCGCCGCGCACACCGGGCTCAGCGTGCACACGCTGCGGATGTACGAGCGCGAGGGGCTCTTCCACACCGAGGTGCGCCGGGACGCGGCCGGGCGGCGGGTGTACGGGCAGCCCGACCTCGACTGGCTCGACGTGTGCACGAAGTTCCGGGCCACCGGCATGCCCCTGGACGCGATCCGCCGGTTCGCCGCGCTCGTGCGCGAGGGCCCCGGCAACGAGGCCGAGCGCCTCGAGCTGCTGTGCGCGCACCGGGCCCGGGTCGAGGAGCAGCGGCAGCGGCTCGACGAGTGCCTGGCGCTCATCGAGGGCAAGGTCGCCACGTACTCGGCGCACGTCGCCGCCGGTACCGCCGCCGCGCTCTGGACCGGTTGAGCGTCACCCGGCCGGACCCGTCGCCAGGCGCACGTTCGCGGTGTGCGAGCGTCCGCCGCGGTCCATCCACGTCACGCGGACGGTGTCGCCCGGCTGATGGCCGTCGATGAGGGCGGTCAGCGCCGAGGCGCCGGCGAGGTCCTCCCCGTCCACGGCGCGGATCACGTCGCCCGCGGCGATGCCGGCCCGCTCGGCCGGACCGCCCGCGAGGACGCCGGTGACCGCCGCACCGCCCGCCTTGCCGTCGGCGTCCGAGGTGCTGACCCCGAGCAGCGCGGTCGGTCCGATATGGACGGTGTCGGACGACTCGCCGTTCTCGATGCGCTGCGCGATGGCCAGCGCGGCGTTGCTGGGGATGGCGAACCCGACGCCCTGCCCGGTGTCGGTCGCCGCGGCCGTGTTGATGCCGATGAGCCGCCCGGTGCGGTCGACGAGCGGGCCGCCGGAGTCGCCGGGCTTGATGTCGGCCGCGACCTGGATGAGCCCGGCCAGCCGCTGGGAGCCGCCGCCCTCGGGGTCCTGGGCGGTGATGGTGCGGTTGAGGCCGGTGACCGAGCCGGACACGGACTCCCCGCCGTTGCCGCCCGCGTTGCCGACCGCCACGATCTCGTCGCCGACCTTGACCTTCGAGGAGTCGGCGACCCCGAGGCGGGTCAGCCCGGAGACGTTGCCGAGCTGGATGACGGCGATGTCGTGGGTGCGGTCGTACCCGACGACGGTCGCCGGGAACGAGCGCCCGTTGGCCACGGTCACCCCGCTGATCGCGGTGGCGCCGGCGATGACGTGGTTGTTGGTGAGCACCAGCCCGGTGGAGCTCAGCACCACCCCGGTCCCGGCGGCGCGGGCGTTGCGCAGCCCGAGCGTGCTGGTGATGTTCACGACGCTCCGGTTGACCGAGGCCGCGATCGCCGCCTTGTCCAGCGTCGCGGCCGGCGTCGCGGCCGGCGACGTCTCCGACGGCGGGTCGGACAGCGGGTCGGCGGGCAGCGCCGGCGCCGCGCCGGGCTGCGCGACGGTGGGCGTGGGCCGCGGCTTCGGGCCGTCCGAGCGCGCCTCGAGGGAGGCCACCAGCCCGGCGACGCTGACCATGGCGGCGAGCCCGACGAGCATGACGACGCCGACGACCCACCGCAGCAGCGAGCCGCCCCGGTGCCGCCCGCGCCACTCCGGCGCCGCCGGTCGCCGCTCGGCCGGCGGCCCCCAGTCGGGGCCGCCCCAGTCGTAGGGCCGGTTCCACTCAGGCGGCCGGGGCGGCGGCACGGGCCCGTCGCCCCAGCCGTCCCAGCCCCGCTCGGCCCCGATGATCGAGGTCACGGGCACCGCCGTGACCGGCACATCGGCGTCACGAGCCACCGCGACACCCTGCGCGTAGCGCGAAGCTGACATTCGTCCACCACCCGCCCGGGAGTCGGCCATCTACCGGCCACTACGGACGCGGACGGCCCGAGGGTTCGATCTCGCGGAAAAAACGACAAATACCTATGGCTCGGGCCGCCTCACCGGCGGGCCGTGCCTCCCGCGAGGAATCCCGGCGCCCGTGGCGCCACGGACGAAAGACCGCACCGGGGCTTGCCGCCGCGCCGGGGCTTTGCTCGACTTGTCGCGTGGACATCGAGTTCAGCGGCGAGGTCTGGCACTGGCGAGGCCCAGCCCCGCACCACTTCGTGACCGTCCCGGCCGACGACTGCACCGCGATCGCGGACGCGGCCCGGATGGTGAGCTACGGCTGGGGCATGATCCCGGCCGCCGTACGCATCGGCGGCTCCTCGTGGAGCACGTCGCTGTTCGCGAAGGACGGCGGCTACATCGTGCCGCTGCGGGCCAACGTGCGCCGCAATGAGGGCATCGACGTGGGCGACACCGTCACGGTGCGCCTGACCATCGGGTGAGCGGCGGGCAACCTACGCCCCGTCGCGTTCGTCCGGCGCGCCGGACGCGCGCCCGGGCCGGTTCCCCGGCACCGAAACGGCCTTGAGCCCGCGGACCGCGTCCGTGTAGTAGTCGTCGAAGGCCTCGAGCACACCGTGGATCTTGTCGACCGTCAGGTCGTCGCGGTGCAGGCGCACCGGCCAGTCGTGCGATTCGACGTGGTAAGTGGAGTCACCGAACACGTGCACCTCCTGGGCGCCAGGCTACCAACCGAACACAATCAGCACCATGAAAGTCACTCTCGGTGTTCATCCGCCGTGCTCCTTGTGGGCGGTGAAGAGGTCCCGGCTGGCCGAGAAGTGGACGTACTCCCAGCTGCGCATCAGGTAGAGCGATCCGGCGAAGACGGCGTTGAGACCGCTGACCAGCGTGAGAACCGACCACGCGAGCGCGGTGTTGCCCAGCACCTCGAGGTGGTACGGGTTCGGCCAGTGCAGGTAGGCCAGCTGGGACTTGTACACCATGAACAGCCCGCTGCCGGCCACCGAGGCGAGAGCGGTGAACACGAGGGACAGCCGGGCGGCCAGCGTGCCCTCCAGCAGCCGGCGCGCGCTGCCGGCCTCGTAACCGAGCCACGCCGCGGCGACGGCCGGGAACACGAGGAGGAAGGCCGGAACGTCGGTTCCCGGGTCGGGCTTGCGGGATGCGACGAAGCCGACCAGCCAGATGAGGATCGTCGCGGCGATCGCGGCGACCGCCGCCCGGAACACCGAGCCGGGCGGGACCTCGTAGAAGCGGAACCGCACCTCCGGCAGCACGTCGCCGTTCTTCAGGTCGGGCACCGGCCCGGGGAAGAAGCGCGTGTAGAAGTGCGCGTAGCGCTGCCCGGCCCGGCGGCGGAAGCGGAAGTACGGCGGTGGCGGCGGCTGCGGTCCGCCGTTGCGCCAGGTGCGCTTCGCCCGCCGGGCATGGGCCGTGCAGTACTCGACCAGGCCGGGAGCGCTGTGCGAGCCGAGGTAGACGCCTTCCTGCGCGTCGACGATCAGGTGGTAGCTCTGGCTCGTGAAGGCGTTCTCCAGCGGAATGCTGATGTCCACCGGGCTGGCGTCGAGCAGCAGCCGGGCCCGCCCCTTGAACCAGTTGAGGACGCCCTCGCCCCGCGCCCTGGCCAGCACCAGCGTCGGCGTGATGAGCCGTTCGTAGGTCACGATGAACCGGCCGTCGGCGGGCCACGGCACGGCCACCACGACGGCGTAGTGCGAGGCCAGCCCGTCCGCGAGCGCCACCGCCATGTCGATCGCCGCGGGATTGGACAGCAGCGGCTGCTGGTCGCCCTGGTCGGTGAGCCGGCGCAACGCCTCACCGCTGGACGGCCGGCGCGCCCGGCCACGGTACATGATCCCTTTCAACGCCCGGTGCTCGGCCGCGATCGCCCCGGCGTGCTTGTCCGGATCGATCGCCGTGCCGTGCGCGACGTCGAGGAGGGTTCGCAGCGAGAGGGCGACCAGTTGCAGGTACTGGCGGTACGAGAGCACGGGAAGGTCCGCCCCCGTCCCGTCCATCACACGGAGGTTGTCGACCAGTTCGCCCTTGCGCGGCATGAGCACGGGAAAGAGCACCGTACCGCCGTTGCCCGGCGGCGCGATGGTGAGGTGGGACTCGATCGTCACCCGCTGCGTCAGCGTTCGCTGGCCCGGCTCGTACCGCTCGGTGATCCGCTCGCGGACCTCGGCCGGCGCGACGACCGCCAGCGTGAAGGCCTTGACCTGCTGGGCCGTCAGGTCGCTCCTGGCCCCGGCGCGCTTGCCGGCACTGCGTTGCAGGACGTAGACCTGCCTGTCGGGCAGCTTCCAGATCCGGGTGGTCTGATGCGACTCCAGCCGCGGACCCATGTAGTGCTTCCGCATGAACCACAGCCCGATGCCGGCCAGCACGCCGGTCGCCGCCAGGTGGGCGGTCCAGCGCATCCACGCCGCGGCCGTGGTGGGGCCGCCGATCACGGCGACGGCGATGAGCACCGCGCTGAGCACCACCAGGCCGATCCGAATCCCCGGTCCCAGCCCCGGTTTCACAGCCGTCCGGCCGGCCGGAGCCGGCTCGCCACCGTCGGAGTCGGACATGATGCCTCCACCCATGACCCGCGGTTCGAGCAGGTCGTTCACGGTCCGGTAGACCCAGTCTCCGAGGCCGGCGCCGGTTGCCCAATCGGGCGATGGGAGGCCGGTGGCGATTCGTCCGGTAGCCTTCGCCGACGAACGCCCGAATCAGTCCGGGTGGCCGCGCCATTGGTTAGCCTTACCTACCTGCGGATTCACCTTCCGTTCATCGTGGGTCCATCGAACACTCACGAACTGACGTACACGCATTCGGCCGTGGCGTAGCAGAGTGCCTCCATGACCATTTCTCGTCGTCAAGTGCTGTCCGGAACGGCCGCCGCGGGTGTCGGGCTGACCGTCGCCGGCGCACTCCCGACCCTGGCGGAGCCCGCGGCGGCCTCGCACGGCGCTGACGGGAGCCGGCCGCACGGCAATGGCCGCCCCTTCCCGCCGCTGCAGGACGACCCCAAGGGGATCCTCGCGCTCCCCGCCGGCTTCTCGTACACGATCGTCACCCGCGAGGGTGAGACCGACTTGTCGAACGGGCAGGGCAAGACGCCCGCGTACCACGACGGCACCGGCGTCGTGGGCGCGGACCGCAACGGCCTGACCCTCATCCAGAACCACGAGATGACGCCGTACATGTCCGCGTTCGGCGTGCCCCACATCGAGGGCACCGTGTACGACCCGGGCGCGGAGAACGCCAGCGGCTGCACGATCATCACGGCCGACCGCAACGGTCACAAGAAGGACGAGTGGGTCGGCATCTCCGGCACCGTGCGCAACTGCGCCGGCGGCGTGACGCCGTGGGGTACCTGGCTGACCTGCGAGGAGACCTTCATCAACGCCGGCGCCGCGTGGACGGCGGGCGGGCACACCGGGACGTACCAGAAGGACCACGGCTACGTCTTCGAGGTCTTCACGAGCGACTCGAAGCACCAGCTGCCGAAGCCGATCAAGGCGTTCGGCCGCTTCGAGCACGAGGCCGTCGCGGTCGAGCCGAACCTGCGCCACCTGTACCTCTCCGAGGACGCCTCCGGCCCCAACGGCCTGTTCTACCGCTGGACCGCCCCGAACGGCGTGCGCCTGCGCCAGGGCCTGGCCAACCAGCTCTCCGACACCGCCGGCAAGCTCGAGGCGATGCAGATCCGCCTCGACGACGGCAGCATCCTGCCGGACGTCTCGTACCTCACCTCGGCGCAGCTGGGCCGCCCGTTCAAGGTCAGCTGGATCGAGGTCCCGGACCGCGACGCGCGGACCAAGACCATCCGCACCCAGTTCGCCGACGGCGAGGTCACCCGCGGCAAGAAGTTCGAGGGCGTGTGGAGCACCTCCAAGGGCTGCTACATCGTCAACAGCTTCGCCTTCGGCGCGAACGACCTGCCGGCCGACGCCACCAAGCACGACGGCATGGTGTGGTTCTACGACTACGACGACCAGACCATCACGCTCGTCACGTACTTCCCGCACAACCCGAACGCGGAGACCGAGGGCGCGTTCCCGAAGTACGCCGACCTCACGTTCGACGGCCCGGACAACGTCACCGTGACCCCGTGGGGCTCGCTGGTGCTGGCCGAGGACGGCGTGCGCGCCTCGCACGTGCTCAGCGCCATCCCGGGCGGCCCGACGTACGCGATCGCCCGCCTCCAGCTCAGCAACGGCACCTCGAACGGCGCGCCGACCTACTCGGAGTTCACGGGCCCGACGTTCTCGCCGGACGGCCGGATCCTGTTCGTCAACGTTCAGGCGCCGGGCATCACGCTCGCGATCACCGGCCCGTGGGAGAAGTACCTCGGCTGAGGGCAAGGGCCCGGGCGCTCCGTCGCCCGGGCCTCACCCGGCCGCGAGCGGCCGGACGTAGACGATGAAGCCCCGGTTCTCGGCCACCTGGTCGTAGAGCCGCCGCGCGGTCGCGTTGCCCTCGTGGGTGTGCCAGTACACCCGCTCGCAGCCACGGTCCCGCGCCACGTCGGCGACGGCCGCGATCAGCGCCCGCGCGACGCCCCGGCCCCGCACCTCGGCCGCGGTGAACAGGTCCTGCAGGTAGCACGCGTCGCCGGACGTGGTGCTCGGGTGGAACAGGTAGTGGGTGAGCCCGACCGGGCGCCCGTCCAGCCGCGCGACGAGGGCGTGCACGCGCTCGCCCCGCCGGAACTCCCGCCACGCCTGCTCGTAGCGCTCCGGCGGCCACTCCCGGCCGTAGAAGGCGTTGTACCCGGCGAAGAGCTCCTGCCACGCCGCCCGATCGCCGTCCCGCGGCGCGCCGATGTCGAAGGTCACGCGGGCGAGCCTATGACGTGCGGCTCAGCGCAGCCGCGGCCGGGCCACCGCCATGATCCGGGCGGCCACCCGGGGCTGCTTCCCGGCCATCGGCGGCGACCCGGACGCCGTGCCGAAGATGGTGATCGACGTCGATTCCGGGAGCCGGCGCTAGCCGGCGGAGGTCCAGCAGATGACCGCCTCGGTGCGGCTGCGCACGTGGAGCTTGGCGAAGACGTGGTTCAGGTGGTTCTTCACCGTCTTCTCGGTCAGCCGCAGCCGGTGGGCGATCGCGGCGTTGGACAGGCCCTCGCACAGCAGCTGCATCACGTCCTCCTCGCGCTCGGTCAGCCCGAAGTGGGCCCGGGCCCGGGCGCGGCGCTCGGTCTGCTGGTGCCGGGAGCGCTCGCGGGCCTGCTGGTCGCGGACCATCGACGCGGCGACCGAGGCGGCGACCGGGGACAGCCAGCCGCGGCCGCCGGCGACCTCGCGGACCGCGCGCAGCAGCTCGGCCGGGTCGAACTCGCCGTGCACGAGATAGCCGCGGGCGCCCTGGTGCAGCATGCCCGCGATGAGCTCGGCGTCGTCGTCGCTGGTCAGGACGAGGACGCGGGTGTACTGCGCGATCGTGGCGAGGACCGACAACCCGTCCGCGATCGGCATGCGGTGGTCGAGCAGCGTCACGGTGGGCGCCAGGCGCCGGGCCGCGGCGATCGCCTCGCGCCCGTTGGCCGCCTCGGCGAGCACCCGGATGCCGTCGTCGCCCTCGAGGATGCCCCGCAGCGCCCCGCGCACGATCGGGTTGTCGTCGACGATGAGCACCCCGAGGTGGGGCGCGCCCGGCCACGTCACGACGCACCGGCCCCGGGCGCGGCGCGCCGCGTCACGAGGCACCGGCCACGGCGCGCGCGCCGAGCGGGACCCGGACGGTGATCGTGGTGCCCGCGCCGGGCGCCGAGTCCACCCGCAGCTCGCCGCCGACGGTCCGGGCCCGCTCCGTCATGCCCACGATCCCGAAGTGCCCGGCGGTCTGCAGCCGGGAGAGATCCCGCGGTACCGCGAAACCCAGCCCGTCGTCGGCCACCTCCAGCAGCACGCCCCGCCGCGTCGGGGCGAGCCGGACGACGACCCGCCCGGCCTGCGCGTGGCGGGCGATGTTGGCGAGCGCCTCGCGGACGATGCGGCTCAGCTCGTACGCCACCGGGATCGGCGGATCGACGGGCTTCAGCACGGTGCGCACCGGCACCCCGGTGGCCGCGCTCCAGGCGTCGCAGAGCTCGCGCAGCCCGGTGGCGAGGTCGCGGTCGGGCACGTCCAGGCGCATCTCCTCGAGCAGCTCGCGGGCCTGCCGGGCGGCCGCGGTCGCGCCCGCGGCGACGGTGCCGGCGAGCTGCTCGGCCAGGGCCGGCTGGCGGCGCAGCGACGTCGGCAGGGCCAGGGCGGCCAGGGACACTCCCCGCAGCGTCTTGCTCACCGAGTCGTGCAGCTCGCGGGCGAGGCGGGCCCGCTCGGACGCGGCCGCGGAGCGCTGGGCGGAGGCCACGAGGCGGCGGGACAGCTCCAGGTACCGGGTCAGCGCCGAGGTCAGTACCGACGCGCCGAGGCCGGCGAGGGCCCCGGCGACGGGCAGGGCGACGACGAACGCGGCGATCTCGGCGGGCGGCTCCAGGCGGTGCAGCACGCGGCCCAGGACGGCGAAGCCCAGCGCGGCGTGCAGGACCCACACCGGCACCGCCCGCAGGCCGAGCAGCACCCCGGCCAGGGCGCCGGCGCCGGCGGCGAAGCAGAAGTACGCGACGCCGCCCCGGCTCACCGCGAGCACGGCGAGCACGAGGACCGCGTCGGCGGCGACGGCGGTCAGCGGCAGCGCGACGAGGCGGGGCCAGCGGGCAAGCAGGCCGAGCTGGGCGCCCGTGCCCACGGCCACCAGCGCCAGGGCGGCGACGACGGGCCACCGGTCGGGGACCAGCAGCAGCCCGGCCGCGGCCGCGATCATCGTCGCGACCGCGCGGCCCACGAGCACGGCGCGGGCCAGCGCCGCCGCGGCCACCGCACGGTCGGTACCCACCACGGCAGGGACGCTACTGGGCGCCCGTGCGCGGCCGTAGCGGGGGCAGGGCACCCAAGCGGGATTTGTACCGCGCTTAAGCCGGACCTAAGTCAGGCGACGGCGACCTCGTCCAGGTCGGGCGCCGGGGACTCGTCGTTGTAGAGGGTCAGCCGCACCTCGCCGGCGGGCAGGTCGGCGGTGAACCGGAACGACTGCGGCACCGTCCAGTCCGGCCCGCTGGCCGGGAACGTCCGCGGCGCGGCCGCGTTGACGCGCACCTTCAGCGCGCGGGCCCCGTCGGCCTCGTAGTACACCGTCACCGTCCTGGGGCCGGCGCTCGGCAGCGTGACGCGGACGACGAGGGTGCAGCCGGCGCACAGGTACCGCACCCGCTTCCCGCCCCGGCAGGTCCCGCACGCGGTGACGGAGGCCCCGCCGGTGAGCGTGTTCGCCGGGTCCTCGGCCTGGACGCTGATCGGCGCGAACGACGACGCCGGCAGCGCGGCGCCGGGGCTCAGGCCCGGCTGGAAGGCGCTGGCGAGCGGCTGCGACGCCCGCGACCGCGACGCGCCCGGCCGCTCGTCGTGGGTGGGCGCGATCAGCGGCGGCACGGCGATCGCGGCGGCCGCGATGCCGACGGCCACGGCGGTCACCCCGATCCACTGCCGCGACCTCTGCGCCGGCCCGCCGCCGTCAGTCACACGTGCTCCTCGTCCCTCCGGCGACCCGGGCCCGACAATACGCCACGGCGCCGCCGCCCTTTGATGGACGACGGCGCCGCGGGCGGGGGTGCGCTTACGGCAGGACGTAGTTGTTGTTCAGGACGTAAGGGGCGGGCTGCTGGTCGTCACGGCCGTCGTGACCCTGGGCGTCGCACTGCCGGGCCGCCACGATGCACCCGTCGATCATCGCCTTGAGGGTCCGGTCGTCCCACGCGTTGACGAAGTCGTAGTGGAACGTCGGGCCGGCGCCGCTGGCGAA
This sequence comes from Dactylosporangium sp. NPDC049140, assembly GCF_040648435.1. Taxonomy (NCBI): domain Bacteria; kingdom Bacillati; phylum Actinomycetota; class Actinomycetes; order Micromonosporales; family Micromonosporaceae; genus Dactylosporangium; species Dactylosporangium sp. NPDC049140. Next base: position 70,299 of record NZ_JBEZDS010000051.1, on the reverse strand, counting down.
GTGCACCTTCGACATGTCCCCGTTGACCGGCCAGGCCATCTTGAACTCGAGCTTCGGCACCGCGACCGGGTGGTCGTCGGGGCAGACCACGCCCGCGGCCGAGTGGGTGTCGACCGGGTAGGCCATGTGGCTCTGGTGGTCCGGCGAGTCCAGGTGCAGCCCGTCCCAGCAGCTCGGGGCCTGGTACCGGATGTTGAGCTTCACGCTGCGGTCGGTCGGGCAGCTCAGCGGGATGTTCTTGTTCTCGTAGCTGTCGCCGCACTCGAAGCCCTTCTCGGTCGCGGCGAGGAATTTGTCGGCGTCGGTGTTCTTGGCGCTGCCGACGACGAAGCGCAGGCCCTTCGGGAACGGCCGGATCGTGCGGTAGTCCTGCACGCCCGTCTTGTAGTAGATGGTCTGCAGGCCCTCAGGGTTGACCGCGGTGTCGCCGTTGTACAGCGTGGGCATCCAGTACGCCGACAGGTCGCCCTTGGCCTTGCACGTGGTCGCGCCGGCGGTGAGCGAGTCGACTGTCGTGTTCGCGTTCGTCGTGGTGTTGCCCATGAACGTGTGCATGTGCGACGCGCCCGCGAGCCCGGGGAACACGATCGGGTCGTCCTGCAGGTTGCTGCGGCTGACCGAGCAGTTGGCCTGGAACTCGTGGAAACCGCCCTTGTTCGGCGGTACGTCGTGCGAGGGCTTCACGTTCGTGACGGGGTTCGGCGCCATGATCCAGCCGGCCGGGGCGGTGGCCGTGGACGTGGGCGTGGGCGTCGCGCCGCCGGTGGGCACCGGCCCGGCGCTGGACGGCCCGCCGGTGACCGGGCCGGCCGTCGCGGTGGCCGGGGCGCCCGAGTTGCCGAACACCTGCAGCTCCCACAGCGAGTAGCCGTAGCCGGAGGAGCGGGCGGTGCCGTAGAGCCGCACGTAGCGGCCCATGCCGGTGACGGCGAGGGTCTGCTTGCCGCCGGTCGAGGTCGTCGTGGAGTACACCGTCAGCCACGTGGTGCCGTCGGAGGAGATCTGGATCTGGTAGGCGGTGGCATAGGCCCGCTCCCAGTTCAGCACCACCTTGCCGATCGCGGTCGGGGCGCCGAGGTCGACCTGCAGCCACTGCGGGTCGCTGAACGCGCTCGACCAGCGGGTGCCGGCGTCGCCGTCGACGGCGGCCGAGGCGGGGTAGGCGCGGCCCTCGCTGGAGGACGCGGTCGCCGGCTTGCCCTGGGACACGGGCACGGCGTCGGCGCTGGCGGAGCGCAGCGGGCCGGTGGCGAACCAGCCGAGCAGGCCGACGAGCGCCACCGCGACGCCGGCCAGCACGATCAGCCGCGACCGGGGCTGGTGCCGGAGGGACAGGGTCATCGATTCTCCCGTTGGGGTTGGATCACCACTTGGCGTCCCGAACGCTAGTGATCGGCGGCCCCGCGATCCTGGGCCCAAAGACCCAGACCGGGTCCCAAGGTCCAGGGTGACGCTGGCCACGCTCGCCGGGGCTCCGCGACGGCGTTCCTTGGCTACGCTCGGTGGATGGGCAGTGAGCGGGAGGACGGGTTCGAACCACGGTCCCGGGTCGGGGCCGTGTTCGTCGCGCTGCTGGAGGGCGACGAGGACGCGGCGGAGCGGGCGGCCGAGCTGCCGCCGGACGAGCACGACACGCCGGTGCTGGCGGCCGCGATCCGCCTCGCCGTGCACAGCCTCTTCGACGAGGACACCCCGCCGGAGTCGGTGGCCGAGTTCGTGGCCACCATCGCGCAGGACGTGGAGATCGACCCGGCGGTGGGCGAGGCCCTGCTGCGCACCCAGCTCGGCGAGGAGGGCCTCCTGGAGCCCTTCGCCCCCCAGGACGTCTCCGACGCGACCTGGTCGATGCTGGGGTACCTCTGCGAGCACCGCCTCGGCCGGGAGGACTCCCTGGAGCTCGTCGCGCACGCCGAACGGGAGGCCCTGCCCGAGGCGTAGGCCCTAGGGTGGGCGGGTGACCGATACTCAGTGGACCTCCGACGCCGTGGGCACCGGGCAGTACGCCGAAGTCAACGGCATCAACCTGTACTACGAGACGCACGGGTCCGGGCGGCCCCTCATCCTGCTGCACGGCGGGCTCGGCTCCGGCGAGATGTTCGGGCCCGTCATCCCCGCGCTGGCCGAGCGGCACCAGGTCATCGCCGTGGACCTGCAGGGGCACGGGCGCACCGCCGACGTGGACCGGCCGCTCGACCTGGGCTCGATGGCGGCCGACATCGCGGCGCTCATCGAGCACCTCGGGCTCGACCGCCCGGCCGTGGTCGGCTACTCCCTCGGCGGCGGCGTCGCCCTGCGCACCGCCGCCGACCACCCGGGGCTCGTGTCCCGGCTCGTCGCCGTGTCCGCGCACGCGTGGACCGAGGCGGTATACGAGGAGATGCGGGCCCAGCAGGGGCAGGTGACCGGGGCGGCGGCGGAGTTCATGAAAGAGACGCCGATGTACCAGCTGTACCAGCGCGTCGCCCCGCGCCCCGAGGACTTCCCGCGGCTGCTGGACAAGATCGGCGAGTTCATGGCGCAGCCGTTCGACGTGCGCGACGCGATCGCCGGGCTGCAGGTGCCGACGATGTTCGTCGCCGGCGACGCCGACATGGCCCCGCCGAGCCACTACGTCGAGGTGTTCAAGCTGCTCGGCGGCGGCCTGCGCGACGGCGGCTGGATGGGCGAGGGCCGGCCGGAGGGCGGCCACGCGCTGGCGATCCTGCCCGGGCTGACCCACTACACGATCTTCGCCTCGCCGCTGCTGGCCGCCGTGACGCTGGACTTCCTCGCGCGCGACTGAGCGCACCCGGACCGCACCCGAGGTGGGGGTCCCGGGCAACCCGGCCACGGCAGGATCGGGGCCGGGACGTCTCACGGCCCGCACCCTGCTCGCGAGCCTCGGGGACCTGCTGCCGTCATGACCCTCAGGCCGCGGCGACGAGCGCGTCGCGCAGGCGGTCCAGGGCGTCGCGGCGGGCCCCGGTCAGCGCGGGCTCCCGCCGCAGCACGGCGGCCTCCACCGGTACCGTCCGCGGCAGCTCCGCCACCGCCGCCCGCACCGCGCCGAGCAGCGCCGGCCCCCACGGGCCGCCCACCACGACCAGCCCGGGATCGGCCAGCGCGACGATCGCGGCCACCACCCCCGCGACCGCGAGCCCGACCGCGCGCCGGTTCGCCGCGGCGAGGGGCGCGGGCGCGGCGGTCGCGGCCAGCAGCGCGTCGGGGTCGATGGCGGTGGAGTCCGGCCGCCGTACCCCCATCCGCCCGAAGACCTCGATGAACGGCACCGCGCGCCCGTGCGGGCCGATCGTGAGCAGGTGCGCGATCTCCCCCGCCAGCCCGCCCCGGCCGCGGGCGACCTCGCCGCCGCCGACGACCGCGCAGCCGAGGCCCTCGCCCAGGTACAGGTACGCGAAGTCGTCCCCGGCGTGCTCCCGCTCGGCCCGGGCGGCCCAGTTCACGTCGTTGTCGACCGTGACGGGGCCGGCGACGTGCGGGGCGAGCACGGCCACCGGGTCGAGCTCGCCGACCAGGAACGGCGAGTCGGGCAGGTGCACGAGCTGCCCGGTGGCCCGGTCGACGGGGTCGGCCGCACTGACCACGGCGAGCCGCGGCCGGCGTTCGGCAGAAGCACCGCCGGCCGGCGCAGCGGCGGATGAGACGGCCGACGCGGCGGCGGATGAGACGGCTGACGACAGCGTGGCGGCGACGGACGCCAGGGCCGCGGCGACCTCGGCCGGGGACGCCGGCCGGCCCAGCGGCCGCTCCGTGCGGGCGACCGTCTCCCCGTAGGCGTCGACGAGCTCCCCGGTGATGCCCGCCGGCCCGATCGACACCGCCAGGGCCGTCCCGGCCGCGGCCGACAGGGCGTAGTAGGAGCCGACCCGCCCCCGTCCCCGCCCGCCGGGCGTGCGCTCGCCGGTGTCGGCGACCAGGCCGCGCTCCTCCAGCCGGCGCACGCTCTCCCCCGCCGTCGGCTTCGAGATGCCCGTCTCGGCGGCCAGTTCGGCGCGGGTCAGCCGGCGGTGCCGCATCAGGGCGCGCAGCACCCGCTCGTCGGTGAGCGAGCGCACCAGCTCCAGGGAGGGCGACGGCGAGGCGTCCATGTGCCAATTCTAGACAGGAGCCTTGCCTAGAGAGCGGCGGGGCGCGTACGGTCGGACTTACAAATAAGGAGACCTGACTAGAAGGAGTCCGCCGTGTCCGCACCCGCGCTGCCGCACTGGGAGGAGACGCCGGCCGACCTGCCGGGCGCGATCCGCGAGATCAAGGCCGCGATCCGCGCGCGCATCGCCGCGTCCGGGCGCACCGTCGAGGAGGTCTTCGCCGTCGTCGAGCGGCGCGTCGAGGCCGAGGTCGAGCAGGTCGAGGCCGCGCTCAAGAACGGCGAGCCGGTGTGGCCCGTGATCGACTACGCCGACATCGAGGCCGGCACCGTCGCCCCCGAGCAGCTCGAGCGCCTCCAGCGGCGCGGCTGCCTCGTGGTGCGCGGGCACTTCGAGCGCGAGCAGGCGCTCGCCTGGGACGCCGGCATCGTCGACTACGTCGAGCGCAACGAGTTCTTCGAGCACTACCGCGGGCCCGGCGACGACTTCTTCGGCACCGTCGGCTCGCGGCCCGAGATCTACCCGATCTACTGGTCGCCGGCGCAGATGGAGGCGCGGCAGAGCGACCGGATGGCCAAGGTCCAGGCGCTGCTGAACCGGCAGTGGAAGTACGACTCGCAGGGCCGGCGCTGGTTCGACCCCGACCGCGACTCGCTCTACCCCGACCGCATCCGCCGCCGCCCCGAGGGCGCGGACTCGGCCGGCCTGAACACCCACCTGGACCCGGGCACGCTGGACCTGTGGATGACCGAGGCGTACCAGCGGGCGTTCCGGCACCTGTTCGACGGCCGCGTCGAGGACTACGACCCGTGGGACGCGGCCTACCGCACCGACGGCCCGCAGTACCCGGGCTCGACCATGTGCTCGGCGTTCCGCACGTTCCAGGGCTGGACGGCGCTGTCCGACATGGACCACGACCAGGGCGTGCTGCACACGGTGCCGATCCCCTCGGCCATGGCGTACCTCATGCTGCGTCCGCTGCTGCCCGACGTCCCCGACGACGACATGTGCGGGGTCACCGTCAACCGGGTGTTCCCGGCCAACGAGCGCTGGCACCCGCTGCTCATGCGCGCCCAGGCCGGCATCCCCGACGTGCGGGCCGGCGACTCGGTCTGGTGGCACTGCGACATGATCCACAGCGTGGCGCCGGTCCAGCGGCAGCGCGGCTGGGGCAACGTCATGTACATCCCCGCGGCCCCCTGGTGCGCGCGCAACGAGCGCTACGCGGCCGACGTCCGCGCCGCCTTCGCGACCGGCTCCAGCCCGGCCGACTTCCCCGAGGAGCACTACGAGCGCGACTGGCCCGAGCGCTTCCGGGCCGAGCAGCTCAACGCGACCGGCCGCCGCGGCCTCGGCCTGCAGGCGTAACCGGGGCGCCGGGCTGCGGCCCGCCCGGGGCCGGGTTACGCTGCCCTCCTCATGAACAATGACCAGCGTTCCGGATCGGGGCTGAAGATCACGTCCGGCACCGGGCCGGACGGCGTGGTGCTGGTGGTGTCGGGCGCCTTGGACTACACGTCGGTGGAGAGCTTCGCCGCGGAGGCGGCCCGGGCGTTCGACGGCGGCGCGGAGCGCGTGACCGCCGACCTGAGCGCCCTGGCCTACTGCGACTCCTCGGGCGTGGCGGCCCTGGTCCGCGCGCACAAGCAGGCGGTCCGCGAGGGCCGCCGGTTCGTGGTCCGCAGTCCGAACACCACGCTGAGCCGGGTCTTCGCCCTCACCGGGCTCGACGCCGTGCTGACGATCGAGAGCTGACTCAGGCGCCGGGCAGGCGCACGGTGTCGAGCCAGAACTGGTTGATCTGGCGCACCACGCCGACGAAGTCGTCGTAGCCCGACGGCTTCGTGATGTAGGCGTTGGAGTGGTCGCCGTAGCAGGCCAACACGTCCTCGACGGCGCTCGACGTCGTCAGGACCACCACCGGGATGCTCGCCACCGCCGCGTCGGACTTCACCTGGCGCAGCACCTGCCGGCCGTCGACGCGGGGCAGGTTGAGGTCGAGCAGGATGAAGTCGGGGCGCGGGGCCCCGGCGTGGGCGCCGCGGCGGTAGAGGAAGTCCAGCGCCTCCTGCCCGTCGCGGGCCACGTACAGCTCGCTGGTCTGGGCGTCGTCCTCGAAGGCCTCCCGGGCCATGAGCTCGTCGCCCGGGTCGTCCTCGACGAGCAGGATGGTGGCCGCGCGGTGGACCTCCGGCATGGCGGGCGGTTCCTTTCACCGAGCGTCGAGGGTGGGCCGAACTGTACGGCAAACCTCCACCGTTTGCACACGAACCGAAGGCGCTGCGGCGGTACCGTCAACGCCCATGCGCCTCGTGGTGGGAGTGCTCGCCGTGCTGCTCTTGGCCGCCGGCTGCTCGACCGGCGACAACGGCACGGAGCTGGCCGCGTCGACGTCCGGCGATGGCTACCGCAGCCCCGTGTGGCTCGGCGACACCGTCTACTACCTGGCCGTCGACTCCGGCGGGGCGGCGGGCCTGATGCGGGCCGGCCCGGGCCGGGCGCCCGAGGCGGTGCCGTTCGCGAACTGCCGCGCCGAGTGGCTCGTCCCCGCCGGCGAGAACCGGATCGGCGTCGTCGTGGACTGCGGCGGCCGCAACCATCGGCTCGTCACCGTCGATGCCGGCGGCGCGACCGCGGACCCGCCGGCGCCGCTGGACTACACGGGCGAGGGCGCGACCTGGGACGCCGTGGCCTTCACCGGGTACACCTGGCAGGGCGGGTGCGGCCTGCGGTCCTTCCCCGGCTCCGAGGGCCCCTGCTTCGGCGGCCCCGACGCCCGCTACCCGGTCATCGGCCCTGACCGGCGGGTGCTGTACCTGGACACCCGCTGCGGCACCGACGAGCCCGCGCGGCGCGGCACGTACGCCGTCTGCCGCCACGACTCCGCGGGTGAGACGACCCTCGCCCGGGGCGTCGCCACACCGGCCGGGCTGGACGCGCGCGGCGGCCGGATCGCCGTCGCCGGCACCGTGGACGGCGACGCGGGGCTGTGGCTGCTCGACGCCGGCCGGTTCACGCGGGTGGCGACGGGCGACTTCCGGGGCGTCGCCCTCTCCCCCGACGGCCGGCGGGCCGCGGCGCCGCTGCGGGACGAGGGCTGGCTCTCCACCCGCTGGTCGCTGCGGGTGGTCGGGCTACCCCTGTCCTGAGCGTCGCGTTCCCGGGCGGCCCGGTGGTTCCTGGTGTCGAATCGGAGCATGAGCCCGTCGCCCCACCTGGTCGCCCGCGGAGCCGCCCGGCCCCGCACGCTGGTCCTGCTGCTGCCGGGCGGCCGCCCGCGGAGCACGGCCGCCGCCGTGCCGTTCGGGGTCGCCGCCCTGCGCATGGTGCCCTTCGGCCGGGCCGTCGCCGGGCCGGGGGTCGCGGTGTGGCGGCTGCGGTACCGGTACCGGGGCTGGAACGAGCCCCGCCGGCACCCGGTCGCCGACGCCCGCTGGGCCCTGGCCGAGGCCGCCCGCCGCCACCCGGGCGTGCCGGTCGTGCTGGTCGGGCACTCGATGGGCGGGCGGGTCGCGCTGCACACCGCGACCGAGCCGGGCGTGGCCGGGGTGTGCGCGCTCGCGCCCTGGATCGAGCCGCCCGACGACGCCCTGCCCACCGACCCGGCCGTACCGCTGCTGCTCGCGCACGGCGACCGCGACCGCGTCACCGACCCCGCCGCGTCCGCGCGCTTCGCCGCCGGCCACGGCGCCCGGTTCGTGAGCGTCCCGGGCGAGGGCCACGCGCTGCTGCGCCACTACCGCACCTGGAACCGCCTGGTGCGCGAGTTCGTCGGCGCGCTGGTCACGCCCTGAGGTCCGCGAACACGACCACGTTGTCGCTCGCGGCCGCCGGCGACGGGCAGCATCTCCTTCACGGCCACGTCCCGCGCGAGCATCTCGTCCCGGGCGAGCCACACCCGGCCCATGCCGCCGCGGCCGACCACGCGCAGCAGCCGGTACCGACCGCCGACCACCCCGGCGACTCCACCGTCCAAGGCCATGCCCGGCATTCGGGGCCCGCCCGGCCGCGGATCGGTCAGGGCCGGGATCCGGCCCCGAAGCGCAGGCCGTCGATGAGCAGGTCGACCATGCGCCGGTCGGCGGCCGGGTCGACGCCGGTGCACAGGCGCGACACCGCGTGCAGGATGTGCATCGGCGCCACGTCGGCGCGGACCTCGCCCGCCTCCGCCGCGGCCGCCAGCAGCCCGGCCAGCGCCGGCTCGAAGCGCTGCTGGAAGTACGCGGGCAGCGGCTCGAAGGCCGGGTTGCCGGAGTGCAGGGCCGCGTGCAGGCCGCGCTTGGCGCTCACGAACCCGGTGAAGCGGTGCAGCCACCGCACGAGCGCCTCCAGGGGAGGGTGCTCGGCGGCGAGGACCTCCGCGGTGCCGGCGCACGCGTCGACCTCGTGCCGGAAGACCGCGGTGACCAGGTCGGAGCGCTCCGGGAAGTGGCGGTAGAACGTGGCCAGGCCGACGCCGGCCCGGGCCGCGATCTCACGCACGGGCGCGTCGACGCCGGACTCCGCGAAGACCTCGCGCGCGGCCTCGACCAGCGCGTCGAAGTTGCGCCGGGCGTCCGCGCGCTTGCTGGGCGGTGGCGGTTGCATAAGTGAGAAGGCGTTCCGTATCGTGGTAACCGATAAAGCGTTCCACTTAGCGTACAGGAGGACCGCGATGCGTTACCGCACGCTCGGCCGCACCGGCATCCAGGTCAGCCCCTACTGCCTCGGCGCGATGATGTTCGGCGCCATCGGCAACCCCGACCACGACGACGCGATCCGGATCATCCACAAGGCCCTGGACTCGGGCATCAACTTCGTCGACACCGCCGACGTGTACTCCCGCGGCGAGTCCGAGGAGATCGTCGGCAAGGCGCTCAAGGGCCGCCGGGAGCACGTGGTGCTCGCCACCAAGGTCAACGGGGCCATGGGCGAGGACCCCAACCAGCGCGGCACCTCGCGGCGCTGGATCATGGCCGAGGTCGAGCACTCGCTGCGGCGGCTGCAGACCGACTACATCGACCTCTACCAGGTGCACCGGCTCGACCCCGGCGTGGAGCTCGAGGAGACCCTGTCCGCGCTCACCGACCTGGTGCGCAGCGGCAAGGTACGGGCGATCGGCTCGTCCACCTTCCCGGCCTCGGCGATCGTCGAGGCGCAGTGGGCCGCCGAGCGGCGGGGGCTGCAGCGGTACCGCACCGAGCAGCCGCCGTACTCCATCCTCGACCGCGGCATCGAGCGCGAGATCCTGCCCGTCACGCAGCGGTACGGCATGGGCACGCTCGTCTGGAGCCCGCTCGCCCAGGGCATGCTCACGGGCCGGTTCCGCAAGGGCCGGGACGCGGGTACCCACCGCAGCGGGCTGCCCTTCGCGCACTACCGCGACGAGCGCCGCCTCGACGCCGTCGAGGCGCTGATCCCCCTCGCGGAGAAGGCCGGGCTGTCGCTGACCCACTTCGCGATGGCGTTCGCGGTCGCCCACCCGGGCGTCACGTCGGCCATCATCGGGCCGCGCACCATGGAGCAGCTCGACGACCTGCTCGCCGGGGCCGGCACGACCCTCGACGACGCGATCCTGGACGAGATCGACGCCGTCGTCCCGCCCGGCACCGACGTGGGCCGCCTCGACATGGCGTACAACCCGCCCGAGATGCAGCAGGCGGCACTGCGCCGCCGCCCGCCGGCCGAGCGGACGGCCGCCTAGGCGGGGCGGCCCTTCGCGTCCAGCACCGCGGACGACAGGACGCCCGCCTCGGCCATGCTGTCCACCGCCCCGAGGTAGTGCTCCTCCAGCATCTGCACGATCGCCTCGCCCGAGCCGACGCGGAAGATGTCGACCACGTACTGGTGGCGGCGCACCGCCTCGTCCAGCCCGATGTGCTGGCGGTCGATCGACGAGCGCATGAGGGCGCCCATCTGGGCGTCCAGGGTGCGCCACAGCGCGGCCAGGCGCTGCTTGCCCGCGGCGTCGATGATGCAGCCGTGGAACTCGGTGTCGAGGTCGATCATGGTGGCCACGTCGCCGTCGGCGGCCACGTCGGCCATCCGGTCCACGACCTGCTGCATGCGGGCGAGGACGCCGTCCTTGCTGCCGGTGATGCAGCGGACCGCGCCGGCCTCCAGGACGAAGCGGGCATAGCAGGCGTCGCGGATGTCCTCGTAGGACATGCGCGTCACGATGCTGTGCCGCCGGGGCGAGATGTCCACCAGCCCGTCGACGCTGAGCTGGCGCAGCGCCTCCCGGACGGTCGAGCGGCTGACCCCGAGCTCCTCGGCCAGCGGCGCCTCGACGAGGCGCTGCCCGGCTTCGTACTCGTTGTTGAGGATCTTGCGCCGGAGCACGAGGTACACCGCCTCGGGCAGCGACCGGTGCAGGAACATGCCGGGGTCGGTCATGGCCGGAAGTCTAGGTCGTCGGCCCGCAGGCCGAGGTGCTGGTCGCCGTCGACCCCGACCGGCAGCGCGGCCACCGGGCCGCACAGCAGCGGCATCAGGCCGGGGCCGTGGCCGGGCTGCGGGCTGCCGCCGTGCACGATCACGCCGACCGTGCGCCAGCCGCGGCGGTACCCGGCGTTGTGCCGCACGTCGAGGTCGTCCACGGCCACGAAGTCGCCCAGCCGCAGGCCCGGCGGGACCTCCTGCAGGTCGAGGTCCCACATCTGGGCCGGACGGCCGATGCCGTTGCCGACGACCGAGGACGGGACGATCCCGCGGACGCCGAGCGGCAGCGCGAGCCGCGGCAGCATCCGGGGGTCGGTGTTGACGAGGAACAGCCCGGGCAGCGTGGCGCCCTGGCCGTGGGCGCGCACGGCGATCGCGTCGCCCGGCAGGAGCCGGGCCAGCACGTCGTCGGGGAAGACGACGATGACCCGGCCCTCCTCGCCGCGCTTGCCCAGCACCGTTCCGCGGGCCCCGGCGGCGGCGCCGGTGCGCACGACGGCCTCGTTGCCCAGGCACGCGAAGGCGGTGAGCGCGTGCCGGGCGGCCTGGTCGCGGTGCTCGAGGGTGACGCCGGGGGCCGCGTGGTCGGCGTCGTGGTCGAAGACCCCGTCGCCGAGGCGGACCCCGAGCACCACGCCCGCGGAGCCGATCGGCACGTACGGGGCGCCGTCGGCGTCGACGAGGTAGGGCGAGGACCCCATCGTCGGGGTCTCCACCGCCCCCGTCAGGTTCATGGCGACCGTGTTCACAGTCAGACTCCCAGTCGTGAAAGGTTCGCGTCCGCGTCGTCGACGATCGCGAACGCCTCGGCCGGGCCGCTGAGGATGGTGCTGGGCCCGGGGCCGTGGCCGAACAGGCGGCAGTGGCCGGTGCTGATGACGCCGACGGTGAGGTACCCCCGGCGGAAACCGCGCCCGAAGCGGTGGTCCTGGTCCTCCAGCACGACGAGGTCGCCGAGGCGCAGGGACTCCAGGCCCAGGGACAGGTCCTCCGCCTGCCCGGCGTAGGCGCCCATGAGGTCGGTGTTGGCGAACTCCGACACCATCCCGGCGCCGGCCCCGACCGCGGCGGCGGGCACCCGCGCGGCCACCCCGACCTCGAGCCGCCCGTCGGCGCGGGTGGCGATCGGCAGCGCGTCGAGCAGCGCCGGGTCGAGGTTCTTGGCCACCACGGCCGGGTGGTCGAGCAGCTTCAGCCCCTGCCCGGTGGCGGCGACGCTGACCCGGTCGCCGGAGCTGACCAGCGCGAGCCGATCCTCGGGGAGGTCGACGAGGACGTACGCGTGCTGCCCGGTCACCCGCCCCACGGCGCCCGCCGCCGGGCCGCTGCGCACGGTGACGAGGTTGCCGACGCAGGACAGGAACTGCAGCGCCATGTTCGCGCCGGGGTCGGCGGCCCGCACCGACAGGCCCGGCTCCAGGTGGTCGCTCGCGTAGCCGGTCGCGGGGTCGCCGGGGTGCGCGCCGAGCGTGACCCCGCCCATGCCGGGCAGCAGGAACGGGGTGCCGTCGGCGTCGACGCGGAAGCCGTGCCGGTCCGCGAGGGCCGGCCACACCTCGCCCGCAAGGATCTGCGCGACGAGCCGGTCGCGGTTGGTACGCACCCCGCTCATGCCGCGGCCCCGAAGCGGAAGCCGTGGCCACGCAGGGCGGGCGCGCTCACGGCGCCGTTCCACACGTTCATGACCGGCTGGGATCGCACGGTACGGCCGACGCCGTCGACGGTCGCGAGCAGGTCGAGGACGGAGTGGGTGAACCGGGCCCCGGCCACGGGCGCGGCGAGGCGCCCGTTCTCGATGAGGAAGCAGCCGTCGCGGCTGACCCCGGTGATGGTGCCCGCCACCCGGTCGACGAGCCGGGTGTACCAGAAGCGCTGCACGTACAGGCCGCGCTCGACCCCGGCGATGAGCTCCTCCTCGGTGTACGGGCCCGGGCTCAGCACGATGTTCGCCGCGACCGGGCTCGGCGGCTCCTCCCGGGCCACGTGCGCGTGCCCGGTCGAGGCCGAGCCGAGCACCCGCGCGCTGGCCAGGTCGGTGACGGCGGCGCCGACGAGCCCGTCGGTCAGCAGCGGTACCACCGACTTCGGGGTGCCCTCCAGGTCGAAGCCGATCGGCAGCCCGTAGGGCGAGGTGGCGTCGTCGGCGACGTTCACGAGGGTGGACGCGACCCGCTCGCCGCGCCGGTTGGCGACCAGCCCGACGCCGGCCGCGGCGAGCTCGCCGGAGAAGCCGAACGCCTCCAGGAACCCGAGCAGTTCCCCGGCCGCCTGCGGGCCGAGCACGACGGTGTAGCGGCCGTCGGGCAGCGGGCCGCGGCCCCGCCCGGCGACCGCCTCGCGGACGGTGCGCGCCACGGACCGCTCGGCGTCGAGCGCCGCGGCCGAGCGGTGCAGGTCGATCCAGTGCGAGGTGCCCTCCTCGACGGTCGCGGTAAGGCTGCCGATCGCCTCGGTGGCCCGGGTGTGGTGCGCGACCCCGGCACTGTTGACGACCGCGAGCTGGGTGACGGCCCGGCCGAACATCCCGGCCGCGTGCCCGCCGGCCGCCTCGGCCCGCGCCATGGTGGCGGCGGCGAGGGCCGCGCGGGCGCCGGCGTCGAAGGCTGCGGTGTCGTCGTGCCAGAGCTCGAGCTCCGGCACCCCGGCCGGCGCGGCGATGGTCGCCGTGCCCGGGCCCCCGGCGCTCTTGGCGAGGGCGCGGGCCAGCTCGGCGGCGCGGGCCACGGCGGCGTCGAGGCCGCCGAGGACGCCTGTCGCGGCCCGGGCGGCGTGCCCGTCGACCAGGGCGCGCACGGTGTACTGCGTCTCGGTGATGTCCTGCGGCTGGTGCACGCGGCCGCCGGCGAAGCGGGTGTACTCCCCCGCCTTGCCCAGCAGCGCGATCTCCACCGCGTCGGCGCCGGCGGCCGAGGCGGCCCGCTCCAGCGCCGGGACGAGGCGGTCGGGGTCGACTGGGGTACGCATCACGCGACTCCGATCCTGAGGCCGCGCACGAGCATCGGCGCGGCGCCGTGGCTGAGGAAGCCCCACTGCTTCGGCTCGCCCTTGCCGCACGGGTAGCCGAACGCGCGGAACTCCGACGGGCCGGCGACCGCCTCGACCGAGCCCCAGAACTGCGGGGTGACGCCGCCGTAGGAGAAGTTCTTCAGCAGCCGGCCGCGCCGCCCGCCCTTGACCTCGTAGGCGACCTCGGTGCCGAACTGGAAGTTGAGCCGCTGGTTGTCGATCGACCAGCTGCGGTTGTCGTCGATGTAGTAGCCGTCGCCCATCCGCGCGAGGAGCTCGTCGAGGCTTCCGCCGGTGCCGGGCTGCAGGAACACGTGGGTGGCGAAGCAGACCGGCAGGTAGGCCCAGCCGTCGGAGCGGGCGGCGCCGGTGAGCGCGAGCCCGGACCGGGCCGCCGAGTCCCGGTTGGACAGCGTGTTGCGCACGATGCCCTCGTCGACGAGGTGGGTGGCGCGGGCCGGGGTGCCCTCGTCGTCGAAGGCGAAGCTGCCCCGGGTGCCCGGCACCGTCGGGTCGGACGTGATGGTGACGGCCGGGGAGCCGTACCGCAGCGAGCCCACGTCGCCCGGCGTGATGAACGAGGTGCCGGCGTAGTTGGCCTCGTCGCCGAGCATCCGGTCGAGCTCGAGCGCGTGCCCGGACGACTCGTGGATCTGCAGCGACACCTGCTGCGCGCCGATGACGACGTCGGCGTGCCCGGACGGGGCGAGCGGCGCGGTCAGCAGCGCCACCGCCTCCTCCCCGACCCGGGCGGCGTTGTCGAGCATGCGCAGCGAGGAGAGGTACTCCCACCCGGCCGCCGCGGTGTTGCCGTGGAACGAGTTCGGGTAGCTGCGCCGCTGCACGTCGCCGTGGCCGCTCGCGGTGACCACGAGCATCGCGCCGGTCTCGGTGAAGTGCTGGTGCTGGCGCGCGCCCTCGGTGTCGGCGTAGTGCCGGTGCTGCCGCTTGGCGTTGATGCCGGCCTGGGCCGCGGCCACCTCGGCGGGCGCGGTCGCGGCGGCCAGCCAGGCGGCGAGCAGCTCCTGCCGCCGCGCCGGGGCGACCGCGAACGGGTCCTGCTCCACCGCGGTCTCGTAGCGGCCGCTGACCGGCTCGCGCGGGGGCAGGTCGACCGGCTTGCCGCTGCCGGCGAGGGCGACGGCGACCCGATGGGCCTGGACGGCGGCCGCCTCGGCGTCGGCGTGCTCGGCGAGCGGCCGGGCGGCGAAGCCCCACTGCCCGTCGACGAGCACGCGCACGCCGATGCCGATGTTGCCTTCGATCCGCTCGTCGGGGTCGGCGCCCTTCTGGACGTACGACCGCAGCTCCTCGGCTTCGATGAGCCGCGCGTCGGCGAACTGCACCCGTCCGGCGACGGCGCCGAGCGCGGAGTCGAGGATGCGGGCCGCGGCGGTGTCGTCGCCGAGCGACCCCCAGTCGTGTCCGCTCATGCGGCGTCCCCGGTCAGCGGCAGGGACACCCACGAGCGGGTGCGGAACGAGCGCTCGAACGCGTTGATGGTCTCCTGCACGAGCGCGCCCTGGCCGAAGTCGCCCTGGTTCTGCGGGCCGCCGGAGAGGATCTCGGTGGCGAAGTCGGCGCAGAGGTTGGAGTAGAACAGGAAGTCCCAGTCCTCGCGGGAGTGCCCGCCCTCGGGGAAGAACTCCTGGGGGATCTCCCGCTCGACGAACTCGACCTCCTGGCGGGTCGCGGTCTTGATGGTCTGGCAGATGCCGAACTCCTCGACCAGCCGCACGATGATCGCGCCCTCGGAGCCGTAGATGCGGGCCTCGATGCCGGGGAAGTTGCCGACGGTGACGTACGAGGACTGGATGGAGGCGAGCAGGCCGCCGCCGAACTCGGCGATCCACATGTCGCCGTCGTCGATGTTGAGCCGCTGCATGAGCCCGGTGTCGCGGACCATGCGCTCGGGCACGAAGTTGCGCATGGTGCCGACCACCGACTGCAGGTCGGCCCCGGCCCACCAGTGCATGATGTCGATGATCGGGGCGCCGTAGCCCTCGATGGACGAGGTGGCGATGACGTCGGGGTCGGCGTCCGGGTCGACCTGGCGCATCGGGGTGGCCGGGTCGATCCACTGGCTGTTCTGCTCGTACCCGTTGAAGACGTACGGCTGCCCGACGAAGCCGGTGTCGATGAGGTGCTTGGCGTACTGGATCGCCGGCGCGTAGCGGAACGTGAAGCCCAGCTTGGTCTTGAGCCCCTTGGCGTGGGCCAGCTCCGACAGCGCCCGGGTCTGGCGGTAGTCGTGGTGCACCGGCTTCTCGCACAGCACGTGCTTGCCGGCGTCCAGTGCGGCGGCGGAGATCTCGAAGTGGGCGCGGTTCGCGGTGGCCACGTCGATCACGTCGATGCCCGGGTCGTCGAGCAGCTCGCGGTAGTCGGTGACGCGCTTGGCCACGTCGAACTTGTCGCCCGCCTCGTTGACGGTGGCCTCGTCGGTGTCGGCGACGGCCACGACCTCGACGCGGGAGTCGCGCTGCCAGCCGGGGATGTGCGCGCGCTGGGCCCAGCGGCCGGCGCCGACAACGGCGACGCGGAGTTTGTCAGTCATTACAGACGTTCCTTTCAAGGGGGTCGTGCTACCGCCGGACGCGGGGATCGATGGCGGCGTATGCAAGGTCGACGAGGAGGTTCATCAGGACGATGAAGAACGCGGCGAAGAGGACCGCTCCGGTGATCATCGGGATGTCGAGGGTGCCGATGGCGTCGAAGGTGAGCTTGCCGATGCCCGGCAGGCCGAAGACGGACTCGATGACGACGACGCCGCCGAGGAAGTAGCCCAGGTCCATGCCGAGCATGGTCAGCAGCGGGCTCAGGACGTTGCGCAGACAGTGCCGCAGCAGCACGACCCGCTCCGGCATGCCCTTGGCCCGGGCCGTCTGCACGTACGGGCTGCGCAGCGCCTCGAGCATGTTCGTGCGGGTGAGCCGGGCGTACCAGGCGGCGCCGCCGAGGCCGAGGGTGAACGCGGGCAGGATCAGGTAGTTGAGGTACGGCGACTCGTAGCCGCTGAGCGGGAAAACGCTGGACTTGTAGGCCAGCGCGTACAACAGCAGCAGCCCGAGCCAGAACGGCGGGGCGGACAGGCCGACCAGCGACGTGAGCGTCACCGTGCGGTCCAGCAGGCCCTTGGGCCGGTAGGCGGCCACGATCCCGGCGGGGACGCCGAGCAGCACCTCGAACAGCACGCCGAGCAGGGCCACGGCCGCGCTGACCGGCAGCGCGCGCCAGATGGCGTCGCCGACCGACGTGCCCTGCAGGGCGTAGCTGACGCCGAGGTCGCCGTGCAGCACCTGGCGCAGGTAGGCCCAGTACTGGTAGCCGAGGCCGCGGTCGAGGCCGAGCTGGGTGTGGATGGAGGCGACGGTGGCGGGGCTGGCGTTGGGGCCGGCGATGAGCCGGGCCGGGTCGCCGGGCACCACGTGGGTCATGAAGAAGGCCAGGGTGACGACGCCGAAGAGCACGACGATCGCCTGGGGCAGGCGGCGCAGCAGGAAGCCGC
>NZ_JBEZDS010000051.1:7748-53178 GCF_040648435.1 Dactylosporangium sp. NPDC049140 | reverse complement strand
CTCATGCCGACACCTCCGCAAGCTCCGGCGCCGGCCTGAGCCAAAACTGTGCTAGCAAAATCGCGGCCTCTCCGCTTCGCTGCGAACCGCTCATGCCGACACCTCCGCAAGCTCCGGCGCCGGCCTGAGCCAAAACTGTGCTAGCAAAATCGCGGCCTCTCCGCTTCGCTGCGAACCGCTCATGTCAGCGACGCTCCGGGGCGGTCGGGTCGAGCAGGTCGCGCAGCCAGTCGCCGGCGAGGTTGAACGACAGGACGGTCAGCAGCAGGCAGACGCCGGGCGCGAAGAGCAGCCAGGGCGCGATCTGGAAGTACTCCTTGCCCTGCTCGATCATCTGGCCCCAGGAGGGGTCGGGCACCGGCACGCCGACACCGAGGAACGACAGCGACGCCTCGATGAGGATCGACGAGGCCACGCCGAGGGTGGCGTACACGATGATCGTCGGCACGAGGTGCGGGAAGAGGTGCTTGCGCATGATCCTCCAGTGCGACAGGCCCAGGGTCCGCGCGGCCACGACGAACTCGCGCTCCTTGAGCGACAGCACGAGGCTGCGGATGATGCGCGCGAGGGCGGTCCAGTAGATGAGCGCGATGACCACGACGACGTTGCGGGCGCTGGGGCCGGTGACCGAGATCAGCGCGATGCAGAACAGCAGGATCGGGAACGACATCACCACGTCGGTGATCCGCATGAGCACCGTCTCGACCCAGCCGCCGAGGTAGCCGGCGACCAGCCCGACGAGCACGCCGAGGACGGTGGCCAGGCCGTTGGCGAGGATGCCGATGACGAGCGAGACCCGGGCGCCGTAGAGCAGCCGGGACAGCACGTCGCGGCCGTTGGGGTCGGCGCCGAGCGGGAAGTCGCCGCCGGGGCCGACGGGTGCGCCGGTGGCCTGGAGCCCCTCCGGGTAGGTGGTCAGCGGCGGGTGCGGGGCCAGCAGCGGCGCCAGGATCGCGGCCAGGGCAAGCAGGACCAGCAGCGCGATGGAGACCAGCGCGGGCCAGTCGTGGCGCAGGCTGCGCCGCGCGCGCCGCCAGAACCCGGGCGCGGCGACATCGGTGCCGACCTCAATGGGTACCGTCACGGCGTTGCCTCCTTCCAAAGCCGGGCTCGGGGATCGCGGCGATCAGCTCGCGGGTGTACTCGTGGGACGGCTGGGCGAACACGGCCTCGCCGGCGCCGGTCTCCACGATCCGGCCGCCCTGCATGATGGCGATGTCGTCGGCCATGAACCGCAGCGTCGACATGTCGTGCGAGATGAACAGGTAGGCCAGCCCGTCGGCCTCCTGCAGGTCCTTGAGCAGGTTGAGGATCTGGGCCCGGACCGACACGTCCAGCGCCGAGACCGCCTCGTCGCAGACGAGCACCTGCGGCCCGACCGCCAGGGCCCGGGCGATCGACACCCGCTGGCGCTGGCCGCCGGAGAGCTGGTGCGGGTAGCGGCCGGAGAAGCCGGACGGCAGCCCGACCCGGTCGAACAGCTCGCGGACGCGGACGGTGTGGTCGGGGCGGGGCACGCCGGCGGCGACGAGCGCCTCGGCGACGTTCTCGCCGACGGTGAGCCGCGGGTTGAGCGAGTCGTACGGGTCCTGGAACACCATCTGCATGTGCCGGCGGAACCGGCGCAGCCCGGCGCCGCGCAGGGTCGTCACCTCCTGCCCGCCGATGCGCACCGAGCCCGACGCGGGCTCGACGACCCGCATGAGGGCCCGGGCCACGCTGCTCTTGCCGGAGCCGGACTCGCCGGCCAGGCCCAGGGTGCGCCCGGGCGCAATGGCGAAGCTGATGGCGTCGACCGCGGTCAGCTCCTCGCGGCGCCAGCCGGTGCCGCGCTTGCGATAGGCGACGGTCAGGTCGCGGACGTCGACGGCGGGTTCAGTCACGGCCGCCCTCCAGGGGGAAGTGGCACGCGGCGGCGACGCCGGGCCCGGTCGGGCGCAGGGCGGGATCGGTGGTGCGGCACAGGTCCTGCGCGCGGGGGCAGCGGCCGGCGAACGCGCACATCCCGGACGGCACGTCGCCGAACGGCGGGGCGCCCGGGATCGTGGGCAGCCGCCGGGGCAGCGGGCCGCGCAGCCGCGGGATGCTCTCCAGCAGCGCCCGGGTGTACGGGTGGGTCGGCCTTGCCACGATCTCGTCGGTCGGGCCGGACTCGACGACCTGCCCGGCGTACATGATGAGGATCCGGTCGCAGAAGCTCGACACGACGCCGAGGTCGTGGCTGATGAGGACGGTCGCCGTGCCGTGGCGGTCGGTGAGCTCGTCGAGCAGGTCGAGCACCTGGGCCTGCACGGTGACGTCCAGCGCGGTGGTCGGCTCGTCGGCGACGATGAGCCGCGGCGTGCAGGCGGCCGCGATGGCGATGCACACGCGCTGGCGCATGCCGCCGCTGAACGCGTGCGGGTACTCCTTCAGCCGCCGCTCGGCGTCGCCGATGCCGACGGTGCGCAGCAGCCGGGCCGCCTCCTCCCGCGCGGCCGCCTTGCCCAGCCCGCGGTGGTGGCGCAGCCCCTCGGCGAGCTGGGTGCCGATCCGCAGCAGCGGGTTGAGGCTCGACATCGGGTCCTGGAAGACCATGGCGATGTCGGCGCCGCGCCAGCGGGCCAGCCGCTTGGCGTCGAAGGCGAGCACGTCGGAGCCGTCGAAGCTGATCCGGCCGCCGACGCCCGCGGTCTGGGGCAGCAGCCGCATCACGGCCTGCGCCGTCACGGACTTGCCGGAGCCGGACTCGCCGACGATGCCGACCCGCTCGCCCGCGGCCACGGAGAACGAGACGCCGCGCACGGCGGCGGAGCGTTGCCCGTCGCGGTCGAAGTCGACGGTGAGGTCGTCCACCTCAAGAAGCGTTGTCACATGCGTGTCCTCAATCACAGACCTCGTCGGTGCAGACGCGGGCCGGCCGGCGATGGCTCTGTTGCGTCCCGCCGGAGCTCCTGCGAACTCCGGCGGGAGCGCCGCGTCAGCGACCGGCCGTGCCCGTCGTCTTCCAGTAGTTGGTCATGTCCCAGCCCCAGATGGGCTGCGAGTGGTAGCCGCCGACGGTCTTGCCGAACACCTCGGTCTTGGAGCCGTAGTAGAGCGGCACCACCGGGTTGTCGGCGAGCATCGCCTTGGTGGCCTGGACGTACAGGGCGGTGGCGGCGTCGTTGTCCTTGGCCGCGAGCGCCTGGTTGACCAGGTCGTCGACGTTCTTGTTGCAGTAGAACGGGTAGTTCTGCCCGCCCGGGATGGCCGCCCCGCAGGACAGCAGCGCCTGGTAGAAGTCGCTGGCGTCGGGGTAGTCGGCGACCCAGAAGGTGAGCGTCATCGGCGCCTTGTTCGGCGTGCCGGCGAGGTCGAAGAAGGCGCTCTGCTGCACCGGCTTGGCGTCGACCGTGATGCCGATCTTGCCGAGGTCCTGCTGGAGCTGGGGCAGCAGCGCGGTCCAGGGCGAGGTGTTCCAGGAGTACATCGTGGTCGAGAAGCCGTTGGGGAAGCCGGCCTCGGCCAGCAGCTGCTTGGCCTTGGCGATGTCCTGGTCGTGGACGAGCTTGTCCTTGGTGTAGCCGGTGATGCCCGGCGGCAGGTACTCGTTGGCCACGCTGCCCTGCCCGGCGACGAGCTTGAGCAGGAAGCTGCGGTCGAAGGCGTACGAGACGGCCTCGCGCACCTTCGGGTTGTCGAACGGCGCCATCTGCGTGTTCATGGTCACGTAGTACGTCGACGGCTTCACGATCGTCTTGATCTGCGGCTTGAGCGACGCGTCGCCGGAGACGGTGAGGTAGTCCGCGGCCGGGATCGGGTCGCCCATCAGGTCGATGGAGCCCTTCTGCAGCGACAGCAGCTGCACGTGCGGGTCGACGCCGAGCTTCTCCACGACCTTGTCGACGTACGGCTTGGGCGCGTCCCAGTACTTCTGGTTGCGGTTGACCACGATCTCCTGGCCGGGCGTGAAGTGGTCCATCACGAACGGCCCGGAGCCGACCGGCTTGCTCGCGGTGCCCTGCTCGATGATCGACGCGTGCGGCATCGCCAGGACGTACTTGAACGAGCTGTTCGGCGCGGTGAGCTTGATCTGCACGGTGCCGTCGTCGACGGCGGCGATGCCGGCGAGCGTGCCGGTCGGGCTCTTCGCGTAGTCGGCGGCGCCGGCGACCCCGGTCCAGAAGCTCTGCACCGGCGACTTGGTGGCCGGGTCGAGGATGCGGGTCAGGGACCAGGCGACGTCCTTGGCCGTGACCGCCTTGCCGTCGCTGAAGGTCATGCCGGAGCGGAGCTTGATGGTGTACGTCAGTCCGTCCGCACTCACCTCGGGCAGCGCGGTCGCGGCCTGCGGCTCGATGTTCATGGTGTCGCCGACGTAGTCGTAGAGCCGGTCGTACAGCATGCGCATGTTGTTCCAGCAGGTGGCGTCGTAGCACACCGCCGGGTCGAAGGTCTTGGGGTCGCTCTGGTAGGCCACGGTCATGGTGCCGCCGTAGCGGGCCTGCTCGCTGCCGCCGGCGTTGGGGGTGGAGTCCTTGGCGTCGCCGCCGCCGCAGGCCGCGGTGAGCGCGACCACGCCGGCCGTGAGCGCCGCCAGGACGATTTTCCGTTGGGAAGGCATCCGAGCCTCCTTCGTTGTCTTACTGGGGGGATGGGGGTTGGGCGATGTTCGTCAGGCCGCGGACGATGTCGTCCGGGGCCGCCGCTAGGGAGAGCCGGACATGGCCGGCTCCTTCCGCGCCGAACGCGGGGCCCGGCGCTACCGCGGTCCCGGTTCGGTGCAGCAGGTCCACTGGGGAAACCTCGGTGCGCAGCCACAGGTAGAAGGCGCCCGCCGGGCGGGTGGCGGACAGGCCCAGCTCCAGCGCCGTCCGCAGGGCGATGTCCCGCCGGTCGCGGTAGGCGTCGCGCATGACCCGCACGGGGGTCTGGTCGCCGGTGAGGGCGGCCACCGCCGCGTGCTGGGCCACGGTGTTGACGCAGGACGCGGTGGCCTCCTGCACCCGGGCCAGGCCGGCCGCGAGCTCGGGGGTGGTGACCGCGTACCCGACCCGCCAGCCGGTCATCGCGTAGCTCTTCGACAGCGAGTAGACGGTGACGGCCGGGACGCCGGGCGCGGCGGCGGCGAAGGGGACCGCCGGCCGGTCCAGCCACAGCTGGTCGTAGCACTCGTCGGAGACGACGACGAGGTTCCTCGCGGCCGCCCACTCCCCCACCGCCGCCAGCTGCCCGGCGTCCCACTGGTAGCCGACCGGGTTGGACGGGGAGTTGACGAGGATCGCCCGGGTGCGCGGGCCGCGCAGGCTCTCGAGGTGGTCGTAGTCGGGGCCGTGGTTCGCCGCGGGGTCGAGGCGGTAGCCGCGCGGGACCGCGCCGAGCATGGTCGCCAGGGTCGAGAAGTTGGTCCAGCCCGGGTCCGGCACCAGAATCTCGTCGCCGGTGCCGAGCAGCGTGCGGTAGGCCGCGAACAGCGCCCCGACCCCGCCGGCGCCGACCACGATCCGGTCCGGTGCGGTGTTGCCGAGGCCGTTGTCGCGGGCGAGCTTGGCCGCGATCGCCTCGCGCAGGGCGGGCAGCCCGGTGCTGGGGCCGTACCTGGTGTGCCCGGTCCGCGCGGCCGCGTGCGCGGCCTCGACGATGTGCGCCGGGGTGGCGAAGTCGGGCTCGCCGAACTCGAGGTGGATCGCGCCCGGGACGGCCCAGGCGGCGTTGGCGATGGCCCGGATGCCCGACGCGGCGGTGCCGGCCACCTCGGCCGCGATCACGTGAGGCTCCGCATCAGGCCGCCGTCGCAGGACAGCAGGCTCGCGGTCACGTAGGACGCCTCCGGGGAGGCGAGGAAGCCCACGGCGGCCGCGAACTCCTCCGGCCGCCCGTAGCGCCCGGCCGGGATGCCGGCCATCGCGGCCGCCCGCACCGCGGCGACCTCGGCGCCGGTGCGCGCGGCCCGGGCCGCGTCCAGCGCCGCGACCCGCTCGGTGTCGATGCGGCCGGGGACGACCCCGTTGACGGTGACGCCGTCGGCGGCCACGAGCCGCCCGACGGTCTTGAGCCAGGCCGTCAGCGCGGCGCGGCCGCCGTTGGAGTAGGACAGGTCGGGCAGCGGCTCGCGCACCCCCGAGGAGAGCACGGCGACGATCCGGCCGGACCCGCGCTCGCGCATGCCGGGCAGGAGCCGCGTGGCGAGGTCGATCGGGGTCACCGTCAGCAGCTGCAGCGCGGCCCGCCAGCCGTCGGCGTCGGTGCGGTCGGCCGGCACCGGTGGCGGACCGCCGGCGTTGAGCACGAGCACGTCCACGCGCCCGAGCCGGTCCAGGGCCGCCGTGGCGACGGCGGCCGCGCCGGCCGGGTCGGCGGCGTCGGCGCGCAGCGTGTGGACGGTGACGCCGTGGCGGGCGCGCACCTCGGCGGCGACCAGGTCGAGGCGTTCGGGGTTGCGGGCCCACAGCAGCAGGTCGTGGCCGCGGCGGCCCAGCTCGTGGGCGATGGCGGCGCCGAGGCCGGAGCTGGCCCCGCCGACGACGGCGGTCACGGGGAGACCTGCAGCGGCTCGATCGCCGGGGTCAGGCCGACGCGGGCCAGCACGTCGTCGAGCTCGGCCAGCGTGGCCGCGTCCGGCAGCGGGGTGAGCGCGCGGGTGCGGGCGGTGGCGATGACGCCGCGGCGGCGCAGCACCTCCTTGCGGATGCCGAGGCCGACGCGGACCTGGCCCTCGAAGACGAGGTACGGCAGGAAGCGGTCGTTGATCCGGGCCGCGCCCGCGGTGTCCCCGGCTTCGTAGGCGAGGCGGATGGCGCGCAGGATCTCCGGGTACGCGAAGCCGGTCATCGTGCCGGCGGCGCCGCGGCGCAGCTCGGAGTAGGCGCTGACGCCGCCGAGGCCGCCGAACACGGTGAGCCCGGGCCGCTGGGCGAGGAGCCGGCCGATCTTCGGCGGGGTCGGCGGGTCCTCCAGCTTCACCACCGTGCTGCCGGCGGCGTCCAGGGCCGCGAGGAGGGCGGAGACGGGGAGGGTCACGCCGGTCGCGGCCGGCTCGTCCTGCACGATCACCGGCAGCTCGCTCGCGATGCCCTTGTAGAACGCGCCGATCTGGTCGGTGTCCTTGAGCAGCGGCGGGGCCGAGACCATGACCGCGGCCGCGCCGGCCTCGGCGGCCCGGCGGGCGTTGGCCGCCACGATCGCGGCCGACGGCGCCGAGCACCCGACCGCGAACGGCACCTTCCCCCGCGCGGCCGCGGCCACGGTGCTCAGCACGGTCTCGCGCTCGGCCGCGGTGAGGTCGGCCGCCTCGCCCATGACGCCGAGGATGGTGATGCCGTCGACGCCCCAGCTCGCCGCGGCGGCGACGATCCGCTCCAGGCCCGCGGTGTCGACCTCGCCGCCCTCGGCGAACGGGGTGGGGCTGATGTACCAGGTTCCCCTGAGCATGACGCTCCTTCAGTAGCCGCGGTCGCGGTGGTAGAGGTTGCGCAGCGGCTCCCCGGCCAGGTGGCGGCGCAGGTTGTCGCAGAACAGGCCGGTGATCGCCGCGTTCTCGGTGGCGACGGTGGACGCCGAGTGCGGCGAGACCAGCACGGAGTCGAGGTCCCACAGCGGCGAGGCGGCGGGCAGCGGCTCGGCGGCGAACACGTCGAGCGCGGCGCCCGCGAGCCGCCCGCCGGTCAGCGCCTCCACGAGGGCCGGCTCGTCGACGACCGGGCCGCGCGAGATGTTGACCAGGATGGCCCCCTCCGGCAGCAGCTCCAGCTGCTTGGCCCCGATCAGCCCCTCGGTCTCGGGGGTGAGCGGGCAGCACAGGACGAGGACGTCGGTGGCGGGCAGCAGGTCGTCGAGGGCGGCGACGCGGTCGCGGCCGACGCCGGCGACGGTGCAGCCGAGGGCCTCGAAGGAGCGGGCGACCTGCCGGCCCATGCCGCCGAGGCCGACGACGGTGACGGTCCGGCCGGCCAGCTGGGCGGTGGTGTACCGCTCCCAGCTCCGCGCGGCCTGGCGGCGGCGCAGCTCGGGGATGCCCTTGACGAAGTACAGCGCGCCGGCGACGGCGAACTCGGCGAGCGGGACGGCGTGGATGCCGGCCGCGGTGGTGAACGTGATGTCGCTGCGCTCCAGGCCGGTGCGCTGCACGAAGCCGCCGATACCGGCGCTGGTGGCCTGCACCCAGCGCAGCCGGGGCGCCCGCTGCGCCAGTCGCGCCGGGTCCTGCCAGTCGAAGTCGAAGGAGACGTCGGCCCGGGCGAGCAGTCGTTCCCACCGTTGCCCCTGCGCGGCGCTCAGCGGGCGCGGGGTGCCGGTGTGGTCGCAGCGGTACCGCGGGACCGGCAGCAGCTCCGGCTCGTACAGGACCTCGACACCCGGGGCCGCGTCCGCGATGCGGCCGACGTGCTCGGGCTCCAGGTAGGTGGCGATCAGCACCGCTGTGTGGGCCATGCCAGAACCTTAACGGTCGACCGCCGATTGTCGACAACCGACTTTCACCTGTTACCAGCTCTTTACATGATCCACCGCGGCCGGACCCATTTGTCCGAAACGAGGGGACAAATTTGGCCGGGAGTCCTTGGCGTGTCGCCAATCCATCGACCAATATGAACGCATCGTCGCGATTGGGGTTCGAATGACTGCCGTGCGTGAGCTACCGCTCGCCGGGGAACAACGCTGCCCGTTCGGTCCGCCTCCGGAGTACGCCGAGCTGCGCGCCACGGGCGGGGTGACCCGGGTGGCCTGCCCCACCGGCCTGGACGCCTGGCTGGTGACCCGCTACGCGGACGTGCGGGAGGTGCTGGGCGACCCGCGGCGCTTCAGCAACCGGCCCGGCACCGCCGCGCACATCCTCGCCGGCTACGCCGGCGACGGGCCCGGCGAGGGCGACTTCTCGCGCATGGACGGCGCCGAGCACCTGCGCTTCCGCCGGCACATGGCGCCCGAGGTGTCGAACATGCGGCGGATCGCGCAGCTGCGCCCGCTCGTGCAGCGCATCGTCGACGCGCGCCTCGACGCGCTCGCGCAGACCGCGCCGCCGGTCGACCTCTACGCGTCCTTCGCGCGGCCGGTCACCACCGGCGTCATCGCCGAGCTGCTCAGCGTGCCCGAGCCCGACCGGCCGCTGTTCCAGCACGCGGCCGAGGCCCTGTTCGCGGGCGCGTCCAGCGCCGACGACGTGGCCGCGGCGCTGAAGCCGCTGCTGGAGTACCTCTACGGCATGGTCGTGACCCGCCGCGCCGAGCCCGGCGAGGACGTGCTCAGCCGGATGATCGTGCGCAGCGACCAGACCGACCGGCCGTTCACCGACAACGAGCTGATCGCCATGAGCGCCGGGCTGCTCATCGCCGGCTACGACACCACCGCGAGCATGATCGGCCACGGGGTGCTGGCGCTGCTGCAGCACCCGGACGAGCTGGCCCGGCTCCGCGAGCGGCCCGAGCTGGCGGCGGGGGCGGCCGAGGAGCTCGTGCGCTACCTCGGCGTCGGCGCCGGCCTGCTGCGCGAGGTCGTCGCGGACACCGAGATCGCCGGGCAGCCGGTGCGGGCGGGCGACCTCGTGGTGGTGGCGATCCAGTCCGCGAACCGCGACGAGGCGCTGTACGCCGACGGCGACCGGCTCGACGTCGGCCGCGCGCCCGGCCCGCACGTCGGCTTCGGGCACGGGCCGCACCAGTGCGTCGGGCAGCAGCTGGCCCGGCTCGAGCTGACCGCCGTCCTGGCGACGCTGCCGCGGCGGGTGCCGTCGCTGCGGCTGGCGGTGCCGTTCGACGACATCCGCTTCAAGACCCGGACCGCGGTGCTGGGGCCGGTCGCGGTGCCTGTCGCCTGGGACGAGGTGCTCCCGGCCCTCGAGGACGGGCTCTGATGCGGGTCGAGGTCCACCTGGACAAGTGCATCGGCTCGGGCGTGTGCGCGCTCGTCGCCCCGGACGTGTTCGACCAGCGCGACGACGACGGCGTGGTGATCCTGCTGGCCGAGCACCCGCCGGCGCAGCACCAGGAGGCGGCCTACGAGGCGGCGAACCGCTGCCCGGCGTCGGTCATCGAGATCCACACCAACCGCTGGCCGCGGTACCGCCGGCCCGCCTCACCGTAGGCCCGCGTGCAGCGCGGCGAGCGCGCCCGGCCCGCTGGTGTCGCAGGCGGCGCCGCAGGCGTTCGGGTACTCCCAGTCGACGTCGATCCCGTCGAAGAGCCCGGCCCAGCGCGGGTCGTCGAGCTGGGCCCGGCACGAGGCGGCGAACGCGCCCGGTCCAACGCGTGCAGCGCTCACGAGTTGCGGATCAGCGCCGGCCGGATGTCCCGCGCTGCCAGGCCTCCAGCGCCCACCAGCAGCGCAGGGTCGTGAGCACCGGGGCGCCGTCCTCGTCGACGGGCAGGCCGGTGCGCTCGTGCAGGGCCCGCAGCCGGTACCGGACCGTGTTCGGGTGCACGTGCAGGGCCGCGGCCGTGCGGTCGAGGCGGCGCCCGTGGTCGAGGTAGGCCAGGGCGGTGCCGGCCAGCTCGCGGTGGAAGGCGTCGGCCGGGTCGAGGCGGTCCAGCAGCGCCTCGGCGAGCGCCGCGCCCAGCGAGGGCTGGGCGGCCAGGGCGGTCTCGGCGGCCAGGGCCGCCACGGTGTGCACGCCCGTGCGGGCGAACCGTGCGGCCCCGGCGAGCGCGGCGACGCACAGGCGGTAGCCGTCGCCGGCGCGCTCCAGCGGCAGCGGCGGGCCGACCACGGCCGTGACGCCGGGGCCGAGGCCGGCCGGGGTGCGCGGGGCCAGCCCGGCGAGGCGGCCCTCCACGGTGCCGAAGACCCCGCCGCACGCCGACAGCCGCGGTTCGAGCGCCTCCGCGCGGGCCGGGTCGGTGACGTCGAGGACGACGCAGCGGTACCGCCCGCCGGCCCGCAGCCCCACCGCCGCCGCCTCGTCCGAGCCGCCCGCGAGCAGCAGCGCGCGCAGCACCCCGTCGCGCTGGTCGCGGCGGCCGCGGGCCCGGGCCCGCTCGGCGGCGTGGTAGCCCTCGACCACGTGGCGTTCCAGGGCGCCGACGTACCGGTCGAAGTCCAGGGCCGCGCCCAGCAGTACCTCGTCGGGGATGCCGGCGGCGCGGCCCAGCGGCACGGCAACCTCCAGCACCCGGGTCCGCGCGGCCCGGATCGCGCACAGCAGCCCCGCGCACGGCACCCCCTGCGCGGCCCGGTCGCCCCCGAGCCGGGCCGCCTCGGCGAAGTCCGGGTCGGCGCCCTCGAACGCGGCGATGCCGGCGGACAGCAGCAGCGCCACGTGCCGGCGGCTCTCGGGAGCGGGCAGCCGCGCCACGTCGGGCGAGGCGGCGCGGGCGGCGGCGACGAGCTCGTCGACCAGGCCCTCGTCGCCGGCCAGGGCGGCCAGCAGCGGCGCGAGCGGGGTGGGCACATCTGCCTCGCTTGTGGGTGCGGCACAACCGCCCGGCGCGGCGTTGTGCGCGGGAACCTATCGACCGCCACCGATCGGCGATTTGCTGGAGGTTACCGCAGAGTAACGACAAAGCCCAGGGAGGCCGCGTGACTGCCATTCCCGCCAAGCGCCGGCGCGCCGTACTCGCCGGCCTCGCACTGCTCGCCACCGCCCTCGTGCCCGTCGCCGCCGCGCCCGTGCCCGCCGCCGCGGCGCCCGCGCTGCAGGAGGTGATGTTCGTCGGCAACAACTGGGACGGCACGGTCGACGTGATCCGCTCCGGCGGCACCTACGCGAAGCTCGGCCGGATCAACGTCGTGCCCGACCGCGGCCAGCGGCTGCTGGAGATCTACCTCAACCCGGTCCGCCTCGCCTTCTACCTCGGCGTCCAGCAGGGCCCGGGCGAGGGCCACGACCAGCTCGTCGACGACATGTACACCACCCCGGACGGCAGCGCGCTCGTCGTGTCCAGGCCCAGCTTCGCCGACGTCGCCGCCATCGACCTGCGCACCGGCGCGCTGCGCTGGCGCTTCCCGGTGTCGGGCTACCGGGCCGACCACATGGCCGTCTCCCCCGACGGCACCCAGGTCGCCGTCTCCGCCTCGACCTCGAACACCGTGCACGTGCTGGACATCGCCACCGGCCGCCAGCTGGGCTCGTTCGGCGCCGGCGACAAGCCGCACGAGAACATCTACACCGGCGGCGGCCGGTACCTGTGGAACATGTCCATCGGCGAGGTCAACACGGCGCTGGACGACCCGTGGCTGGACTGGACCAAGGGCGACCGGCACATCACCGTCGCCGACACGCACACGTTCCAGGTGGTCCGCACCATCGACATGCGCCAGCGGCTCGACGCGTTCGGCCGCAGCGACCTCTCCGACGCCGTCCGCCCGGCCGTGTTCACCCCGGACGAGCGCACGCTGTACTTCCAGGTGTCCTTCTTCAACGGCTTCGTGGAGTACGACGTCGCCGCCGACCGCATCACGCGCATCAAGGAACTGCCGAAGAACCCGGCGACCAGCGCGGACCGCACCACGTGGGTCAACGACTCCCGCCACCACGGCCTGTCGATGAGCCCGGACGGCGCGAAGCTCTGCGTGGCCGGCACCATGGACGACTACGCGACAGTCGTGGACCGCGCCACGCTGCAGGAGGGCGCGCTGGTACCGGCCAGCAAGCCCTACTGGGCGACGGTCAGCGGCGACGGCCGCGACTGCGTGATCTCCGAGTCCGGCGCCGACCAGGTGACCGCGATCAGCTTCGCCACCGGGCAGAAGGTCACGAGCGTCCCGGTCGGTGACCATCCCCAGCGCGTGCGCATCGGGCACGTGGCCACGGGCTGGACGGCGCCGTGATCCCCGAACGGTAAGGCGGTTGCCGGGCGGTTGCTTCCGCCCGGCCCGCTCAGGTGCCCCGTGCCGCGGCCGAACCCTTCCCGTGGAGATGCACCGCCCGCAAGACCGCCCGCAAGACCGTCGCGCTCATGGCCTGAGCGCGCTGGGTTAGGTTGGTCCGGTGCCGCTGACCGTCGGGGTGGAAGAGGAGTTCCTGCTACTCGACCCCGAGTCGTGGCACAGCCTCCCGCTCGTCGAACGGGTGCGGGCCGCGCTGCCCGCCGAGCTGCGGCCGGCCAGCCGCCACGAGTTCCGCCTCAGCATCCTGGAGATGGTGACGCCGGTGTGCACGGACCTCGGCGAGCTGCGCGGGCACCTCGCGGCCAACCGCCGCGCCGCCGCCGAGGCCACGCGGCGGACCGGGGTGCGGCTCGTCGCGGTGGGCGCCACGCCGGTCGCCGAGCCGGATCGCACCGTGGCCCATTCGCCGCGGTACCGCGCGATCGCCCGCCACTACGGCCCGATCGCCCGCGACCCGGCCCTGTGCGGCGCCCACGTGCACGTCGGCGTGCCCGACCGCGACCTCGCCGTGCGGGTGTGCACCGCGCTGCGCCCGTGGCTGCCACTGCTGCAGGCGGTGACCGCGAACTCCCCGTTCGCCGGGGGCGAGGACACCGGCCACGACAGCTGGCGCGGGATCGCGGGCGAGCGCTGGCCCGGCATCGGCCCGACGCCGCCGCTGGACTCCTTCGCCGACTACGAGCGCACGGTGGCCGAGCTGGTCGCGTCGGGCTCGATGTTCGAGCCCGAGCTCGTCTGGTGGTACGCGCGCCCGTCGCTGCTCTACCCCACCGTCGAGGTCCGCGTCGCCGACGCGTGCCCGACGAGCGACGACACGGTGCTGCTGGCGGCGCTGGTCCGCGGCCTCGTCGCCACCCTGTCGGCCGAGGTGCGCGCGGAAAAGGCGGCGCCGGCGGTACCGGAACACCTGCTGCGGGCCGCGCACTGGAACGCCTGCCACACCGGCCTCGCCGGCACGCTCACCGATCCGCTCCGGCGCACCGCGCGGCTGGCCGGGGACATGATCGCCGAGCTGTTCACCGCGATCGCCCCCGCCCTCGCCGCCCACGGCGACCTCGAGCTGGTCCAGGCCGGCCTGCTGCGCCTGCGCGACGAGGGCAACGGCGCCACCCGCCTGCGCCGGGCCGCGCGGTCGTCCGGCGGCCTTCCCGGCGCCCTGCACGCCCGGGCGGAGGAGACGGCGGCCGCCTGACCACCATCCGGTGGGCCCCCGGTCGTGTGGCTCGACGCCGGCGACTTCAGTGATCCACCGGAACCGTGATCGTGGCCCGGGTCGGGCCGCCCGCCGGGCTGTGCACGGCCAGGGTGGCGTCGACCGCGTCCAGGCGCTCCGCGATGCCGCGCAGGCCCGTGCCCGCCCCCGGGTCGGCGCCGCCGCGGCCGTCGTCCTCGACCGTGATGCGCAGCGCCGCGGCCGTGCCACTGCTGCTGACCACGTTCGTGAACGTCACCGTCGCCGCCGTCGCGCCGCTGTGCTTGACCACGTTCGCGAGGCACTCGGAGATCGCGAAGTAGGCCGCCGTCTCGGCCGCCGGGGACAGCTCCCCCGGCTCGTCGCCGGCCACGGTGACCGGCACGGCCAGGTTCAGGGCCAGGGCGCGGGCCGCGTCGCGCAGGCCGCGGTCGGCCAGCACCGCCGGATGGATGCTGTGCATCACCGCGCGCAGGTCGTCCAGGGCCGCGACCGCCGTCGTGCGGGCCTCCTCGACGAGCTTCGCGGCGCCGTCGGGGTCGAGGCGGACCAGGTGGCCGGCCAGCCCGAGGGTCAGCGACAGCGACACGAGCCGGGCCTGGGCGCCGTCGTGCAGGTCGCGCTCGACGCGCTTGAGCTCGGCCGCCTGCCGGTCCACGGCGCCGCGGCGGGAGCGGGTCAGCGTGTCGACCCGGGCGGCCAGCGCGGCCTCCCGCCGCCGGATCAGCGCGTAGGCGCCGAGCAGCAGCGAGAGGCCCAGGATGGTCCAGGCCGGCCAGAAGTACCCGCCGCCGGTGGCCACCCAGACCGTGAGGTCGGCGACGGCCATGACGACACAACCGATGGCGGCTTTGCGTACCGTCAGCGTCGTCGTCATGGTCATGCTCATCGGTAGGCGAACTTCCGCAGGACGGTCTCGGCCGGGCCTCGGCTGCCCCGGTCCGCCAGCATCTTCGCGGCGAGCGCCGACGCCGCCCAGACGACGGCCGCGCAGACGGCCGCGGCCCACGTCCCGCCCAGGTGCAGCGCCCACGGGCTGAAGAGCGCGACCCAGCAGAGCGACTGCAGCAGGTACCCGCTGAGCGACCGCTGCCCGAGCGCCACCACGGGCTCGAGGAGCCGCGGCGTGCGGCCGCCGAGCTTCAGCGCGACGAGGCCGAAGAGGGCGACGTAGCCGGGGCCGCCGTACTCGCCGGTGACGCCGTGGACCTGGGCCATGGCCTCGACGGTACCGGAGCCGGCGTGCACGAGCCCGGCGCAGATGAGCGCGTAGGGCAGCGCGCCCAGCGTGGAGATGCCGAGCGAGACGACTGCGGTGCGGCGCAGCAGCGTGCGGTGCGCGGCCGGCTCCTCGAGCACCCGCCGGCGCGCGGCCCAGATGCCGAGCCAGACGATGACGATGAACGGCAGGACGGTCGCGGTGTGCACCGGCCACTCGGCGAGGCGGTCGAGCATCGAGCCGAGGTACGTGGGCGCCGCGAGCGACGGGTTCGGGCTGTTCACGATGCCGGCCGTCCCGCCGTGCGCGTTCGCGAGCGCGATGCCGGCGAAGATGAGCGCGTACACCGTCTGGATGCCCCAGAGCCAGAGGACCACCTTGTGGAAGCGGTCGCCGCGGCGCACCAGGAACAGGGTCGCCACGATGCCGACGATGCCGTAGGCGCCGAGGAAGTCGCCGAAGTACAGCAGGGTGGCGTGCACCGCCCCGAAGGCGACGAGCAGCCCGTTGCGGCGCAGCAGCACCCGGTCGGGGTTGCGCCGGGCCAGCTGGACGAGGCCGTAGCCGAACATGACGGCGAACACGGGGTACGCACGGCTGTCCACGAACGTGGCGAGCCCGAGGTTGACGACCCGGGCGAGGCCGTGCGGGTGGGTTTCGAGCCCGGGCTGCCCCTTGAACGCGAAGTTGGCCGCGTTGGCGAGGGCGATGAACAGCAGCATGGCCCCGCGGGCGAGGTCGGGGGCTAGGGCCCGCTCGGACCGCCGGACGGGCCCGGCGGCGACGGCCTGGTCGATTGTCATGCGTATGAGCTTCTTCGCCGGGCCGCTCGCCATCGAGGACGGTGGAACCCGTCCGGCGGTGGTACTACTACCCCAGTTCGCCTTCCAGGTAGGCCAGCACCGCGAGGACCCGGCGGTTGTCGTCCTCGGAGGCCTGCAGGCCGAGCTTGGCGAAGATGCTGTTGGTGTGCTTGGCGACGGCCTTCTCGGTGATGAACAGCGCGGCGCCGATCGCGGCGTTGGAGCGGCCCTGGGCC
The DNA here is from genome assembly GCF_040648435.1 of Dactylosporangium sp. NPDC049140. Classification (NCBI taxonomy): domain Bacteria; kingdom Bacillati; phylum Actinomycetota; class Actinomycetes; order Micromonosporales; family Micromonosporaceae; genus Dactylosporangium; species Dactylosporangium sp. NPDC049140. The sequence goes on along the minus strand of NZ_JBEZDS010000051.1, from coordinate 36,948 downwards.
ATGTGCGCGAGCACCTCGCGCTCCCGGGGCGTCAGGCGGTCCAGCGGCAGCGTCTGCCGGCGGCTGTCGAGCAGCGCCGCGACGACGGTCGGGTCGAGCGCGGTCCCGCCGGCCGCGACCCGCCGCACGGCCGCCACGAACTCGTCGACGTCGGAGACGCGGTCCTTGAGGAGGTAGCCGATGCCGCCCCGCCCGTCGGCGAGCAGCTCGCGGGCGTAGAGGCGCTCGACGTACTGGGAGAGCACGAGGACCGGGAGCCCGGGCACCTCGGCCCGGGCCGCGAGCGCGGCGCGCAGCCCCTCGTCGGTGAGCGTGGGCGGGAGCCGCACATCGACGACGGCCACGTCGGGCCGCCGCTCGACGAGCGCGCGGAGCAGCTCGGGCCCGGTCCCGACGGCGGCGACGACCTCGAACTGATGGGCCTCGAGCAGCCGGATCAGGCCGTCGCGGAGCAGGGCAAGGTCCTCGGCCACCACGACTCGCACGCGGGCCACCCTACCGAAGCCCGCCACGGCTCGCGGCCCACGCCTGTGCCGGCTTCATCGCCCGGGTACCGCGGCCACGGGCGCCGGCCGGTTCGCGGCCACGGCCGGGCCCACCGTCCGGGCATGAATCCGGCCGGTCGCGGGGCGGAGCGCCCGACTTGCCGTCGCCCCCGTCGCGTAGGGTCACCGGCGTGAGCAGGTTCGCGCTGGCGGTCGACTACGGGACGTCCAACACCGTGGCCATCCTGCGCTGGCCCGACGGCAAGACCCGGCCGCTGTTGTTCGACGGGTCGCCGCTGCTGCCCTCCGCGGTGCACGCCATGCCCGACGGGCACCTCGCGACCGGGCGCGACGCGATCAACAGCGCCAAGCTCGACCCCGTGCGGTTCGAGCCCAACCCGAAGCGGCACGTCGACGAGCCCGACCTGCTGCTCGGCGACGCGACGGTGCCGCTCACCGCCGCCGTCGCGGCCACGCTCGCGCGGGTCGCGGCCGAGGCGCGGCAGGTGGCCGGGCGGGGCGTCGACGACCTCGTCATGACCTACCCGGCCGAGTGGGGCTCGGCCCGCCGGGGCGTGCTGACCGAGGCGGCGCGCCGGGCCGGGTTCCCGCCGCCGCGGCTGGTGCCGGAGCCGGTCGCGGCCGGTCTCTACTTCACCGCCGTCCTCGGGCGCGGGGTGCCGCCCGGGGCGAGCGTGGTCGTGTACGACCTCGGCGCCGGCACCTTCGACGCCTCCGTCGTCCGGCGCGGTGCGGGCGGGTTCGAGACGCTGGCGTACCGCGGGCTCGACGACGTCGGCGGCGTCGACCTCGACGAGCTCGTCGTGCAGCAGATCGGGGGTGTCGCCGGCGCGAGCGACCCCGAGGCCTGGGCGCGGCTGTCGGCCCCGCGCACTGCCCCGGACCGGCGGGCCGCCCGGGCCCTGCGCGACGACGCCCGGATGCTCAAGGAGCGGCTCTCCCGCGAGTCGTCGGCCGGGCTGCTGGTGCCGATCCTCGACCGCGACCTGCACGTCACCCGGGACGAGCTGGAGCAGCGGGCCCGGCCGCTCATCGCGCAGACGGTCGCGGTGACCGCGGCCACCGTCGCCGCGTCCGGGGTGCCGCGCGAGCAGGTGGCGGGGCTGTTCCTGGTCGGCGGGTCGACCCGGATGCCGCTGGTCGCGACCGAGCTGCACCGCGCGCTCGGCATCGCCCCGACGGTCCTCGACCAGCCCGAGCTGGTGGTGGCGGAGGGCGCGCTGGTCACGGAGATCCCCGCGCACCAGGTCCCGGCCCCGCCGGCCCCGGCCCGGCACCCCGCGATGCCGGCCCAGCACCCGGTCACCCCGCCGATGCCGATGCCGATACCGGCCCAGCATCCGGTCACCCCGCCGGCGCCGATGCCGGCCCAGCGCCCGCCGTCGATGCCCGTGTCCGCGACGCCGGTTTCCCCGCAGCCCGTGTCCCCGGGGTGGGGCGCGCCGAGCCCGGTCAGCCCCGGCGCCGCGCCGATCGTGCCGCAGCGGCCGATCATCCCCCAGCAGGCCGTCCCGATGATGCCCGCGCCGCCGGCGCCGCTGCCGCCGTTCTTCCCCGCCGGGGGCCGGATGCCGGCCGAGTTCCGCACCGGCACCGGCGCGATCATCGGCAAGGCGGCGGCCCGGATCCTGTGGATCCTGCCGTTCTTCCTCGGCAGCATCCTGGCCTTCGGGGCCGTCTACGAGCCGACCGGCAACGACGACCTGGGGATCATCCCGACCCTGCTGATCTGGGTGTACATCCTGGTGTGGCTCGGCAGCTCGATCGTCCGCATGGTCCGGGCCCCGGGCGAGCCGCACCGCCTGCTCATCGACGAGCACGGGCTCACCGTCACCGTGCGCGGCCGCGCGGTGCACGTGGCCTGGGCGCAGCTGGAGCGGGTCGAGGTCCGGCGGCGCGGCTTCTTCCGCCGCCCCACGCTGCTCATCGTGCCCCGGCCCGGCACCGGCCTCGCCGCGCACCCGGACTGGCGGGGCCGGGTCATCGGCGGCGGGGAGGCGCTCAAGGTGGCCGACCTGCGCACCCTGGGTGCGCATCGCACCGCGGTGAGCTCGGCCGTGCGGCAGTACCTGCCCGCATGAGGATCCCGACCGACGCCGAGATCCGGGCGCTGCACGAGCGCCTCGCGCCCACGCCGCAGGCCTTCGCGCTGGTGTACACGCACTGCGAGATCGTCGCCCGGATCGCCGCCCCGCTCGCCGGGCCCGATCTGGACCCGGCCCTCGTACGCGCCGGTTGCCTGCTGCACGACATCGGGGTGTACCGGCTCGGCGCGGGCGAGGCGTACATCCGCCACGGCCTGCTCGGCCACGAGGTCCTCGCCGGGCTCGGGTTCGCCGAGACGCTGTGCCGGTTCTGCTCCCACCACACGGGCGTCGGCCTGACCCGCGAGGACGTGCACCGGCAGGGGCTGCCGCTGCCGGTGGACGACTACGTGGCGGAGACCGGGGAGGAGCGCCTGGTGATGTACGCGGACAAGTTCCACAGCAAGTCGACGCCGCCCCGGTTCGTCTCCGCCGCGGCGTACGCGGTGGCCGTGAACCGGTTCGGCGACGACAAGGCCGCGGTGTTCAAGGCGATGGTCGCCGACTACGGCGAGCCCGACCTGGCCCCGCTCGCCGCCGAGTACGGCCACGCGATCGTCTAGAGCGCCGCCAGCATTGTCCGTGAGCGCTCCAGCACCAGGGCGGTGGCCTCGGCGTCGTACGACGGCAGGGACGCGTCGGTGAACAGGTGGGCGTCGCCGTCGTACAGGTACAACTGAGCGGAATCGGCCAGCCCGACCAGTTCCCGGGCCGCGTCGGCGTCGCCCTCGCCGCCGAAGAAGGGGTCTGCGGACATGCCGTGGACCTGCACCGGTACGCCGTGCGGCCAGGGCCCGATCGCCCACGGGCCGGTCACCGGCAGGCAGGCCTCGTAGAGCAGCGCGCCCCGCGCCCCCGGCCGCGTCTGGGCCAGGCGCTGGGCGGTCATGACACCCCAGGAGATCCCGGCGTACACCATGCCGTCGTACTCCTCCCAGCCGCGCTCCGGCAGCGTGCCGGCCAGCGCCGAGCCCTCCTGGAGCGAGCCGGGCAGCGCGCCGTCGAACAGGTCCGGCGTGTGCACCGTGTGCCCACCGGCGCGCAGCCCGTCGGCGAACGCGCGCACGCCGTCGGTCAGCCCGCGCAGGTGGTGGAAGAGCACGACCTCGGCCATACCCGGCACCTCCATGATCGTTTGAGATTTTTCGGACGTTCGAACACCTTAGAATGACCGGACTATGCCGGTCAATGACTCCCTCCCCGACTACGAGCTCGGCGACATGCTCGTGGTGACCGCGCCGGAGCAGCTGCGCGCGCTGGCCGATCCGCTGCGCTCCACGCTGCTCGAGCTGGTGCTGGAGCGCGCCGCGACCGTCTCCGAGCTCGCCGTGGCGGTCGGGCGGCCGAAGGGCACGGTGGCGTACCACGTCAACCACCTCGTCGCCATCGGCCTGTTCAAGGTTGTGCGCACGCACAAAGTCCGCGCGATCGAGGAGCGCTACTACGGCCGGGTCGCGCGCACGCTGTACGTCGGCGTCCTGTCCAGCCCCGAGGACCGGCGCCTCGCGGCCGGCATCAACGGCCTGGCGACCGCGGCCGCCGAGTCGGCCGCCGCGCACGCCGCCGACGACCTGCGCTGCACGCTCGTGCACGCCCGCATCCCGCGCGAGGACGTGCGCGCCTTCTGGGCCGAGGTCCAGGCCCTGGCGCGGCGCTTCGCCCAGATCCCGCGCGCCGGCGACCAGGTGTACGGCTTCGCGGCCGGCCTGTACCCGACCGACGCCCCGGCCCTGCCCGACCGCAACGACTGAAACGCGGCCTTTGCGCCCTGGCACGCGGTTGCAACGATGGCGGCGTGGCTGGTGGTCGCATCCCGGGTCGGCACGGCGGTCGGTGGCGGGCCGGCGCGCTGCTGTCCGGCCTGGTCGCCCTGCTGGTCGGCCTGCTCGCGGTGGTGACCAACATCGGAACGGAGCTGGTGCCCGGCTCCTGGACCGTCTTCGACGACCGCCGGGTCGTCTGGTCGGCGCTGGCCCTGCTGGTGCTGACCACGGCCGGGCTGGCCGTGGTGCAGCAGCGCCTGCTGGCCGCCGACGCCGGCGCGCCCGCGGGGCCGGTCGGCCTCACCGCCCCGGCCCTCACCGGCATCGCCCGCGACCTGGCGGCCGAGGCGCTCCGCCGCACCCACGACAGCCCGGTCCGGATGCGGCTGCACCGGCCGATGCCGCTGCGGGTCTGGTTCCGGTCGGCCGAACGGCATCTGGCCGCCGGCCGCCGGGCCGTGACCGGCGACGACGACGGCGACTGGGAGTCCGCGCCGATCCACGATCACGTCGCGAGCATCGCGCACCGGCTGCGCAGCCTGCAGTGGCGGCAGCTGGCCGTGCTGGGCGAACCGGGCGCGGGCAAGAGCGTGCTGGCGGTGACCCTCGTGCACGAGCTGCTGTCGGACCCCGGGTTCCGGGTGGAGTCCGAGCCGGTACCCGTCCTGCTGCCCGCGTCGGCCTGGAACCCGGCCGCCGAGTCGGTCGCCCGGTTCACCGCGCGCCGCCTGCACGAGGACTACGGCCTGCCGCCGGCCGCCGCCGGCCTGCTCGCGACCGAGGTGCGTCCCGGAAGTACCGGACGGTTCGCCGGCGTCTACGTGATGCCGGTCCTCGACGGGCTGGACGAGATCGCCGCGGAGCTGCGCCCGGCGGCCGTCGCCGCGATCGAGCGGTACGCCTCGACCGACCGGCCGGTGGTTCTCACCTGCCGCACGAACGAGTTCGCGAGCGTCGTCGCCGCGACCGGCGTGCTCGCGCGGGCGGCCGTGGTGCAGCTCGTGGCGCTGCGGGTCGACGACGTCGTGGAGTACCTGAGCGAACCGGAGCACCAGGCCGGCCGGTGGCACACCGTGTTCGCGGCCCTGCGCGCCGACCCCGCGGGCACGCTGGCCACGGCCCTGTCGACCCCGCTGATGGCGGCGCTGGCCAAGGACGCGTACGCCGGGCGGGACCCGGCCGAGCTGGCCACGATGCCCACCCGCGGCGAGATCTCCGGCCGGCTGATCGACGGTTACGTGACGACGGTGTACGACCGCGCGGCCGCCCGCACCGCGCCGGCCGCCCGGTGGCTCGGCAGCCTCGCCTACCTGGCGGACCGGGACGGCTCGCGCGACCTGCGCTGGTGGCGGCTGCCCTGGAACGACCTGTGGCGGCGTCCCCGGCTCGCCCGGTGGATGCAGCTGGGCGGCCTCGGGACCGCGGCGGCCGTCGTCGCGCTCGGGACGGCGTGGGCCGCGCTCGGGCCGGGGCGCGCCGTGGCCCTGGCCGGGGCCGCCGGGCTCGTCGTGCTCCTGATCGCCGGGGGCGCCTTCACCCGGCTGTTCGGCCACCGCTTCCAGCCGGCCACCTCGGCCGTTCCGCTGGGACTGCGGCGGCTCGCCCGGCGCGCGGGCCCCGAACGGGTCGTCCGGCCCGTGTACGGCGTCCTGTTCGGCGCGCTGTGCGGCCTCCTGCCGGCCCTGCTCGTGGACCGTCCCGCCCTCGCCGTGGTCACCGGCGCCGCCTCCGGGCTGCTGAGCGCACTGCTGCCCGGCCCGCGCCGGGACGGCCGTGCGGAGCCGGGGCCCGCGGCCACCCTGCGGGCCAACCATCGGCTCGCCGCCCGGACCGGCCTGCGCTTCGGCGGCCCGGCCGCCGTGCTGTACGCGGGTGCGGGTGCGGCGGCCGGCTCGGCGTGGCCCATCTGGGCGTGCACCGGATTGCTGGCCTTCGCCGGCGCGGCCGCGCTGGCCGGCGGCGAGGGCCTGTGGCTGCGCTTCCGGTGCGCGCACCTGGCGCTGGCGCTGTGGCGGGCGGACGGCGGGCCACCGCTGCTGCCGGTGCGGCTCCTCGCCTTCATCGAGGACGGCGCGGGGCCCGAGCGCAACACCCTGCGCGTGAACGGGATCGGCTGGCAGTTCCGGCACGCCCTGATTCATGATCACCTCGCCCACCCGGTACGCGAGTCGCTGCTGCGGCGGCGGTCCCGGGCCGGGAGCATCCGCGCCACGGCACGGCTGTCCGAGCTGCTGCGCGAGCGCGGCGACGCCGGGGGCGCGGCGGCCGTCGTCCGCGCGCACGCGGCGCGCGGCCGCGGGGACGCCGCCGAAAGCCTCGCCGGGCTCCTGTACGACGTGGGCGACGCCGACGCCGCGCTGGCCGTCCTGCTCCGGGGCCTGCAGGCCGGCGGACGCGGGAAGAAGGGCCGGGCCGCCCGGTACCGGGCCGCCGAGCGCGCCGCCGGGTTCTTCCGCGAGCGCAACCACCGGCGGGCGCTGGCCGGGGTCTGGCTGTTCCGGGCCGACCGGGGCGAGCGGTACGCCGAGGCCGAGCTGGCCGAGCTGCTGCACGAGCACGGCGACGCCGGCACCCTGCGGCGGCTGACCGCCAACGGCGACACCCACGCGGCGCGGCACCTGGCGGAGCTGCTGTTCGAGCGCGGCGACGCCGAGACCCTCCGGGAGTGGGCCGGCGCCGGCAGCGGGCCCGCGGCCGAGCGGCTCGCCCGGCTCCTGCTCGACCGCGGGGACACCGCCGGCGCGGCCGCCGTGTGGCGGCGGCGGGCCGACGCGGGCGACCGGCGCGCGGCCGAGCAGCTCGCCGAGCTCCTGGAGCGGCAGGGCGACGTCGCCGGCGCGGTCGCGGCCTGGCGGCGGATCGCGCACGCCGGCGACGACATCGCCGACTGGCCGGCCGCCGAGCGCCTGGCCGAGCTGCTCGCCCGGCAGGGTCAGCTCGACGGGGCCATCGCCGTCTGGGAGCGCCTCGCGAGCACGGGCGCGGCCCGGGCCGCCGCGCGGCTGGCCGAGCTGCTCTGCGCCCGGGGCGACATCGAGACGCTGCACCGGCGGGCCGAGGGCGGCGACGTGCACGCGACGCGGCGGCTGGCGTTGTACCTGCGCGACCACGGCGACCCCGCCGGCGCGGCGGCCCGGTGGCAGTGGCTGGCGGCCCGGGGCGACAACGAGGCGCTGGGCCACCTCACCGAGCACCTGCTGCGGGCCGGCGAGCCCGCCGCCGCGATCCGGATGCTGGCCCGGTCGGCCGAGGACAACCCGGAGGCCGCGCGCCGGCTGGCCGACCTCCTGCGCGACCGCGGGGACATCGACGGGCTGCGCGCGCGGGCGGACCGCGGCGACGGGTACGCCGCCGCGCACGCGGTCGCCCTGCTCTCCGGGCGCGGGGACGTCGACGGCGTCGTCGCCGTCCTGCGCCGGCAGGTCGAGCTCGACAACGGGCACGCCGCCCTCCAGCTCGCGGACCTGCTGATCCGCCGCGGGGCCCGGGCCGAGGCCATCGCCGTCTGGGTGCGCCGCGCGGACGCCGGCGACGGGTACGCGGCCGAGCGCGCGGCCGAGCTGCTGGTCGAGTCCGGCGACCTCCGCCGGGCCCTGCACATCTGGCAGCGGCGCGCCGACGCGGGCAGCGCCTACGCGCTCGAGCGCGTGGCCGCGCTGCTGCTGCACAAGGGCGACGTCCCGGGCGCGATCGCCGTGTGGCGGCGCCGGGCCGAGGCCGGCGACGGCGACGCCGCGCAGAAGATGACCGAGCTGCTGCGCGAGCAGGGCCTCCTGCGCACGGCGATCGCGTTCTGGCGCCCCCGGGCCGACCTCGGCGACGGCGGCGCGGCCCGGCAGCTCGCCCGGCTCCTGCGCGAGGACGGGGACGCCGCCGTCCTGCGGCAGATGGCCGACACCGGCGACTCCTACGCCGCCGACCAGTTGTGCGGCCTGCTGCACGACCGCGACGACGCCGACGGCCTGCGGCACCGCGTCGACGTGGGCGACGCCCACGCGGCCGGGCACCTCGCGGAGCTGCTCCGGCGGCGAGGTGACGTCGACGGCGCGATCGCGGTCTGGCGCCGCCAGGCCGACGCGGGCGACCGGACGGCCACCGACCGGCTGACCGAGCTGCTGCGCGAACGGGCCCGCTGATCGCCCGCCGGGCGGCACCGCCCGCGGCCGCACCAGGGCCGCCGCGGGTAGAGTGCGGGCGTCCGGGTTCGGCGGAGGAGGCCCGCGTGGTACGCAAGGCGGAGGCCATCGTCGCCGAGCTGCGCCGCCGGATCGACGCGGGTGAGCTGCGCCCGGGCGAGCCGCTGCCCACCGCCAAGGAGATCATGGCCGAGTGGGGCGTCTCGATGGGGCCCGCGTACCGGGCGCTGACCATGCTGCGCCAGGACGGGCTCGCGGAGCCCGGGGCGCAGGGGCGCGGGTCCGTGGTCGCCGACCGGCCCGCGGCCGCCGGGGCCGGGATGCCGGCGCTGCCGGCCGAGGGCGCCGAGACCCGGGCCGGGCTCGTGCGCGCCGCGATCGAGATCGTCGACGCCGAGGGGCTGGGCGTGCTGTCGATGCGCCGGCTCGCGCAGCGCTTCGACGTGGCCAATGTGTGGCTGCTGACGTACCTGCGCGACAAGGCCCAGCTGCAGGTGCTCATGTCCGACGCCATCTTCGCCGAGCACCCGCCGCCGGAGCCGGCCGGGGACCGGCGGGCGCGGCTGGAGGCGCTGTGCCGGCTGCACTGGCGGATGTACCGCCGCCGCCCCTGGCTCGCCGTGACCGTCTCGTTCAAACAGCCCCGGATCAGCCCGCACATCGTGGCGCACACCGCGTGGGCGGAGGCGGCGCTCGCCGGGACCGGGAGCCCGGCGATGGCCGCCGCCACCGCCGCGAACTATGTGCGCGGGAGCGCACTGAGCCGCGGCGGTGACGACGGCGCCTTCGAGGCCGGCCTGGGCCGGCTGCTCGACGGCCTTACCGGTTAGTTCGGCGCGCCGTTGAACACGAACTGGGAGCCCGGTTCCTTCACGACGCTGCCGGTGGCGGAGTTGGTGATGGTGACGTTGGTCAGCGTCGCGCTGCCGCGGGCGCTGCCCATGGCCAGGATGCCCGCGCCGTTGTTGGACCGGTCGATGCGGACGTTGGTGATGGCGACGTTCGGGTAGGCGCCGCTGCCGGCCTTGAACTGGATGCCGTCGTACGTGGAGTCGATGACGTCCGTGTCGCGGATGGTGACGCCCGGGATGTCGCCCTGCGGCGAGAACAGCGTGATGGCACCGAACTTCTGCTGCTCGCCCCAGAACACGCCGCCGCAGCGGTAGAGCCCGTTGTTGGCGATGGTCGTGGTGCCCGAGAACGCGATCGGGGAATGGTCCGTCGCCAGCATGATGCCCGGGTAGTTCATCGTGTCGGAGACGAGGTTGTTCTCGATCGCGTTGCCGTAGCCGCCGTAGACGGCGATGCCGTTGGCCCGCCACGGCAGCTGGATGGTGTTGTTGGTGAAGTGGTTGTCGTGGCCGATGTCCACCGACTGGTCCTTGACGTACGTGCTGGACCAGACCGCGAGCGAGTCGTCGCCGGTGGTGCGGAACGAGGAGTTGAACACCTTGGAGTTGCGCGTGCCGTTGGCGAAGTTGATGCCGTCGGCGTAGGTGTCGCGGATGCGCATGCCGGAGAACTCGAGGCCGTCGCCCGGGTTCCAGTACGCCGGGGTGTCGCTGTAGTCACGGCCGACCCAGGCGCCGACGTTGGTGTGCTCGATCCACACGTTGGCGATCTTCGTGTTCTTGCCGAACCGGCCGTTGAGCCCGTGGCCGCGGTCCTTGCGGTTGGTGGTGTCGCCGAAGATGGCGATGTCGGAGAGCTGGACGTTGTCGTCGATGTCGAAGCCGACGTTGCCCTCGTGCGGGTGGTTGATGTTGCCGGTCACGTTCTGCGGCTCGGTGGTGGTGTACAGCTGCGAGTACCACATCCCGGCGCCCTTGATGACGGCGTTGCGGATGCCCTTCTGGTTGTACTGGCCGCGGGCCGGGTCCGGGGTCAGGATCTTCTGCTCCTGCCGCCACTGCCCGGCCGGGATCCACACGCAGCTGATGACGCCGTTCTGGTCGTCCATCACCGCGCGCTGGATGGCGGCCGTGTCGTCGAGCCCGTCGTTGGCCACCGCGCCGTACTGCGTGATCGACGTGCACCCCGCCGGCTGCGACAGCTGCGGGGCGACCTGCTCGAGGTCGACCAGGTCGATGTAGTAGAACGACGCGTTGTCGCCGCTGTCGCGCTGGAGCTTGAACTTCGTGCCCGCCGGGTAGCTCGCCGGGAGCAGCGCGTGCGACTCGTCGAAGAGCCGCCGCGCGTCGCCGCCGGGGCTGTTGGACAGCGACTCGGTGTCGTCACTGGTGCCGTACAACCAGCTGAAGTGCGACGAGAGGGTCACCTTCTGCACGAACACGTTGTCGGCGTAGAGGCTGATCGTGTAGTCCTGGCCGCCGCCGGACGGCGAGTCCGGCACCGAGTTGCGCACCACGATCGAGTTGGCCTGGTTGGTGGAGGTGAACTCGACGTACTGCCCCTGGTTGTTCAGGCGCACCGACGCACGGCCCGAGCTCTCGGTGCCGAAGTTTGTGTGCCCGAACGTACGAAGCGGGTCGGCGGTGACCAGGGTGCCGTTGTAGCTCGCGGCCTCGGCCTCGTACTCGGTGTACGGCACCGCGGCCCCGCGCCCGACCACGATGGAGCGCGACAGGCTGTTGTTGTCCTCGTGGGTCTCGGCGACGGCGTTCGTGGCGTCGGCCGTGGCGGTGATCGTCGCCCCGCCCGCGACCGCGGTCCAGGTGCCCGGGACGGCCACGGTGACCGTCTGCCCGGCGCCGATGGTGCCGGTGTTCGCGTTGAGGGTCGTGCCGCCCACGCTCACCCGGGTCACCGTCGTCGCGGTGACGGCGGTGGTACCGGTGTTGGCGACCGACACCGTGAAGGAGACGGCCGCGCCGGCCGCCGGGCTCGCCGGGTTCGACGCGACCGCGCTCACCTGGAGGTCCGGACCGGGCGCCTGGGTCACCACGAGCGGGCTCGCGGTGGTGAAGGCGTTGTTGTCGTTGTTCTGCTCGACGACCGTGTTGGCCGGGTCGACCGTCGCGGTCAGCGGGTAGCTGCCGATCGGGCGGGTGCCGGCGTTGAGGGTGACGGTGGCCGACGCGCCGGCGGCCAGCGCGGCGACGTTCGCGGACCCCGCGAGCGACCCGCCGAGCGCGAAGTTGACCGTGGTGGCGGGGGCGGCGGCGGTACCGTTGTTGCGCACCGTGGCCGACAACGTGATCGCGGTCGTCTCGTTGACCGTCGCCGGCGACCAGGACGCGGCGGTGACCACGAGGTCCGGGTTGGGGGCCATCGTGCCGAACGCCTGGAACTCGGCGACCTGGCCGCCGGGCGCGCCGCTGTTGGCGAAGAACTGCAGCTGGATGTCCGCGACCCGGGCGGTGACCGGGATCGTGATGCTGTTCTGGGTGCCGCCGGGCGCGAACGGGTAGTCGGCGCGCGGCACGATCACGGTGAAGCCGCTCGCGGACTGCTCGCGGCCGAGCACGGCGAGGCTCTGGGTGCGCGGGCCCCACGCCGTGTCGGGGTTGAGCTTGATGACGAGCGAGTTGAGGTCGGCGTTGGCGCCCAGGTGCACGGTGAGCGTGGCCGGGTACCCGCTGGACTCCCAGTAGGTGCCGACGTTGCCGTCGACCGCGTTGGCGGCGACGAACGAGAACACCGAGGAGCTCGCGTCGACCGGCTTGCCCTGCGACAGGTTCGTGCCGCCCGGCGGCTGGGTGCTGCCGTTGCGGGTGACGTGGTTGCTGTCGGCGCTCTCGGTGCCGGCGGTGTCGCGGGCCCGGACCCAGTACGTCACCGTCGTGCCGGCGGGCTGGGTGTCGGTGTACGTGAGTGTGCCCGCACTTACCGTGGCGCGCGCGGTGCCGTTGGCGTAGACGGTGTACCCGCCGATGCCCAGCGACGACGAGGACGCGGTCCAGGTCAGCTTGATCTGCCCGGAGCCGGGCTCGGTGAACGCCAGGTTCCCGGGCGCGGTGGGCGGGTTGGTCGTGGTGGTGGCGCCGTACACCTCGAACTCGGACAGCTGCCCGGCCGGCCAGCCGGTGTTCGCGGTGATGGTGGCGCGCACGTACCGGACCGTGGCCGCGGTGAAGCCGATGGTCACGGTGTTCGCGCTCGCCGGGTCGAACTGGCGCCCGGCGGACGCGGAGAGGGTCGTGCCGAAGTTGGTGCCGTCGGTGCTGCCGGTCAGGGCCAGGGTCTCGGTGCGGGCGCCCCAGCTGCCGGTCGGCAGCTTGAGCTTGACCTGGTCGACGCTGACCGCCGAGCCCAGGTCGACCTGGATCCACTGCGGGAAGGCGTTGTTCGCGCTCTCCCAGTAGCTGCCCTGGTTGCCGTCGGTGACGTTGCCGGCGGTGTAGGGGCCGTTGACGCTGCTGGCGGTCGCGGTCCGGCCCTGGGCGAGGTTCGGCCCGCCGGCGGCGACGGCGGGATCGGCGGCGGTGAGGCCGACGGCGCCGGCGGCGGCCAGCAGGACCGCCAGGGCGCCGGCGGTGAGTCTTCTTCTGGGCATGGTTGTCCTTTGTCCGGGCGGGGTGGGGTGTGCCCAGCGGACGGTTGGCGGTGCGTCAGCCGGAAGTTGCAGTTGTCTGCTTACTTTTTGCGGACAAGGACTTAAAGGTTGCAGACATCGACGCATTCGTCAACGTCACACTGCAATTCGTCAACGTCGCCATGCAAAAAGGCCGGTCCCCGCGGGGGCCGGCCTTTGGTCAGGCGGGTTCAGAGCTGGGCGCCGCCGTCCGCGCCGCCGTCGGTGCCGTGCGGGTCGGCCCCGCCGTCGTTCGGCCCCTCGGCCGACACGTGGCTGCGGACCTCGTGCTCGTCGTGCTCCTCGTCGTGCGGCACGCCGTTGACGTTGGAGTGGTGCTCCGAGTGCGAGTGGTGCTCGGAGTGCGAGGTGTGCGAACTGGTCGTGGTGATGTCGTCATCGCTGAGTGCCATGCCCGCTGGTGTACCCGTTCCGCGCCGTCCGGTAACCGCTCAGCTTGCCCCGATGCCCGCGGACGACCTCGTGAAGGTCCTCGCTCAGCGGCCCCGGAGGAACGACACGGCCTCGGTCAGCGCCAGGTCCGTGAGCGCCGGGTCGTAGCGGGCGCCGACGTCACGCATGAACGCGTGCTCGCCCCCGGCGTACACGTGCAGCTCGAGGTCGTCGTGGCCGGCCGCGTACAGGGCGGCGAGGATCCGCACCCGCGCGTCGGCGGGCACGTGCGGGTCGTTCGCGCCGAACACGACCATGAGCCGGCCCTCGACCGCGGCCGCGCGGGCGAGCGAGTCGGCCTCGTCGGCGCCGAGCTTCCCGTCGTGCAGGCCCGTCGGGTAGAAGCACACGGTCGAGGCGACCCGCGGGTCGAGGGCGGCCCGGAAGGCGAGGTGCCCGCCGATGCAGAAGCCGGCCGCGTGCAGCGTCGTGACGTCGGCCCGGCCCGCGAGGTGGTCCAGGACCGCGGCCCGATCGGCGTCGAACTCGGCGGTCGTGGTCGCCGCCGCGGCCGCCAGCCCCGCCGCCTTGCCCGCGTCGTCGAACTCGAGCGCGATCCCGGCCACGGCCCCGCGCGGGTAGATCTCGGGCACGCAGACGAGGAACCCCTCGGCCGCCAGCCGGCGCGCGGTGCGCAGGGTCGACTCGGTGAGCTGGAAGATATCGGTGTACAGCAGGACGCCCGGCCAGGGCCCGGCCCCCACGGGGGCCACGACCAGCGACCGGATCACGCAGCCGGTCGCGTGCACCATGACCTCGTCCTCGGACAGCTTCATGCCCGATGACCTTACCGGCGGGTACCGCACAAACTGCGCAACTCCGCTACGATCGCCGCCCATGCGCGTCGCCGTTCGCCTGGGCCAGGCCGCCCTCGTCGTCCTCCTGCTCGCCGCCGCCTTCGGGGTGTGGCGATCGGCGCAGGCCGTCCCGTCCTCGGCCGCCCCCGCCGCCTCGCTGCCGGCCGACCTGGTGCTCGGCCCGGACGGCATCGGCCGGCTGCGGCTGGGCATGTCCGAGCAGGCGGCCCTGGACACCGGCGAGTCGCGCGTCAAGCCGGGCTGGCAGAAGCAGAACGACTCGAAGTGCTTCTCGGAGACGACCGCCGGCAAGGTCAACGTCATGTTCTCCAACCACCACGGCCTCGCGGTGCTCAGCGGCCCGGAACGCACCCGCACGCCGGAGGGCATCCGGGCCGGCGCGACGGTGGCGGACATCGCCGCGGCCTACCCGACGATCATGCACCCGGACCTCGGCACCGCGGCCGCGCAGGTCGAGCTGATCGGCAACGTGAACGTCCCGGTCCCGGGCAACCCGGCCGCGATCTACGTCTTCTTCTTCCGCCTGGGCAGCGCCGACCCGGCCACGGCCCGCCTCCAGGTGATCCTGCTGAGCCTGCTGGACCAGGACCAGGAGTGCACCCGCGCCGACTAGTCGTGCAGCTGCGCCAGGTCGAGGGCGTGCCACGCGTCGCCCTGGTGCCACCACACGACGTGGTCGCGGGCCAGGGACTGGTCGGTGTCGTCGGCCAGGGTCACCAGGCGGTTGGCCCGGATGTCGTACAGGGCCAGGCGGTGCGTGGAGTCGTACGCGGTGCGCGTTCCGGTCTGCAGTACCGGCTCGAAGCGGTCCAGCAGCGCGACCGCGCCGGTGGCCGGGAAGGTGTCCACGCCCCCGACGCGGCGGCGGGCGGTGCCGTCCGGGTGCAGCACGGCGTAGCTGGTGTCGCCGCCGGTACCGGCGGACACGACCGAGCGGCACCAGACCGGGCCGCAGTCGACCGTCTCCGCCGCCGACTTCACGACCGTGAGACGTGCGCCGGTGTCCAGGTTGCGCAGCTCCTGGCGGCCGCTCGCGCGCGCGGCCGCGGCCGTCTGCAGCCAGGGCCACGCCGAGAGCTCGTACGCGCCGTCGACCTTCGTCGTCGTCACCGGGCCGCCCGCGAGCGGGACCGAGCGCACCTCGGTGTCGCGGCCGGTGGCCGCGGCCCAGTACACCCGGCCGCCGTGGACCACGAGGTCGTGCTCGCCGCCCGGGAACTCGCCGTCGCCGGTGTCGGCGGTCAGCGGTACCGCCGCCGCATCGCCGTCGAGGGAAGCCTTCCACAGGCGGTGCTGGAGCGGCTGGGTCGCCGTGGCCGTCGACTCGATCCAGTAGACGTCGCCGCCCGCGGCGGTGAAGCTCGTGAAGCGCGGGTAGCGCTCGCGCTCGGCGCGGGTCAGCTCGCGGACCCGCTCGCCGGTGCGCAGCAGGACCCGCTGGGCGGCGCCGTCCGGGGTCGCGGCCACGCCGACCGAGGTGGTCGCGTCGAGGTAGAGGCCGGGCGCGTACTGCGTGCCGTCGGCGAGCCTCCCCGGCGCGACCGCGACCGTGGCGGCGGGCCAGGCCTGGCGCAGGGTGCGCTGCGGCGGCGCGGACACGGCCGGAACGGAGGAGCCGGGCGTACCGCTGACCACGAGCCATCCGCCGACCAGCAGCGCGACGCCGAGGGCGACCGAGCGGATGAGCCGGGCGCGGACCACGTCACGCAGCGTACCCGCGCGAACTGGAGCCTTTCGGCCCTGCCCGCGGGTGGCTCCGGCGGAGCACGCTGAAATCGGGAGCCAACGTGAGGAGGAGCCCGATGGAACCGCAGGGCATCGTGGTCGGGTACGACGGGTCACGCGAGGCGCGGCGCGCGGTCGAGTGGGCCGCGGCCGAGGCCGGGCGCGGCGGCGGCCGGCTGCACATCGTCACCACCTACGAGATCACCTGGCCCGGGGCGTACTACGCCGCCGTCGCCGAGCAGGTCGACGCGGCGCGGCAGGCGGCCGAGGCCATCCTCGCCGAGATCACCGACGAGGTGCGCGACCTCTCGACCGGCGTCGACGTGTTCGGGGTGTGCGCGGCCTCGTCCGCGGCCGCGACGCTGCTCGACCTCGGCGACGCCGGGGCGCGGATGCTCGTGGTGGGCAACCGCGGCGCCGGCGGGCTGACCAACCTGCTGCTCGGCTCGGTGAGCCAGCAGGTCGCCACGCACGCCAAGGTGCCGGTCGCAGTGGTCCGCGGGCGGCCCGACCCGTCGCTGGGCCCGGTCGTCGTCGGCGTCGACGGGTCCGCGTCGGGCGACCATGCGCTCGGGCTCGCGTTCGAGGAGGCCCAGGAGCGCGGCCGGGCGCTGGTCGCGGTGCGCGCCTACCCGGACAGCGCCGACGAGGCCCGGGAGCGGGTCGCGCTGGAGGACTCCCTGGCGAACTGGGCCGGCAAGTTCCCGGACGTCCAGGTCGCCGAGCTCGTCGCCCCCGGTCGCCCCGCCGCCGTGCTGGTCGACGCCTCGCACACCGCGACGCTCGTCGTCGTCGGCAGCCGCGGCCACGGCGGCTTCGCGGGCCTGCTGCTCGGGTCGGTCGGCCAGCAGCTCATGCACCACGCCGACTGCCCGGTGCTCATCGTCCACTGAGGACGGTCACGGCCAGCCGAGGAGCCGCGCGCCGAGGACCGCGGTGTGCAGGGTGAAGCGCTGGCCAGCGCCGCATCGACCCGGTGGGCGACCGCGGGCGGGAAGGCGCCCCGGGCGACCAGGACCACGTGCGTGGCCGCGAGCCGGATGCCGTACCGCTGCGCCCGCTCGGCCAGGCCGCCGGGCTCGGCGCGGCCGGTGAGCAGGTCCGTGACGAACGCGGCGCGCTCGGTGTCGTGCCGGGCCAGCTCGGCGTGGTTGGCCCGCGCGTAGCCGTCCAGGGCCGCGCCCACCACCGCCGTCACGAAGGCCAGGTCCCCCGGGGCGGCGCGCAGCAGGCCGAGCACCAGCTCCCGCACCGGGACGCCGTCGTCCGCGGCCCGCGCGCCGAACAGCTCGGCCGCCCGCGCGGGGTCGGGCGCGGCAAACGGGTCCGCGCTCATACCCCGACGTCGCGGCGGTCGAACCACAGCACCCCGGCGGCCCCGGTACCGGCGGCCACGGCGACGAGCACCGCGAGAGCGCCCGGGTGCCAGCCAGTGTGCAGCGGGTCGGTGCCGAAGGCGTAGTGGAACGGGGACAGGTACCGCAGCCACCCCCATCCGGCGAGCACCCCGCCGAGGGCGTTGGCGATGTAGGTGGCCACAGCGACCGCCCCGGCCACGGCGAGCACCGTCCCGCGGCGGCCCGAGGCGGCGCCGGCCAGGAACGCGATGCCGGTGAAGCACCAGGCGACCGCCACCAGCCCGGCGCAGGCCGCGGACACGTCCGACAGGGCGATGTCCATCCCGGCCGCCGGTACGATCGCCAGCAGCAGCACCCAGGGCACCGCCGCGACGGCCGTGACCGCCGCGGCCACCGCACCCAGGCGCTGGGCGGCGAAGGCACGGCGGGTCAGCGGTACCGTCAGCAGCAGCTCCAGCCCGCCCTCCTCCTCCGGCGCGGCGATCGTGCGGCCGGCCAGGGTGATCGCGCACATGAGCACCAGCAGCGGCCCGAGCAGGCTGAACACCGTCGCCTGCAGGTAGCCGGCGGCCGAGGTCAGGTCGGCGATGCCGAGGAAGTCCAGCATCCCCTGCGGCAGCGCGTCCTGCTTGAGCTGCGAGACGCCCGCGAAGTCGCGGTAGAACGACGTGTAGGCCCCGGTGAAGACGGCGACGCCCACCGCCCAGCCGATCAGCGCCCGGCGGTCGTCCCGCCAGCTCTTACGCACCAACGGCGGCATCCGGCGTCCCCTCGGCGTTGTAGTAGTACGACAGGAAGGTCTCCTCGAGGTCCGGCTCGGCCGAGAGCAGGTCGACGACCTCGTGCCGGGCGGCCGCCTTGACCAGCGGGTCGAGCCGGCCGTCGACGGTGCAGCGCAGGACCGGGCCGTCGACGTGCACGCCGCCGACGCCGGGCAGCGTGGCGAACTCGACGGCGTCGACGGGGTCGGCGAAGTGGATCTCGACGGTGCGCACGGCCCGGCGGCCCAGCGACTCGACGCGCTCGACGGCGGCGAGGCGCCCGGCGCGGACGATCGCGACCCGGTCGGCGGCCTCCTGGACCTCGGCGAGCACGTGCGAGGACATGAACACGGTCTGGCCGGCGGCGCGCGCGCCGCGGACGAGGCCGAGGAACTCCTGCTGCATGAGCGGGTCGAGGCCGCTGGTCGGCTCGTCGAGCACGAGCAGGTCGGGCTGGTGCATGAAGGCCTGGACGAGGCCGACCTTCTGCTTGTTGCCCTTGCTCATGGTGCGCACCGGCCGGGACAGGTCGAGCTCGAGGCGCTCGGCGAGCTCGGTGACCCGGGCCCAGGCGACCCCGCCGCGGGCGGCGCCGAAGAAGCGCAGCAGGTCGGCGGCCCGGCCCCGGCCGCCGGGGAAGGCGAGCTCGCCGGGCAGGTAGCCGATGCGCCGGTGCAGGGCGGCCTTGTCGCGGCGGGGGTCGAGGCCGAGGACGGTGGCGTGGCCGCCGGTGGGGCGCAGGAAGTCGAGCAGCAGCCGGATCGTGGTGGTCTTGCCGGCGCCGTTGGGGCCGAGGAAGCCCATCACCTCGCCGGCGGCGACCTCGAGGTCGAGGCCCTCGATGCCGCGGTGCGCGCCGTAGAACTTGGTCAGTCCCACGGCGCGCACGGCGATGTCACTGGTCATGCCCTCATCCTGCGGCCGATCGGCTCGGCGCTCCAGGTCGGGGCCCGGACGACATCGGCGGTCCCCGTTGCTGGGGCCCGGCAACTACTCGGCGACGGTGATCACCTCGTCGGTGCCCAGCCGCGGCGTGTGCGGCGGGCCCGCGTGCTCGGGGTCGGCCACGCCGAGGCGCAGCACGAGGTAGGGCCAGCCGACCTCGCCCAGCATCCGGCGCAGCGCCGCGCGGGTGAACTCCAGCTCGACCGGGCTGCTCAGCGGCAGTACCGCCGCGCCCCGCCCGGTCGCGGTCAGCCACAGCTCGCCGAGGGCCTCGCCGGCCCGCAGCCAGTCGGGGCGCTCGTCGCCGTCGCCGTAGAGGATGGCGTAGTTCGCCGCGGCGTCGTGCCCCTCGCCGGCGGCCAGGGTACCCGCCACGCCGAAGTCGCGCTCGGCGACCGTGGTGAGCGGGCGCTGCGCCGGCAGGGCGGTGGCCGGCACGCCGGTGCCCCCGGTGCGCTCGCCGCCGGCCCAGGCCGCGGTCTCGGCCCGCATCCGCTCGTCGCGGGACTCGGCTTCGCCGGCGTGCTCGATCATCACCGCGAGCTGCAGCACCTGGTCGTGCCGCAGCACGTGCAGGCGGGCCCCGCCGCGGCGGGCGCCGGCCGCGAGGGCGTCCAGGGCCTCCTCCGACACCGGCTCCTCGGTGACCGCGCGCCGGTCGGTGCGCCGCACCCGCAGCAGCTGCAGCCGGTGCATGTCGTGCGGGTCGGCCGGCACGGGCTCGACGGCCCGCACGACGGCCAGCGGCTCGCCGGAGGGGCGGTCGACCTCGTACTTCCAGCCGGACGCGGCCAGCGCGACGAGCGCGTGGTGCAGGGCCGCGCCGCAGCTGAGCACCATGAGCCGCCCGTCGGCGTCCTGTTCGCGCAGCTGCCGCCCGGGCTCGGCGTAGAGCTCCAGCCGGTCGCCGCGCACCACCCAGCGCCAGGGCTGGGTGTTGTGCACGGAGGGGGCCAGCCGGGCGGCGTCGGCCGCCGCGGCCAGGGCCTCGGATGCGGTGGTGGTCATGACAGGCTCCAGTCCCGCACGTCGGGCATGTCCTCCAGATGCTCCACGACGTACGTCTCGTGCTCGGCCAGCTTCTGCTCGCACCACGCCTTGAGCTCGGTGGCACCGGGCGGGAGCCGCCGGGCGTTGTTGATGGCGTCCATGACGAGGTGGTACCGCGAGACGCGGTTGCGCACCGTCATGTCGAACGGGGTCGTGGTGGTGCCCTCCTCGATGAAGCCCCGGACCCGGAACCGGTCGGCGTCGGGCCGGCCGTGCACCAGCTGGTGGATGGCGCCGGGGTACCCGTGGAAGGCGAAGACCACGTCGACGGTGTCGGTGAACAGCTCGGTGAACTGCACCTGGCTCATCCCGTGCGGGTGGTCCTTCGGCCGCGGCAGGGTCATCAGGTCCACGACGTTGACGAGGCGGACCCGGAACTTCGGCAACCGCTCCCGCAGGATCTGCGCGGCCGCGACGGTCTCCATGGTGACCACGTCACCGGCGCAGGCGAGCACGATGTCGGGGTCGCTGGTGCCGTCGTCGGTGCCGGCCCAGTCCCAGATCCCGGCGCCGCGGGCGCAGTGCTCGGCGGCGGCGTCCATGTCCAGCCACTGCAGCTGCGGCTGCTTGTCGATGACGATGAGGTTGATGTAGGAGCGCGAACGCAGGCAGTGGTCGGCCACGGACAGCAGGCAGTTGGCGTCCGGCGGCAGGTAGACGCGGGCCACGTCGCCGCGCTGGGTGAGCACGACCTGGATGAGGCCCGGGCCCTGGTGGCTGAAGCCGTTGTGGTCGTTGCGCCAGGCGGTGGAGGTGAGCAGCACGTTGAGGCTGGGCACCTTGGCCCGCCACGGCAGCCGCTTGGCCTCCTGCAGCCATTTTCCGTGTTGTACCGTCTGCGACGCCGACACCATCGCGAACGCCTCGTAGGTGGCGAAGATGCCGTGGCGCCCGGTGAGCGTGTAGCCCTCCAGCCAGCCGTGGCAGTTGTGCTCCGACAGCACCTCCATGACCCGCCCGTCGCGGCCGATGGCCACGTCGGCGTCGGTGACCCGCTCCATGAAGGCCCGGTCGGACACCTCGAAGACGGCACCGAGCCGGTTGCTGTTGGTCTCGTCGGGGCAGAAGAGGCGGAAGCGGTCGGGGTTGTCGCGGTACAGGTCGCGCAGCAGCTCGCCCAGGCGCCGGGTGGACTCGGCGCGGGTCGTGCCGGGCAGCGGGACGTCGACGGCGTACTTGCGGAAGTCGGGCAGGTCGAGGCCCTGGGTGAGCACGCCGCCGTTGGCGTGCGGGCTGGCGCTCATGCGCAGCTCGCCCTCGGGCGCAAGGGCGCGTACCGCCGCGGCCGGAACCCCCCGCTCGTCGAAGAGCTCCTCGGGCTTGTAGGACCGCAGCCAGGTCTCGAGCAGCTTCAGGTGCTCGGGGTTCTCCTTCACGCCGGACAGCGGCACCTGGTGCGAGCGCCACGTGCCGGTGACCTGGACGCCGTCGACCTCCTCGGGCCCGGTCCAGCCCTTGGGCGAGCGGAGCACGATGAGCGGCCAGTGCGGCCGGGTGCCGTCCCAGTCCCCGCCGCGGGCGGCTTCCTGGATGTTCCTGATGCGCTCGTACGCGTCGGCGAGCACGGCCGCGAACCGGTGGTGCATACCGGGCAGGTCGCCGCCCTCGACCTCGAGCACGACGTAGCCGTGGCCCTCCAGCAGGGACCGTACCTCCGCGGGGCTCTTGCGCCCGAGCACCGTCGGCCCGGCGATCTTGGCCCCGTTGAGGTGCAGGATCGGCAGCACCGCGCCGTCGCGGGCCGGGTTGATGAACGAGACGCCCTTCCAGGACCCTTCGAGGGGCCCGGTCTCGGCCTCCCCGTCGCCGACGACGGCGACGGCGAGCAGTTCCGGGTTGTCCATGACGGCGCCGAACGCGTGCACGAGCACGTAACCGAGCTCGCCACCCTCGTGGATGGACCCCGGGGTGGTCACGGACACGTGGCTGGGGATGCCGCCGGGCGCCGAGAACTGCCGGAACAGCCGGAGCAGGCCCTCCTCGTCCTGGGTGACCTCGGGGTACACCTCGGTGTAGGTGCCCTCGAGGTAGCCGGCGGCGACGAGCGCCGGGCCGCCGTGCCCGGGCCCGGCGAGGTAGATGGCGCGCTGCCCGGTCTGCGTGATGAGCCGGGACAGGTGCGCGTAGACGAACGACAGGCCCGGGCTGGTGCCCCAGTGCCCGAGCAGCCGCGGCTTGATGTCCGCCGCCTCGAGCGGGCGGCGTAGCAGCGGGTTGGCTTGCAGGTAGATCTGCCCGATCGTGAGGTAGTTGTTCGCTCTCCACCACGCATCCAGCTGTGCGATCTCGGTCTCGTCGAGCTCAGCACGCAGGCGCTGTGTCATGACCTCTCCCGTTTCGTCGCGGCCTCCGCTTCCAGGGTGACCGTAACGAACCCCGGCAGTCAGGGCCGGAGGTCCCGAGATTCCCGGGACCCGCGTTCCGTCGGGCATGATTCCCGGTGTGGAGTTCGACGAGGAGGAATGGGCGGCCTTCACGGAGGCGCTCGAGGACGCGCTGGAGATGTACGGCGCGGCCGAGGGGCAGGACCCGGAGTCGGGGTACGTCGCGCTCGCGGCCGGGGATCCGGAGCCAGTGGTCCACGAGTTCGACCTGACCCGGCTGCTGGCCAGGTGCCGGGCGGCCGATCGCGGCGAGTGGCCGGACCTGTGCCTCGAGCAGGTCACCGACTGGTCGGAGAACTACTCCCTGCGGGCCTGGCTGACGGCCGTCCCGTTCGCGGAGGTCGCCGGCCGGCTGGAGGCGTGGCCGGCGGCGGCGCGGCTGCGGCACTACGAGGCCCCGCCGGAGGACGACCACCAGCCGTTCAGCGTCGAGCGTCCGGACGGGACGTGGCTGGCGTTCCTGGTCGAGGGCCCGGCGCTCGACGGCGTCGCCGGGCTGCGGTGCTTCGTGCCCTGGAGCGCGGTACGGGCCTGGGGCATGACCGGCGATGAACTGGTACAACGGGCGCATGCTTAGGGCGCGTCTGGCGGTGACCGTGGGCCTGCTGCTCGTGGCGGCCGGCGTCGCCGGCTTCGCGACCGTGGGCCGCGGGCTGCACACCACGTCGGTCCACGCCGGCGCGGTGCCGGTGGAGCTGGTCCGCCCGGACGGCGCCGCGGCGGGCGGGGCGGCCCGGCCGGTGGTGGTGGTCGTGCACGGGTACGCCGGGTCGGGCCGGCTCATGCGCCCGTTCGCCGACACCCTCGCCCGGCGGGGCTACGTGGTGGCCCTGCCCGACCTGGCCGGCCACGGAGCCGACCCCGAGCGGCTCACCGAGGCGGCGCTCGACCGGGACCTGGCCGACGTGGTGCGCTACGTGCGCGGGCTGCCGGACGTCGACCCGGCCCGGGTCGCGCTGGTCGGCCACTCGATGGGCGCGGCCGCCGTGGTGCGGGCCGGCGCCGCCGACCAGACGATCCGGGCCACCGTGGCCATCTCGGTCGGCGACGACGCGACGGCGGCGATCCGGCCGGGGCCGCGGCACCTGCTGGCGCTCTACGGCGCGTTCGAACCGTCGGGGATCGGCGCGACCACCCGGGCCACCGGGGCCGAGCGGGTGGTGCGGGTGCGGCTGGTCGAGCACATCGGCGTCCTCTTCGCCGACCGCACCCACCACGAGACGGCCCGCTGGCTCGACCAGACCCTGGACCACCGCCCGGACCGGCCCGTCATCGCGGCCAAGGGCCGGCTGATCGCGGGCGCCCTGGGCCTGGCCGGCGGGCTGCTGATCCTGACCGGCGGGCTGCTGGCGTGGCGTACCCGCGACCCGGCCCCGCCGCCGGAGCGCGGGCGCCTCGGCCTGCGCATCGCGGCGGTACTGGTGGCGCCGGTCCCGGGCGAGGTGGCCGGGGTCGTGCTGTACCGCGTGCTGCCCAACCCCGTGACCGGCTACCTCGTGGGCTACTTCGCCGGGTGCGGCGCCGCCCTCCTCCTGGCCGCGCTGCTGATCCGCGGCCCGGCCCGGCCGGCCCGCCCGCCGCTCGCACCCCTCGCCTTCGCCGCCGGGTTCGCGGTCGCCGCCCTCGCCGCCGTCGCCCTGCCGGTCCACTTCGGACTGACCGACATCGCGCCGCACGGGCCGGACTGGTGGCTCGTCGCCCTGCTCGCCGGCGCCACCGCGGCCCTGCTCGCCGGGGCGCACGCGGTGCTCGGGCCGCCGTGGAGCTACGCCGCCGTGCTGGCCGTCTGCCTGCCGATGCCCGTCGCGTCCGCCGTCGGGGCCGCCCCGGGCTTCCTGGCCCTCATCTCGCCGCTGGTCATGGCGCTTGTCGCGCTGCACCTGGGGCTGTGCGCCGCGGCCCGGGCCTCGGGCATCCCGTGGGGGCGGACGGTGGTGGCGGGCGCGCTGACGATCGCCTGGCCGGTCGCCGTGGTCCTGCCGGTCATCGGCTAGCCGGCCGCTACCCGACCTCGGCCAGGGCCAGGGCGGCGTGCTCGCACCAGTGGGCGTGGCCGAGCTCGGCGAAGCGGTCGTGGGCGGTGCGCAGCAGGGCCCGGGCCTCCTCCACGCGGCCCTCGGCGAGGCGCAGCCGGCCCAGCTCCAGGCGCGCCCGGGCGGCGCCGGTCTCGTCGCCGTGGCGGGCGAACATCGCCAGGGCCTCGGTGCAGCGCTCGGCGGCGGCCGGGGCGCGGCCGTCGGCGGCGTCGAGGCGGGCGAGGTCGAGGCTCAGGTACGCCACCCCCGGCTCGTCGCGCAGCAGCTGGGCGTCGCGCAGGCTGCGCCGGAAACAGGCCAGGGCCTCGCGGCGGCGGCCGTGGGCCTCGTACCACATGCCGAGGCGCCGCTCCATCATCGCCGCCTGCCGGACCGCGCCGATGCCGCGCAGCCGGTCGCGGCAGTCGCGGTAGGCGTCGGCGACCGCGGGGGCGTCGGGGTCGTCCTCGTGCTCCCAGCGCACCAGCTTGGCCTCGGCGTTGACGGCCATGTACTCGTCCCCGCCCTCCCGCGCCGCGGCGATCGCGCGGCGGAAGTGCCGGCGCACGTCGTCGCCGTCGTGGCGCCACTCGGCGATCTCGGCCATCGCGAACAGCGCGACCGAACGGCCGACGGCGTGCCCGGCCGCGTCGAAGATCTCGTAGGCGGCGACGGCGTCGCGGTCGTCGACGCAGCCGCCCTCCGACGCGACCCGCTGGGCCAGCGAGACGAGCATGCACGCCTCCCCGACCCGGTCGCCGGTGCGCCGGGCCGCGGCCAGGCCGGCCCGGGTGGTCTCGTCCCACAGCTGCCAGTGGCCGCGGATCTCGAGGTGGCTGCGCAGCACCCAGGCCAGGCGCCAGCACAGCTCGTCGAGGCCGTGGGCGTGCGCCTGGTGCACCGCGGCCGCGACCGAGCCGACCTCGGCGTCCAGCCACGCGAGGGGGTCGGTGAGCACGGACCAGTCGGTGCTGTCGGTGCGCTCGGGCACGCCCCAGGCGAGGGCCGGGCGGTCGCCGCTGTAGGACTCGACGGCGGCCAGGGCCGCGCCGAGCCAGCCGGAGAAGATCCGCGCGGCGGCGTCCCGCACGTCGTCCGGGCCGTCCTCCTCGGCGCAGCGCTCGGCGGCGAAGAGCCGCACCAGGTCGTGCAGGTGGTAGCGGGAGGTGCCGACGCTCTGCACCAGCTGCGCGTCGGCGAGCTCGTCGACGACCAGGTCGGCGTCGACCTCCTCCTCGCCGACGGCGGCGGCGACCGTCCACGCCGGGAACGGGCGGGTGGCGAGGGCTCCCAGGCGGCGCAGGGCGGTGCGGGCCGGGGCGCCGAGGCCGCGGTACGACACGAGCAGGCTGGCCGCCACCCCACCGTCCGATGTGGAGAGCGCGGCGAGGCGGCGGCGCTCGTCGGCGAGGCGCTGGGAGTAGGCGGCCACGGGCAGCTCGGCCCGGCCCGCGAGGCGGGCGCCGGCCACGCAAAGAGCGAGGGGCAGGCCGCCGCAGTACCGGATGACGTCCCCGGTCGCCGCCGGCTCGGCCCCGGTGCGGCTCGCCCCGGCGATCTGGTCGAGCAGCGCGCGGCTCGGGCCCGGGCCGAGCAGCCCCAGCTCCAGGTGCTCGGCCTCGGTGAGGCCGAGCAGCCGCGGGCGGCTGGTCACGAGCACGACGCCGCCGGTGCCGGGGCTCAGCGCGCGTACCGTCGCCGCGTCCGGCGCGTCGTCCAGCACCAGCAGCACCCGCCGCCCGGCCAGGCGGGCCCGGTACAGCGCCTCCCGCTCCCCCGCCCCGGCGGGCACGGCCGAGGGCGGGACGCCGAGCGCGATGAGCACCGAGGCGTGCGCCTCCCAGGCCCCGCCGGGCGCGCCGAGGCGCACGTGCAGCTGACCGCCGGGAAATCGCGACCGTACCCGATGGGCGACCGCGACCACGAGCGCGCTCTTGCCGATCCCGGCCGCGCCGCACACGGCCAGGATCCGGGTCTCGTCGCCGTCGCCGTCGAGCCGGCGCAGCAGCCAGTCGACGGCGTCCTCGCGGCCGACGAGCAGCCGCGGGGGCGGCGGCAGCAGGCACGGCGCGTCGCGCTCGGGCCGCGGCTCGGGGTCGGCCTCGGCGTCCAGGAGGATGTTCTGCTGCAGGTCGCGCAGCTGCGGGCCGGGCTCGATGCCGAGCTCCTCGACGAGGCGGCGGTGGCCGTCGCGGTACACGGCCAGGGCCTCGGCGCGCCGGCCGCTGTGGTGCAGGGCGGTCATGAGCTGGGCCCGGAGCCGCTCGGCGTACGGGTGCTCGGCGACGAGCGCGGTGAGCTCGGGCAGCGGGTCGCCGCCGACGGCGAGCTCGGCGTCGAAGCGCTCGGCGAGCACGGCCAGGCGCAGCTCGGCCAGGCGGGCGCCTTCGACGGCGAGCGGCGCGGTGTCGAGGTCGGCCAGGGCCGGTCCGCGCCACAGGCCGGCGGCGCGGCGGTACAGCGCGACGGCCTCCTCCGGGCGCCCGTCGGCGGCGGCCCGGCGGGCGTCGGCGGCGAGGCCGGTGAACACGCCGAGGTCGATGTCGGACGGGTCGGCGGCCAGGAGGTACCCGGACGAGACGGTCCGCACGGTCTCGTCCCCCAGCACGGTCCGCAGCCGGTGCACGGTGCTGTGCACCTGCTGGCGGGCGGTGGCGGGGGCGGTGTCCCAGGTCGCGTCGATGAGCTCGCTCAGCCCGACGGGCCGGGCCGGGCGCAGGAGCAGGACCGAGAGCATGGCGCGCTCGCGCCGGCCCCGGGGCCGCCACATCGTGTCGCCCTCGCCGATCTCCAGCGGGCCCAGCATGCGGTACCGCACGGCACCTCCCCGTGTGCACATCGTAGGCCTTTCGTAGCCGTACGATAGCCTTCGATGCCATTGTGCGGGGGCGGGCGGCCTCCCCCTTTGGGTCGCCCGCCCCCTTGCGCGCTACTGGAACAGCGCGGCGATGTCGTCGTAGGCGGTGACCAGAATCCCGGACACGAGCCCGGCGCCGCCCGCGACGACCGCGCCCGGCACGGCGACGGCGCTCCCGCCGGCCGCGGAGGCCAGCCCGGCGAGCGCGATCACCACGAGCACGGTGTTGCGCACGATGTGCCGCCGCCCGAGTGGCGTGGCCGAGACGCCGAAGCACCGGCACGGGGCCCGGTTCCCGCCGCGCAGGCTGATCGCGATCGCGACCGCGAAGACGGTGAGCAGCCCGGCGGCGACCACGAACCCGCCGGCGGCGGCCCAGCGCAGCGGCACGAGCAGCAGCGCGACGACGGCCACCTCGGCCGCGACCGACGCGGCGGCGGCCGGACGGGCGGCCCGCACGGGCACGACGCGCATCTGCAGCAGCGAGTCCACGAACGCGCGGTAGGCCCGGCCGGAGCCGACCTTCCCGGCGAGCGCGACCGCGAACACCGTCGCGACGAGCAGCCGCGCCGCGACTTCCACGTACCCCATCGCCCCACCTCCCCCGTGATCGACGACAGCCTATCCTCCGAACCCGCTGGCGCGGCCCTTGCGGACGCCCGGTCTTCGATCTCGCCGAGTGCCGGTCCCGCGTTACGGGACCAGGACGACCTTGCCGGCGACGGTGCCGGACTCGGCCAGCCGCACGGCCTCGGCCGCGTCGGTCAGCGGGATGCGGGCGGCGACCTGGGCGGTCAGCGACCCGGCCGCGAGCAGGGCGAAGACGTTCGTGAGGTCGGCGCGCAGCTTCGCCTGGAACGCGGACCGGCGGCGCCGGCCGGCCCAGAGGTTGTAGAAGCCGGCCCGGCGCCCGTTCGGCAGGACGTTCCACCACAGCAGGCGGCCGAACAGGGCCAGGACGGGCAGCCGCGAGTTCCCGGCGTCGTCGCGGGTGGCGGCGGTACCGTATGAGACCAGCGCCCCGCCCCGCCGCACGAGCCGCCAGGACTCGAGGATTCCCGGCCCGCCGACGTGGTCGAAGACACCGTCGTAACCCTCCGGCGCCAGGGCGCGGGCCTTGGCGTACAACTGCGGGTCCCGGTAGTCGATCGGCTCGGCCCCGAGCGCCCGCACGGCCTCGTGGTGGCGCGGCGACGCGGTGCCCACGACCCGGATCCCTTCGTGCCGGGCGAGCTGGACGAGCGTGGAGCCGACGCCGCCGTTGGCCCCGAGAACCAGGACGGTGCCGCCGCGGGGCACTCTTGCCAGCCGGTGCAGCATCTGCCAGGCGGTGACCCCGTTGACCACGACGGTCTCGGCGTCGGCGGGGTCGACACCGTCGGGGACCGGCACCAGGTCACCCGCGTCGACGAGCGCCGCGGTGGCCCAGCCGCCGGTCTTCGTCACCGCGGCGACGCGGGTGCCCGCCAGCGACCCGTCGACGCCGGGCCCGACCCGCTCGACCCGGCCGACCAGGTCGTACCCGGGGACGAAGGGGAACGGGGGCTGGTCGTAGTACTTGCCGCGGCGCATCTGCTGCTCGGCGAAGGACACACCGCTGGCCTCGACGCGCACCAGGGCCTGGCCACGGCCGGGCTCGCTTAGTTCACGGCCGCGGACCTGCAGGCCGCCCGGCTCGACAACGCCGGGCAGAACGATCTCGGTGGCGTGCATTTGGTACCTCCCTGATATTAAGTATGTGTGCACTCACTTACAAACGCGGCCAACAAAAAAGGCCACTCGGCTCCGGCCCCACTCGGCTCCGGCCCCACTCGGCTCCGGCCCCACTCGGCTCCGGCCCCACTCGGCTCCGGCCCCACTCGGCTCCGGCC
>NZ_JBEZDS010000051.1:0-7651 GCF_040648435.1 Dactylosporangium sp. NPDC049140 | reverse complement strand
AGTCCGCGCCGGTCAGCACGGCCGGCCCGGCCGGCCCGACCCCAGTAACCGTCCGCCACCCATGGACCCCGCCGGCCGCTGTAACCGTCACCACCCATGGACACCGCGCGAGCCACGTGCACGCGCACCGACACCCAGCTCGCCGAGTCCGCGCCGGTCAGCACGGCCGGCCCGGCCCCAGCAACCGTCCGACACCCATGGCCCCCCGGCCGCTGCAACCGTCACCACCCCATGGACACCGCGCGAGCCGCGGGGGCGCGCACCGACGCCCAGCCGGCCGAGTCCGCGCCGGTCAGTGCGGCCGCCCTCACCCGCCGGCCGCGGTACTGTCGCCACCCATGGACGCCGTTCGGGCCGCGTGGGCGCGCATCGACGCCTGGCTCGCCGAGTTCGCGCCTGTCAGTGCGGCCGCACTGGCCTCGCCGGCTGAGCCGGCGGCGGTCGCCGCGACGAACCTGCCCGACGACCTGGCGGCCGGGCTGCTGTGCCACGACGGCCTGCGGACGTGGACGCCGCTGCTGCCCGAGGGCGAGCCGCTGTCGCTGGCCGAGGTGCTCGAGTTCCGGCGGATCCGGTTGGAGGTGGCCGCTGACGTCGACGGGTTCACCGTCCAGCCGTGGAACACCGAGCCCTGGTGGCACGAGCAATGGTGGCCCTGCGGCGGCATCGACGGCACCTACCAGGTCATCGACCAGCGTCCGGGCGCGGGCGGCCGCGTCGGCATCGCGCCCAACTCCGATGCCGCCGGCTTCTCCCAGGGCTGGCCGTCGTACGGCGCCTACCTGGCCGACGTCGCCGGCGCGCTCGAACGCGGCCGACCCGTCGGGCTGTGGTACCCGACGGTGGTGCGTGGCGGCGAACTGTGGTGGGAACTCACTACGGAGTAACCGCCGCACACCCAACGCGCAGCCGCCCCGTAGTGCGCGACGACTAACAGCGGCGGAAGCGAACTACGGCGTGACCGCCGTGCACGCGACGCGCAGCCGCGCCGTTGTGCGCGACGACTGACCACGGTGGAAGCGAACTACGGCGTGACCGCCGTGCGCCCGTCGCGCGGCAGCGTCGGGTCCAGCACCCAGTGCTGGTCGACGCTCGCGCGGTACAACCGGAACGGCCCGCCCTCGGCGATCTTCTCGGCCGTGAAGGCCTGCGCGCCCTTGGCGAGGCAGCCGCGGTTGTACGCGTCCAGCCCCTCCGCCGCGATCTCGGCCCGCCCGCTCATGTAGACCGCCCTCGCCCCGCCGATCGGCGCGTTCGAGTCGTACACGACCAGGCTCAGCCGCGGCCGGGCCAGCAGGTTGCGCGAGTGCCGGGTGCCGGGGTCCGAGAGCCAGTACAGCGTCGCGTACCCGTCCAGCGCGTAGAACACCGGCGACACCCAAGGCTCGCCGTCGGCGTCCGCGGTGCCGAGCACCACGTACCGGTTCTCGTCGAGCATCTGCCGCGCGTACGCCTCGAGATCCATCAGGCGGAGCCTACCTCCAGCACGAGCTTGCCCCGCACGCCGCGGCTCAGGCGCCGGTGCGCCTCCGCCACCTCGGCCAGGGGCAGCACGTCGCCGATCGCCGGCCGCAGGGTGCCGGCGGCGAAGCGCTCGACGACGCCGAGGAGCTGGGTCCGGTCGTACCGCGCCGAGACCACCCGCGGCCCGATGCCGCGCTCCGCCGCGAACGGGCCGCCGGGCACCCAGAACTCGGGGACGACGGTGACGTACCGGCCGCCGTCACGCACCCGCGCGAACGCCTGCCGCGCCCGCTCGCCGCCGACCACGTCCAGGGCCGCGTCCACCGGCCCGTCGTCGACGACCTCCAGGCCGCGACCGGGCGCGAGGGCCTTCGCGAACGCGCCGACGGCGCCGCGGCCGTTGACGTGCAGGGTGCGCACGCCGTCGCCGAGCGCGTCGAGGGCCTGCCAGGCGGTCAGGCCGGCCAGCGGCAGGGCGGCCGCGGCGACCGGGTCGGCGCCGTCCGGCAGCGGCACCACGAGGTCGGCGGGGAGGGCCACGAACTGGGCGTACCCGCCGCGCTGGGTCGTCTTGTGCAGGGTGAACGCGACGACGGGCGCGCCGGTCGCGGCGTCCTCGCCGGCCACGTCGTAGCCGGGGACGAGCGGGAAGCGGACCGGCTCGGCCCAGCGGTACCGGCCGGCGACCATGCCGGCGTCGGCGGGGTTGACGGCCGCGGCGCGGACCCGCACGAGGACCTCGCCGTCGCCGGCGACCGGGCGGGGCAGTTCCAGTTCGCGCAGCGGCTCGCCGAACGCCTCGACGCCGGCGGCGTGCATCAGTGTGCTCATGGACCCGACGCTAGGGTCGCGGCGGGCGCCCGGCCTTGACCTACATCAACGCCGGGGAGTGACGCAGCCGACTCAGGGCCTCCGGGGTGATCCCGACGTACGCCGCGATCTGCCGCTGCGTCAACCGCGCCACGAGCGCCGGCCGCTCGGCGAGGAAGGCCCGGTAGCGGGCGGCCGCGTCGGCGCCGAGCAGGTCGCGGGAGCGGCGTTCCTCGTCGAGGAACAGCCGCTCGTGCATGGCGTTCAGCATCGCCTGCCAGGCGGGGTGCCCGGCGCAGAGGGCCTCGAACGCGGGCCGGGTAGCGGTGAGCAGCTCGCACGGCTCGAGGGTGTCGATGAACTCGGCCGACGGGGCCCGGCGCAGGGCCGCCGCGTACGCGCACACGAGCTCGCCCTCGGCCCGGAAGGCCCGCACCCGCTCGGCGCCGCCGTCCCCCACCAGGTAGATGCGGGTCAGGCCGCGCACGATGAACGACACCCGCTCCGACGGCTCGCCGGCGCGCTGCAGCAGGGTGCGGGCCGGCACCCGGTGCGCCCGGAAGATCCGGTGCGCCCGGGCCAGCTCGTCGTCCGGGATCGGCGCCCAGCGGCCCAGCGCGGCATCCAGGGCCGCGTACCCGTTCACGCCAGGCGCGCGGGGAAGCCGCCGGTCGCGACCGGACCCCAGCGGTCGATCGTGATGCGGATGAGGGACTTGCCCTGGTCGCGCATGGCCTGGCGGTACTCGTCCCAGTCGGGGTGTTCGCCGGAGATGCACCGGAAGTACTCCACCAGCGGCTCCAGCGCGTCCGGCATGTCGATGACCTCGGCGGTGCCGTCGACCTGGACCCAGGCGTCGTTCCAGTCGTCGGACAGGACCAGCACCGACACCCGCGGGTCGCGGCGCAGGTTCGTCGCCTTGGCCCGTTCCGGGTACGTCGAGACGACGATCCGGCCCTCCGTGTCGACCCCGCACGTCGCCGGCGAGGCCTGCGGGCGGCCGTCGGCGCGGGTGGTGATGACGATCCCGTGGTGGCGCTTACCCAGGAACTCGAGCAGCGCCGGCCGGTCGACGCGGTCGTTCGTCGCGATTTTGCGTGCCATGTCCCGACCGTACCCGGATCTGGCTCTCACGAGGGAGGCTTGCCGACGCAACCGGGCGGCAGAATGTCGGCATGCGCGTCCGGGCCCTCGACCTGCTCATCGCCGCGGCGGTGGCGGCCGCGACGATGTTCCCCGCGGTGTGGTACCTGCCGTTCGACCCGGGCACGCTCCTGCTCGGGCTGCTCGCCTCGGCGCCGCTCGTCTGGCGGCGGCGGGCGCCGGTCCTCGTGGCGCTGGTCACCGGCATCGCCACGACCTGGCTGTCGCTGCTCAACGTGCTGCCGGACATGCCGTACGGGCAGCTCGTCGCGACGTACACCTGGGCCGAACTGGCCGCGCCGGCCTGGCGGATCGCGGCGATCGTACTCACCACGGCCGGGGTCGGGATCTCCCTGGTGCTGCCGCAGGAGAACCCGCCGTCCTTCGGGTACGTCGGGCTGATGTTCGTCACCGCCTACGCGCTCGGCGCCGGGGTCCGGGCCCGCCGCGACCGCATCGCGTTCCTGGAGGAGCGCACCCGCCGGCTCACCGAGGAGCAGGCGGCCGCGGCGACGAACGAGCGGGCCCGGATCGCCCGCGACATGCACGACGTGCTCGCCCACTCGGTCGGGCTCATGGTGGTGCAGGCCGAGGGCGGCGCCTCGGTGGTGCGCACCGACGCCGGCCGGGCCGAGGCCGCCTTCGACGCCATCGCCGAGACCGGCCGCGAGGCGCTCGTGCAGCTGCGCCACGCGCTCGGCGTGCTGCGCGAGCGGGAGCCGGAGCCGGCCGCCCTCGAGGCGATACCGTCGCTCGTGGAACGCGCCCGGCGCACGGGGCTCGACGTGCGCCTCGAGCGGGGTGCGGTACCGACGCTGGATCCCCGGGTCGGGGCGACGGCCTTCCGGGTCGTGCAGGAGGCGCTCACCAACGTGGTCAAGCACGCGGGGGCCCGGCGGGTCGTGGTGTCGCTCGCCTCGGACGAGGGCGGCTTCGCGGTGACCGTGCGCGACGACGGCCGGGGCGGCGCCGCGGTCTTCGGGCACGGGCTGTCCGGGATGCTGGAGCGGGTGCAGGCGGTCGGCGGCCAGCTGCGCACCGGCCCGCGGACGGACGGGCCGGGCTTCGAGGTCGCCGCGACCCTGCCCGCGGCGGCGCGGCCGTGACCCTGCGCGTGGTGGTCGCCGACGACCAGGACCTGGTGCGGGGCGGGCTGTGCATGATCCTGGGCTCGCAGCCGGACATCCTGGTGGTGGGCGAGGCCTCGGACGGGCGCCAGGCCGTGGAGAAGACCAGGAGCGAAGCGCCGGATGTCGTACTCATGGATGTCCGCATGCCCGTTATGGACGGGATCGCGGCGACGCGCGAGATCTGCGCCGCGACGGACGCCCGGGTCCTCGTCCTCACCACGTTCGACCTCGACGAGTACGTGTACGACGCGCTGCAGGCCGGCGCCAGCGGCTTCCTGCTCAAGGACATGCACCGCACCGAGCTCGTGGCCGCGGTACGCACCGTGGCGGCCGGCTCGTCGCTGCTGGCCCCGACGGTCACGCGCCGCCTCATCGCCGACGTGCTGCGCCACCGCCGCCCGGCCGGGGCCCCGGACCGGCGCCTGGCCGCCCTGACCCCGCGGGAGGTCGACATCCTGCGCGAGGTGGCGCGGGGCCAGTCGAACGCGGAGATCGCGGCGGCCCTGTACGTCACCGAGCACACGGTCAAGACGCACGTGTCGAACCTGCTGGCCAAGCTCGGCCTGCGCGACCGTGTCCAGGCGGTGGTCCTGGCCTACGAGTCCGGCCTGGTGCGGCCGACGGCCTTCTAGCACCGCGGCCGGGCAACCGCAAGACTTGTGGCGGGGCCGGGCGATGCCGACCCTGAGGGGTATGTTGGCGGTACCCTTCACCGGCTCCGGCTCCGGTACTGCGGAACTGACCTGGGGCCAGCGCGCGATCATGCAGGCCATGCGGCGGGAGCGCTCGTGGCTGCCGATGGGCGGGCACCGGCCGGTCGCCGCCGGTACCACCGTCGCGGACGTGGTGGCGGAGCTGCGGTACACCATGGAGCGTTGGCAGTCGTTCCGCACCCGCATCCGGGACGGCCGCCAGGACGTGGCCGCGTCGGGGATCGCCGTCCTCGAGGTCGTCCCGGCGGACGGGGGCGACCCGGCCGAGATCGCCGCGTCGGTCGAGGCCGGCTACCGCGCGACCAGCCTCGACCTGGCCGCCGACTGGCCGATGCGCATGGCCGTCATCTGCGACCGCGGCGTACCGGCCCGCCTGGTCGCTGTGATGCCGCACCTGGTCACCGACGGCCTGGGCGCGGCCGCCATGGTCGCCGAGTCGACCCGCCGTGAGCCGTCCCCGCCGGCGGGCCCGCAGCCGCTGGACCTGGCGGCGTGGCAGGCCTCGCCCGCGGGCGCCCGGCAGGACACGGCGGCCCGGCGGCACTGGGAGCGCCACGCGGACGGCCTGGCCCCGTTCTCCGCGCCGGCCCTTCCGCAGCGGTACCGCAAGTGCGTGCTCGACTCCGCCGCGCTCGCGACCGGCCTGCCGGCGGCCGCGGCGCGCCTGGGCACGGATGAGTCCACGGTGCTGCTCGCGGCGTACATGGCGGCCCTGGCCCGGGTCACCGGCCGCGAGACGATCGCGGTGCGGCCGGTGGTCAGCAACCGCTTCCGCCCGGGACTGTCCGATGTGGTCACTCCGCTGGCCCAGCTCGGGCTGTGCGTAGCATCGGTGCCGCCGTCGTTCCCGGACGCGGTGGCGGCGGTGTCACGGGCGGCGCTGGCGGCGCGGAAGTACGCCTACTACGACCCGTACGCGACCGAGCCGCTCCCGACCCCGTGCTTCAACGACCGGCGGGCGGTGGCTTCGGGCGGCGCCGGGTCGCCGTCCCCGGCCTTGACGTGGTCGGTCCAGCCGGGTCCGACGGAGCCGCTGTTCCTGCACGTGGACGGGGTGCCCGGGGCCGTGCGGCTGCTCTTCGACGTGGACACGGCGTGTTTCTCGCCGGCTTCGGTGGAGGCCGTTGCTGTTTGCATGGTGTCGCTGG
The DNA here is from genome assembly GCF_040648435.1 of Dactylosporangium sp. NPDC049140. Taxonomy (NCBI): domain Bacteria; kingdom Bacillati; phylum Actinomycetota; class Actinomycetes; order Micromonosporales; family Micromonosporaceae; genus Dactylosporangium; species Dactylosporangium sp. NPDC049140. Next base: position 1,243 of record NZ_JBEZDS010000051.1, on the reverse strand, counting down.
TGGGATAAGTCGGGCGCTCCGCGCCGCGACTTATCCGACTTATACCCCGACGGGTCTTTTACTTGGACGGGGGGCTGACGAAACGACGCTCGGCCGATGGTGCGCGGGAGCCTCCGGCCCCCGCAATGGGTAAGCGTGGTCCCTGTTCGTTGCTGCCTGCGGTTATGCCTCTTGGCCGTGTTTTACCGGCGGGTTCGTGCGGGTCGTCATTCGGTGGTCCCGGTCTTGCGCTATTTGAAACGGGATCCTGTTGCCGTGCGTGATTTGGGATAATCGATATGTGTTGGGGCAGCGGGGGTTGTTCAGTCGGGCCGAAATTACTGCGATGCGGGATCCGACTCGGCGGCGTAATTATTCGCCGGGGGGTGAGAAGTTTCGGAAGGAACACGAGAGGCATCGGGACTGGGGGCTCGAGCAGCGGCACCGGAAGAAGCTGTGCGACAAGTTCGGCAGTGTCGAGGCGGCGGAGGCGTACTTCGCGCAGCGGGCCCTTGCACCGGCTTCACCAGAACCGCCCGTTGAGGAGGCGGAACACCCCGCCCCGCCGGTCCCGCCGGTTGAGCAGGCCGAATGTCCGGCCTCGTCGGACCCACCGGCCGAACCTCCCGTCCCACCGGTCCCGCCCGCCGGGCAGGCCGAATGTCCGGCCCCGTCGGACCCACCAGCCGAACCTCCCGTCTCACCGGTCCCGCCCGCCGGGCAGGCCGAACGTCCGGCCCCGTCGGACCCACCAGCCGAACAGGCTGCGCTGCCGCACCGCCGGTCCACGGAGCACGCCATTCGCCGACAACGACAGCGGTCCCCCGCCACCGCACAACATGGACGACCCCGACCAGTCCGCCGACACACCTCCGCGCCGACACCACGACCCGCCAACCGATGGATTGCGCATTCCGCCGACGCCTCCGAGCATTATCCCAAGGACCACCGCCGTCCAATAACAATGCTCCACACGAAACGCCCGTCTGCACAAATACGTTCGGCAAACCCGCCGCCGCGAGCCCGATAAGCCGGACACTCCGCACCACTTCGAGCCCGATAAGGGGACTGTCAAGAAAACGGCGCAAAGACGGTGGTGTCCGGGGCGATCGAGGTTCGCTGATCAGGATGCGGCAGGGTGTCAGCGGTGCGCTTCGATCTGATCAAGATATTGTTCGCCGGGCTGGTGTCCATAGTGGTCGATCAAGTCGTTGACCAGGGCGATACGGTGCGGATTCGGGCTCGGACCCGGTCGGGGGCGGTG